>NZ_JBJNMH010000005.1:0-237736 GCF_052168635.1 Serratia sp. CY47444
TTTCAGGTTCAACAGGTGCGGACTTCATCGTGGCGCGGGTAACGCAGTGTTCCCCATCAGACGCCGTATAGATTTAAGCAAGCCCATCATAAATCAAAATCGGTGTTGCAAAAACGGGGATGACCATAGATTTTTATGGGCGGAAACCGCGTTTACGACGCGGTCTTGATGCTTTCGGCGCTGCGCAACCGGTCGTAAGCCGCCGCCAGCAACAGCACCAGCAGCGTAGGCTGCAGCCAGACCAGACCCTGTTCGGCCAGCGGCAGCTTATCGAACCAGACGGGCAGCAGGCTGCTGAAGCTGGAGGCTTTCAGGCCGTCGGCGAGGCCAAACACCAGGCTGGTAGCGATCACCGGCGCGAAGACGCGCTTGGCGCTGCGCCAGCGGTTCTGGCTGAAGCTGAGCAATACCAGCGCGATGCAGGGTGGATAGATCGCCGTCAGCACCGGCAGCGAGACGCGGATCAGGTTGGCCAGCCCCATGTTGGAGACCAGCATGGCGAAGAGCGCGAGGATAACCACCAGCGTGCGGTAAGAGAGCGGCAGGTAGCGAGAGAAGAAGTCCGCGCAGGCACAGGTCATGCCGACCGCCGTCACCAGGCAGGCGATGAACATCAGTACCGCCATAAAGACGCTGCCCAGATCGCCGAAGGTGTGCTGCACATAGGCGTGCAGGATTGCCGCGCCATCCTGAGCATCGTTCCCGACCAGGCTGCCGCTGCCGGCGCCGAGCTTGAACATGCAGATATAGACCAGCGTCAGGCCGACGCCGGCGATCAGGCTGGCCCAGAGGGTGTAGCGCAGCAGCAGGCCGCTGTCGCTGACGCCGCGCGAGCGGGCGGCGGTGACGATAATCGAGCCGAACATCAACGCCGACAGCGTGTCCATGGTTTGATAACCCTGAACGAAGCCGGTGGAAAACGCCGCGGCCTGATAGCTGCCGACGGCGGAGACCGGCGCACCGGCGGGCCAGACCAGGGCGGCGATGCCGAGCACGGCCAGCGCCAGAATTTTCAGCGGCGCCAGAATATGGCCGACGTTGTCGAGCAAGCGGCCGGGATACAGCGACACGACCATCGCCAGGGTAAAGAACAGCAGGCTGTAGATGAACTGCGGCAGGGCGCCGTCGCCGGTGAAGGGCGCGATGCCGAGGGCGAAAGAAACATTGGCGGTTCGCGGGGTGGCGAACAGCGGGCCCAGCGCCAGATAGCAGACGGTCGCCAACAGCAGGCCGGCTGTGCGGCCGATGGGGCCAGTCAGCAGGCTGATGCTGCCGCCGACGCGCGCCAGCGCGATCACGGCAATCACCGGCAGGGCGACGGCGGTCACCATAAAACCGAGGGCGGCCGGCCACAGATGCTCACCGGACTGCAGCCCCACTAGCGGGGGGAAAATGATGTTGCCGGCGCCGACAAACAGGGCGAAGGTCATAAAGCCCAGGGCGATAATGTCTTTCGGGGATAAACTCTTGGTCATAACGGTATGGCACTGCCTGTATTCATGAAATAAACGGCCTGGCTGCGGAATGAAGCACTGCAGGAGGAGGCGCGTGGGGCAGCGTAAGCCCGCAAAAATTTTCGTCCGGCAGGATATAATAATTCGGCGACAAAAACCTGATTAATCCCGCGCTGTTTACCCCGGCGTGAACCGGCCGCACAGAGGGATCCTGGCGGCCGGCCCGGCAGCGCGTTAGCTCGCGCGCGCCACCATGTCTATCGACAGCGGGATTTCGATATGCGGTTTAAAAGAGTCATACGCGAAGGAGACGTGGCCGTCTTCGACCGGTTTACGGGTGAAAAAGATCAGCATATCACGGGTCGAATGCCGGCGTTTGTCCTGCGCTTCCACCGGTGAGAGGCTGTGTTTGCGCTCATGGTCGACAATCAGCAGGGTATCGAGGAAATGCCGATGCTGTATTTCGCCCAAAATCCATTCCGGCCGGGCGCGATCGAATTTGATCCCGCTGGTTTCGCGCATATCGTGAATAAAGGTCTTGGCGCTGTCGTCGGTCATGTTGTCGCAGCCGAGGAAGGTCGTCATGGTGTGGTCGACGCCGTCGCTGTGTACGCCTTCCAGCGCCGGTTCGCCCAACATCTGCGGCGTGGTGACGGTGCGCAGGTTGAACACCGTGCAGACAAATTTGTTGATTTCCTGATTAAGCCGGGGGCGCGGCGTCACGCTCACGCCATCGATCACGTAGGCTTTGAATTTCATCAGTGCCTGAAATGCCGTATTCAACTGCAGATCGTCGTTGATGCCGCGGAAATGGCGCACCTTTCCCGAATCGTAGCGGATGAAGTCTTCCTCGACCGAGAGCACGAAAGGCTGGAACTCCAGCCGCTCAATCTGGGCGCGATCGAAGTCGAAACAGAAGCGGCCGTTTCTGGACTTGCGGAAAGGCAGTGTGGGATCGTCCGCCAGATTGGCGCTGACCTGCTGCAGCCTGGCAAAATCTTCCGGCCGCGCGCCCAGCGCCAGCAGGATCGCTTGCATGGTGGCGCCGGGGATAAAGGCTGAACGGTGTTCCTGGTACGCCTTCTTAACTTCATCAAGCAGGGATAACTGTCGCATTTCTCGGTGGCCTCACGAATGATGTGGCGATTATAAAATCTTGCTGCCGATCTCCACGTCGACATCGGGTTTCAGCAAGACAGTGCCTTGATCCCGGGTGACCGCGGCAAGTACCAGCACTTCAGATTTAAATCCGGCAACCCGCCTGGCGGGGAAATTAACGACGGAGATGACTTTTTTTCCAAGCAGATCATCTTCCTGATAGTTTTCGCATAATTGCGCCGAGCTGTTTTTAATGCCAATTTCTTCGCCGAAATCAATGCGCAGCTTATAGGCGGGTTTTAATGCCTTGTCGTTATATTCCACGGAAATAATTTCGCCAATACGCATATCCAGTTTCATAAAATCAGTGATTTCGGCCATGAGTCAGTCCAGTTAATTAAGTGGCTTCAGGAAGGCTAGCAAAGGGGAATTATTCCGACAATGCCGCCAGGAGGGGAATAGTTATACCGGATGTAGCAATTAATTTACATTATCGTAACGTGGTGGGATTAATTATAAGCTTGGTGAATTATATAAGATTGAAACTTCATTATTTCCCGCAATTATGTTCACCACGCCTGCTTGGTGCCAGCGTCGATACTGTTAAGCCCGTGTTAAATTGGTTAGTATGCTCTGCATTAATTCATCAACGGCATTTTTTAGGTAGTGATATGGAAATAACCCAGCGCGAAAAACGCGATCGGCGAAAGGCATTTATTGCGCCGTTTTTCCTGATATTAATTTGGTCGACCGGTTTTATTGCCGCGCGGGCGGTGGCGGATCATGCCGATCCCAACCTTTTCCTGACCTTTCGCTTTTTGATCGCCGCGGCAGTATTCGCTCTGCTGGCGCTGCATTGCGCCTGGCCCAAGGGGCGACAGTTCGTAATGCACCTGCTGACCGGCATGTTGATGAACGGTGTTTACCTTGCCGCAAGCTGGTGGGCGGTGGCGAACGGCCTGGCAGCCGGAGTGATGTCGCTGATCGGCGGATTGCAGCCGCTGTTTACCGCGCTGATTTTCGCGCTGGTGCTGCGTAAGCCGATCGGGTTACGTTCCTGGGCCGGGCTGGCGGTCGGTTTTATCGGCGTTGCGCTGGTGCTCTCCCCGCGGCTGACCGGCATCGACGTCGGCAATATGGCGCTGCTGCCGATCCTGATGGGGTTTGGCAGCATCGTTGCGCTGACGATAGGCATCATGGTGCAGAAGTCTTCGCTGGCGGCGGCCGATCTGCGGGCGGCAGGCGCCATTCAGCACCTCGGCGCGGCGATCGTGACCGGCGTACTGGCGGCCGTAATGGGCTCAGGCGCCTGGGACAATTCGCCAACGCTGTGGTTCTCGCTGCTGTGGTCGGCCGGCGTGTTGTCGCTGGGCGGCACCGCGCTGTTCATTTGGATGGTGCGCCACGGCGATTTGACTCGCATTACCGCGCTGATGCTGCTGGTGCCGCCGGCGGCGGCGCTGCAGGCTTACGCGCTGTTTGGTGAGGCGTTGTCGCTGGTGCAGCTGGCGGGATTTGTTCTGACGCTGCTGGGGGTTGCCATCGTACAGCGAATTCGCCTGCTGCGGCGCTCTCACCTGGCCGAATAGTCTGCGATAGGAAGTGCTGTAAAGCCCGCGCTGCCGGGCTTTTTATTGGCTGAAAAACGTCCAACCTCACAAAACCGAAAGATAACAAGCAACGCCGTTGCCTCGTCATAAATATTAACTGTATGTTAATTTTTGGTTTATTAAATGTGATCAGGGGATGGATGATGATGAAAAAAATCAGCGCGACCGTAGCTGCTATCACCTTACTGGGCTCCGTTTCCGCCTATGCGGCCTTCCCGGCGGGCTACCCCGCCGACTATCAGAAACTGGTCGACGGCGCGAAGAAAGAAGGCAAGGTGGTGATTTATTCAACCACCGACACCAAGGCGGCGGCGCCGCTGATCCAGGGGTTCGAGGCGTTGTATCCGGGCATCAAGGTCGAATACAACGACATGAACAGCACCGAACTGTATAACCGCTTTATCAGCGAGCAGGCGGCCGGCGGCACCAGCGGCGACCTGGTGTGGAGTTCGTCGATGGACACCATTTTGAAACTGGCGGGCGATTACGCGCAGGAGTATGCCTCTCCGGAGCGGGCTCAGCTGCCAAAATGGGCGGTATGGCAAGATAAAGTGTATGGCACCACCTATGAGCCGGTGGTGTTTATCTATAACAAACGGCTGATCCCGCAGGGCGATGTGCCGGATTCACACGCGGCGCTGGCTAAACTGATCGCCGGCCAGACGGACAAATTCAAGAAGAAAGTCACCACCTACGACATCGAAAAATCCGGCGTCGGCTTCATGCTGTCGGTGCAGGACTTCAAGGCCGATCCTAACTACTTCAAAACGCTGGCCGACGTGGCCAAGGGCGGGCTGGCGGTGCAATCTTCCACCGGCACCATGATGGAGCGCGTCTCCTCCGGTGAAAACCTGATCGGCTTCAATATCCTCGGTTCATACGCCGAGGCCCGCGCCAAGAGCGATCCGTCGCTCGGCATCGTCTATCCGAAAGACTATACCCTGGTGCTGTCGCGCGTGAGCTTCATCAGCAAAGAGGCCGGCAACCCTAATGCCGCCAAGCTGTGGTTCGACTACGTGCTGTCGGAGAAAGGGCAAAATATTCTCGCCAATCAGGCGGATATCCCCTCGATCCGCAACGACATCGAAGGCAAGAACGACATCGATGGCATGACCAAGCTGTTGGGTAACGCGCTCAAGCCGATCCCGGTCGATGACAGCCTGCTGGAATATCTGCAGCCGGCCAAACGTCTCGACTACATCAAACAATGGCGCGCCGCCGCGGCGAAATAACAGGGACTGCATTCGGACGCGCGCCTGCCGCACGGGCGCGCGCCCTTTGGTCGTCGTTTACAACCATAGGGAGCATTTATGCAAGCATGGCGCAGAAAGTGGCAGAGCCTGCCGCGCGGCCTGGTGGTGTTGATAACCGCGCTGGTTATCTATGTCCCCCTGTCGTTTATCATCATTCAAAGCTTCCTCTCGGCTCCGTTTTTCTCTCCCTCCAAGGTCTTCAGCCTGGAGGCCTTCGAGTTCATCTTTACCGATCCGGATTTCTACAAGGCGCTGAAAAGCGGCTTTATTCTGGCATTCGGCCTGGTGATTATCGCCATCCCGCTCGGCGGCATTTTGGCCTTTCTGATGGTGCGCACCGATCTGCCGGGGCGGCGGATCATCGAACCGCTGATTCTGGTACCGATCTTCGTGTCGCCGATGGTGCTGGGTTTCGGTTACGTGGTGGCGGCGGGGCCGGTCGGCTTCTTCTCGCTGTGGGCGGAAGCGTTGCTGGGTTTCGTGCCGTGGAACATCTATTCGATGGCCAGCATCGTGGTGATAGCCGGGTTGACGCACGTGCCCCACGCGTATCTGTACATCTCCTCGGCGCTGCGCAGCGTGGGCTCCGACGTTGAAGAAGCGGCGCGCACCGCCGGCGCTACGCCGCTGCAGGTGATGACCGCCGTCAGCCTGCCGATGGTGCGGCCGTCTATCTTGTACGCCGGGGTGCTGCTGTTCTTCCTCGGGCTGGAGGTGTTCGGCCTGATGCTGGTGCTAGGCGATCCGGAAGGCAACCTGGTGCTGGCGACCTACCTGTATCAGTTGACCAACAAGCTGGGCACGCCTTCTTACCACCTGATGGCGGCGGTGGCGGTGGTGTTGATCTGCATCACCATTCCGCTGGTGATGCTGCAGCGCCGGCTGATGCGCACCGCCAACCGCTTCGTCACCGTCAAGGGCAAAGCCTCGCAGGCGCGCGCGCTGCCGCTCGGCAAATGGCGCTGGGTGGCCGGCGCGGTGGTGATGTTCTGGCTGACCGTGACCATCGGCGTGCCGCTGATCGGCGTGGTGCTGCGCGCCTTTATCTCCAACTGGGGCGTGGGCGTGTCTGTCTGGGACGAACTGTCGATCAACACCTTCCGCACCATCTGGGCGCAACCCAACCTGCTGCGCGCCATCGTCAACTCGATGGCGATCGGGGTGATCGGCGGGGCGCTGGCGGTGGCGTGCTATCTGTTTATCGGCATTGCCATGCACCGCAAGCCGGATGGCGCCACGCGCTTCCTCGACTACAGCGTGCTGGTGCCGCGCGCGGTGCCGGGGCTGTTGGCCGGCCTGGCGTTCCTGTGGGTGTTTCTGTTCCTGCCGATGTGGCTGGACAAATCGCTTAAGGAAGGCTGGCTGTCAGTGCTGCCGATGGCCGAGTGGCTGCGCGAGAACGTGATCGTCTGGTTGCGTTCGCTGCGCAGCACCATCTTCAGCGTCTGGCTGGCCTACACCGTGGTGTGGATGGCTTACGGCCTGCGGCTGATCTCTTCTACGCTGCTGCAGGTGGGACCGGAGCTGGAGGAGGCGGCGCGCAGCGCCGGCGCCAGCCGCGGTCAGATCACCCGCCACGTCACCATTCCGCTGTCGCGCTACGGCCTGATCGGCTCCTGGTTGCTGATGTTCCTGATCTTTGAACGCGAATATTCCACCGGGGTGTATCTGCTGTCTCCGGGCACAGAAACCATCGGCTCGATGCTGGTTTCCCTGTGGGCCGCGGGCGCTATCGATATCGTCGCCGCGCTGTCGTTCATCAATATCCTGCTGGTGGTGTTGGGGCTGGGGATCGCCTTGCGCTTTGGAGTGAAATTACATGATTGAACTTTCGGTAGAGAATCTGCATTTGACCTATGGCGACAACCCGGTGTTGAAAGGGGTGTCGATGGATCTGAAACGGGGCGAAGTGGTCTCGCTGCTGGGCCCGTCGGGCAGCGGCAAAACCACGCTGCTGCGGGCGGTAGCCGGGCTGGAGAAACCGAGCCAGGGGCGGATCGTCATCGGCAACAGCGCGGTGTACAACGGCAGCGCACGCAGTGAAATTCCCGCCGAAGAGCGCAATCTGGGGCTGGTGTTTCAGTCCTACGCCCTGTGGCCGCATAAAACGGTGTTTGAGAACGTCGCTTACCCGCTGAAACTGCGTAAGACTGCCTCGGCGGAAATCGCCCAGCGGGTGCAGGCGGTGCTGGATCAGCTCGGGCTGGGGCATTTGGCCAAACGCCATCCGCACCAACTCTCCGGCGGCCAACAGCAGCGCGTGGCGATCGGGCGCGCGCTGGTCTACAACCCGCCGGTGATCCTGCTGGATGAGCCGCTGTCCAACCTTGACGCCAAGCTGCGCGAAGAGGCGCGAGTATTCCTGCGCGAGTTGATCATCAAGCTCGGTCTGTCGGCGCTGATGGTGACCCACGATCAGAACGAGGCGATGGCCATTTCCGATCGCATCCTGCTGCTCAATAACGGCAAAATCGAACAGCAGGGCACGCCGCAGGAGATGTACGGTTCGCCCACCACGCTGTTCACCGCCGAGTTCATGGGCAGCAACAACCGGTTGCCGGGCAAGGTCGTCGCGCTGGAAGGCGATCGGGCGCGCATCGAAGGTAAGGATTGGGCGCTGTGGGGCAAAGCGGGCGAAGGCGTGCAGGTCGGGCAGGAGGGCACGGCGGTGATCCGCGTCGAGCGCGTGCGGTTGGGCGAAGATCCGCAGGGCAACCAGCTTGAGCTGCCGTTGCTGACCAGCATGTATCTCGGCGATCGCTGGGAATACCTGTTCCGCACCGTGGCCGAAGATTTCGTGGTGCGTGCCTATGGCCACGAGGCGCGCGATCAAACGCTGTGCCGGCTCTCCCTGCCGGCCGAGCATTTGTGGATATTCCCGAAAGCTTAACCAGGACGCCCGCCGATGCGGGCGCTCCGTTTACAGAGTTAAACCGCTAGCAGCGATCTTTTCTGGGCGGTGTACGTTTCCCGGCTGGCAACGTCGGCGAAAGTGCGGGTGACGGTCGAATTTTTGCGCGACTATTTTCGTGAGCACTACGGCGAAACGGGGCCGGCGAGCGAAAATTCGTCGCGGTCTTGAGGCCAAAAATGTGCGCCAGATCATCTTATGCTCGTAAAACTCCCGTCCGTTACCTGAGGAACTGTCGCACCTGTTCCTTTTGCCAAAACTTTGGTTTATGCTCAGCTGAAGCGTTTCAGTTGAAGCACTCTTCAACAGAAATGCCGATGTGACGGCGGTGAAAAACCGCTGAAGCGCGGGAATAATGCAAACTCGGCGATTCACAGCGGGCGGTACGATCCACTACTCTATGCGGGTTAGTGAGACAACCAGTCAGCGCCGGGCGGCGCCGGTGAGTCACCCGGCGTGGACGGCCCTTTTTCAGGAGCAGCATGACCATCCGCATAGCGATAAACGGCTTTGGCCGCATCGGCCGCAGCGTATTGCGCGCACTGTACGAATCGGGACGACGGGCGGAAATCTCCGTGGTGGCGATCAACGAGCTGGCGAACGCCGAAGGCATGGCCCATCTGCTGAAGTACGATTCCAGCCACGGCCGCTTTGCGTGGGATGTGCGGCAAGAGTGCGACACGCTGAGCGTCGGAGACGACGCGATTCGCCTGTTGCATCAGCCGGCGGTGGAGCAGTTGCCCTGGGGCGAACTGGGCGTCGACGTGGTGCTGGACTGCAGCGGCGTGTACGGCAGCCGGGCGGATGGCGAAGCCCATCTGGCGGCGGGGGCGAAGAAAGTGCTGTTCGCCCATCCGGGCGGCAACGATCTGGACGCCACCATCGTGTTTGGCGTCAACCATCAGACGCTGCTGGCGGAACACCGCATCGTGTCCAACGCCTCGTGCACCACCAACTGCATTATTCCGGTGATCAAGCTGCTGGACGACGCCTACAGCATCGAGTCCGGCACCGTGACCACCATTCACTCGGCGATGAACGATCAGCCGGTGATCGACGCGTATCACGCGGATTTGCGGCGCACCCGCGCGGCGAGCCAGTCGATCATTCCGGTCGATACCAAGCTGGCCGCGGGCATCACCCGCATCTTCCCGCAGTTTTGCGATCGCTTCGAGGCTATCTCGGTGCGCGTGCCGACCATCAACGTGACGGCTATCGATCTTAGCGTCAGCGTGAGCGCCGCGGTGAAGGTGGCGGAGGTCAACCAGCTGTTGCAAAAGGCCGCACGGGAATCATTTCGTGGTATAGTTGACTACACGGAATTACCATTGGTCTCGATTGATTTTAACCATGACCCGCACAGCGCTATCGTCGACGGTACGCAGACCCGGGTCAGCGGGCAGCACCTGATAAAGACCTTGGTCTGGTGCGACAATGAATGGGGCTTTGCCAATCGGATGTTGGATACAACACGGGCAATGGCCGCCAGCGGTTTCTAGTACGGCGGCGCCGGCGTGATGGGCGCGCTGCTCAGGCAATTTTATAGAGATTCAATAAAGAGGGTTCACCATGTCTGTAATTAAGATGACCGATCTGGATCTGGCGGGTAAACGCGTACTGATCCGCTCCGATCTGAACGTGCCGGTAAAAGACGGTAAAGTGACTTCCGACGCGCGTATCCGCGCTTCCCTGCCGACTATCGAAGCTGCGCTGAAGCAAGGCGCCCGCGTGATGGTAACCTCCCACCTGGGTCGTCCTACCGAAGGCGAGTACAACGAAGAATTCTCCCTGCTGCCTGTGGTCAACTACCTGAAAGATCATCTGAAATCCCCAGTGCGTCTGGCGAAGGATTATCTGGATGGCGTCGACGTCGCCGAAGGCGAACTGGTGGTGCTGGAAAACGTTCGCTTCAACAAGGGCGAGAAGAAAGACGACGAAACCCTGTCCAAGAAATACGCGGCGCTGTGCGACGTGTACGTGATGGACGCGTTCGGCACCGCGCACCGCGCGCAGGCTTCCACCCACGGCGTGGGCAAGTTCGCGCCTGTCGCCTGTGCCGGCCCGCTGCTGTCCGCCGAGCTGGAAGCGCTGGGCAAGGCCCTGGGCAACCCGGCCCGTCCGATGGTCGCCATCGTGGGCGGCTCTAAAGTCTCCACCAAACTGACCGTGCTGGATTCCCTGTCCAAAATCGCCGATCAGCTGATCGTCGGCGGCGGCATCGCCAACACCTTCGTGGCGGCGCAGGGCAACAACGTGGGCCAGTCCCTGTACGAACCGGATCTGATCCCGAACGCGCAGAAACTGCTGGAAACCTGCGACATCCCGGTTCCGACCGACGTGCGCGTGGCGACCGAGTTCTCTGAAACCGCGACCGCGACCGTGAAGCAGGCCAACGAGATCCAGGACAACGAGCAAATTCTGGATATGGGCGACGTCTCTGCCGAGCGTCTGGCCGTTATCCTGAAGAACGCCAAGACCATTCTGTGGAATGGCCCGGTTGGCGTATTCGAGTTCCCTAACTTCCGTAAGGGCACCGAAATTGTCGCCCGCGCGATCGCCGATAGCGACGCTTTCTCTATCGCTGGCGGCGGCGACACTCTGGCAGCCATCGATCTGTTCGGTATCGCTGACAAAATTTCCTACATCTCCACCGGCGGTGGCGCATTCCTGGAATTCGTTGAAGGGAAACCGCTGCCTGCAGTCGTGATGCTGGAAGAGCGCGCTAAGCAGTAATTCAGACAACGGGAGGCGAAAGCCGCCCGTTTGTTTTATACCGCGCGGCTCACGCTGCGCGGCGTGAAAACATCGATTTACATCCATCTACGGCCGACGAAACAGGACAAAGTAACATGTCTAAAATTTTTGATTTCGTAAAACCGGGTGTCATCACGGGTGATGACGTTCAGAAAGTCTTCGCAGTTGCTAAAGAGAACAACTTTGCGCTGCCAGCGGTAAACTGCGTGGGTACCGACTCCATCAACGCAGTGCTGGAAGCCGCGGCTAAAGTGCGCGCGCCGGTTATCGTTCAGTTCTCCAACGGCGGCGCCGCGTTCATCGCCGGCAAAGACGTGAAGACCGATGTGCCTCAGGGTGCAGCGATTCTGGGCGCTATCTCTGGCGCACACCACGTTCACCAGATGGCTGAACACTACGGCGTGCCGGTGATCCTGCACACCGACCACTGCGCGAAGAAACTGCTGCCATGGCTGGACGGTCTGCTGGACGCCGGCGAGAAGCACTTCGCCGCTACCGGCAAACCGCTGTTCTCTTCCCACATGATCGATCTGTCTGAAGAATCTCTGGAAGAAAACATCGAGATCTGCAGCGCCTACCTGAAGCGCATGGCCAAAATCGGCATGACGTTGGAAATCGAACTGGGCTGCACCGGCGGTGAAGAAGATGGCGTGGACAACAGCCATATGGACGCTTCCGCACTGTACACCCAGCCGGAAGACGTGGCTTACGCGTACGAAAAACTGAACGCCATCAGCCCGCGCTTCACCATCGCAGCCTCCTTCGGTAACGTGCACGGCGTGTACAAGCCAGGCAACGTTAAGCTGACTCCGACCATCCTGCGTGATTCTCAGGACTACGTGTCCAAGAAATTCAACCTGCCGCACAACAGCCTGAACTTCGTGTTCCACGGCGGTTCCGGTTCTACCGACGCAGAGATCAAAGAGTCTGTGGGTTACGGCGTGATCAAAATGAACATCGACACCGACACCCAATGGGCGACCTGGGATGGCATCCTGCAGTACTACAAAGCGAACGAAGCTTACCTGCAGGGCCAGCTGGGCAACCCGAAAGGCGCCGATCAGCCGAACAAGAAATACTACGATCCACGCGTATGGCTGCGCGCAGCGCAGACCAGCATGGTGACGCGTCTGGAGCAGGCTTTCAAAGATCTGAACGCGGTAGACGTTCTGTAATCTTCGGCACCTGTTGCACGTGCATAAGGCTCCCTGCGGGGAGCCTTTTTCGTTTTCAGCCCAGCAGGCCGGCACCGACGTTGATCGACAGGCCCAGGATCAGCATGTTGAACACGAACGAAATAACCGACTGCACGAGCGCGATTTTACGCACCTCCGCGGCGCCGACCGCCACGTCGGCCGTTTGCGACGCGACCGCGATGGTGAAGGAGAAGTAGGCGAAGTCCAGATAGGTCGGCTCGGTGAGATTGCCGGGAAACAGCAGCGGCAAAGGATCCTGCTGCGCGCCCTGGCGATAAAATTGGTGGGCATAGTGCATGGTGAAGGCGGTCGGCAGCAACAGCCAGGAGACCACCAGCGTGGCGCCGGTCAGCAGCAAATGCAGCGTTTTCAGCGAGTCGCTGGCCTGTTTGGCGCTGCTCAATTCGAACAGGATCGCCAGAATGCTCACCAGACAACCGAAACTGACCAGCGCCAACACCGTGCTGGCGCTTTCATCCTGTCGCCGAGCGATCTGGCGAATGTGCTGCGGTGTGCTGACCAGCATCAGCCGCCAAAGAAACAGCAGATAGAGCCAGGCCAGCGTATTCCAGCCGATCATCAGGCGCTGCAGCAACGAGAGCTGGGCGGGCAGCAGCAGAAAGCACAGCAGCCCGGCGCCGACGGAAAACAGCAGCCTGGGCCGCACTTGCCAATAGTGTTTGAGCGAAGAGCGAATGTGCATGAAGAACGGATCCCTTGTCGTGAAATAGCCAACGCGCTGTTTTCAGCATAGAAGACGCGGCGGGCGGTTTCGGCTATTTTTAACGCTGACGGTTGGCATGAGCCTTTAATGTTGGTTACCCTTAGGCGGTGGTTTCCTACTGGCTGCCGAGGCCAGTGTATTTTTGCGAGTTTCTCCCGTTAGGGACTGAGTTAGGACGACACGAATGAAAGATTTGAATGTAGTAGACGGCATCAACGGTGCCGGCAACTGGTTGGTGAAGAACCAGGATCTGTTGATCCAGTACGCGGTGAATATCGTCGCCGCCATCGTTATCCTGATCATCGGTTCGATCGTGGCCCGCGTGGTCGGCAATGCGCTGAACCGCGTGATGAAGCTGCGCGGCATCGACGCCACGGTGGCAGACTTCCTGTCGGCGATCGTGCGCTACGGCGTGCTGGCGTTCACCTTCATCGCCGTGCTGGGGCGTGTCGGCGTGCAGACCACCTCGGTGATCGCCGTGCTGGGTGCCGCCGGTTTGGCCGTCGGCCTGGCGCTGCAAGGCTCGCTGTCTAACTTCGCCGCCGGCGTGCTGCTGGTGATCTTCCGCCCGCTGCGCGTGGGTGAATATGTCGATCTAGGCGGCGTGGCCGGTACCGTCGATCAGGTGCAGATTTTCTCCACCACCCTGCGCACCGCAGACAACAAAACCATCGTGGTGCCGAACGGTAAAATCATCGCCGGCAACATCATCAACTACTCCCGCGAGCCGAACCGCCGTGTGGATATCGTGGTAGGCGTGGCCTACAACGCCGATATCGACGTGGTGAAGAAGGTGCTGGGCGACGTGATCGCCGCCGACAAGCGCATCATGCACGCTAAAGGCGTGACTGTGCGTCTGAACGAGATGGCGCCATCTTCCCTGAACTTTGTGACCCGTTCCTGGACCACCAATGCGGAATACTGGAACGTGTACTTCGATCTGATGGAAAACTTCAAGCGCGCGCTGGATGCCCACAACATCGGCATTCCGTTCCCGCAAATGGACGTGCACCTGTATCGCACTGAAGACGCTTCCGCCAAGGCGGAATAACACAGAAGGGGCCTTGGCCCCCTTTTTTTACTGCAGGCCGAGACGCTACCGATGGCGTCTTGGCCTTTTCTTTTAGGGCGATCAGATGTCCGCTGCCTGCTCCGTGAGCGGCACGCGGCGGCGCAGGCTGAGGCGATAAAGCAGGAAGATGGCGGCGGCGCCCAACAGCGCCGGCAGCGCCAACCAGAGGAAGAACACCTCCGTCGAGCCGGCGGCGGTCATCATCCAGGCGCCGAGCATTGAGCCGACGATCGAGCCAAAGCGGCCATTGGCCATGGCCCAACTGACGCCGGTCACGCGGGCTGCGGTCGGGTAAAGGGTGGCGGAAACCAGGTTCAGGCCGTTCTGCGCGCCGGCCACGCCGAAGCCGATAAGGAACACGACGGCGGCCAGCGTGTAGACGTCGCTCATCAGATACCCGGTGGCGCCAATCACCAGCGCGGCACCCAGGTAGGAGACGGCCAGCACGCGGTAGGGCCCGACCCGATCCATCAGCAGCGCCATCAGAATGGCGCCCAGGGTGCCGCCGAGCGGCACCATCGCGCCGATGCGCGAGGCGTGGGCGATATCGAAACCGGCGTCTTTGAGGATCGTCGGCAGCCAACTGGTGAGCAGGTAAAACACGAACAGCGAACAGAAGAACGCCGCCCACAGCAGCAGGGTGCGCACGGCGCGCCCTTCGATAAACAGATGCGAGATCGGTGATTTGATCTGCGCCGGACGCTCGTCATCGACAATCGTCACACCGGCCCAACGCTGGCCGGTGATACGCTCGACCACCCGGCGCAGCCGATCGGCATGTTTGGCGCTGGCGGCCATAAAGCGTACTGATTCGGGCATCTGCCAGGCCAACAGCGGCAGCAGCGCCAACGGCGCGATGCCACCGACCAGCAGCAGGCCGCGCCAGCCGAACGCCGGGATAATCTGCCCGGCCAGCAGGCCGCCCAGGGCTAACCCAGCGGTAAAGCCGCTCCAGCTCAAGGTGACCATCAGCATGCGGCGGCGCGCCGGTGAGTACTCCGAGCTGAGGGTGATGCAAGTTGGTATTGCGCCCCCGAGGCCAATGCCGGTGATGAAGCGCAGCAGGGTCAGGGATTCGATCGAATGCGTATAGGCCGAAGCCAGGGTGCAGCCGCCAAACACCAGCACCGCGACGAGCAGCACGCGTTTGCGGCCGAAGGCGTCGGCGATCGGCCCGAACAGCAGGCTGCCGATCAGCAGGCCGAACAGCCCCGCACCGAAGGCGGGAGAGAGCTGAGCGGGCAGCAGATCCCACTCTTCGCGCAGCGCCGGGGCGATATAGCCGATGATGGCGGTATCGAAACCGTCCAGCAGGGCAATGAGGAAACACAGGGTGAGGATCAGGATTTGGTAGGGGGAGATCCTGGCGCGATCGATGATTTCGCTGATGCGAGCGGTATTTGGGCTCATGGTTATTCCACTGTTATTCGGCTGGTGTGGGCTGGCTGAGGGCTGTTCAGGCCAGGCCTGAACCAAAACCGCTGTGGCTGGCATCGCGTAGAAATCCGAGTATACACCAGAGCGGGGACGTTGCGGGGAGGGGGAATTGATGATAATCGCCCGCCACAGGAGGTGTCTGTGGCGGGCGCTGGCAAGGTTATTTGGCTAACAGCTCTCGGCGCACGATCTCGGCACCTGCGCTTAACGCATTCAGCTTGCCGCGGGCGACCTGACGGGGCAGGGGGGCCATGCCGCAGTTGGTCGACGGATAGAGCTTGTCGGCATCGACAAACTGCAGCGCTTTGCGCAGCGTAGCGGCCACTTCCTCTGGCGTCTCAATGGCATGATTCGCTACGTCGATGGCGCCGACCATCACCTTTTTGCCGCGGATCAGTTCAAGCAGGTCCATCGGCACGTGCGAGTTATGGCACTCCAGGGAGATGATATCGATGTTGGACGTTTGCAGTTTCGGAAACGCCTCTTCATATTGCCGCCATTCCGAGCCCAGCGTCTTTTTCCAGTCGGTATTGGCTTTAATCCCATATCCATAGCAGATATGTACGGCGGTTTCACACTTAAGCCCTTCAATGGCTCTTTCCAGGGCGGCAATGCCCCAGTCATTTACCTCGTCAAAGAACACGTTAAATGCGGGCTCATCAAACTGAATAATGTCGACGCCGGCGGCCTCGAGCTCTTTAGCTTCCTGATTGAGGATCTTGGCGAACTCCCAGGCCAATTTCTCGCGGCTTTTATAGTGGTTGTCATAAAGCGTGTCGATCATGGTCATCGGCCCCGGCAGGGCCCATTTAATCGGCTGCTTGGTCAGCTGGCGTAAAAATTTGGCGTCTTCAACGAAAACGGGTTTTTGGCGCGAGACCGCCCCCACAACGGTTGGCACGCTCGCCTCGTAGCGATTGCGGATTTTAACCACTTCGCGTTTCTCGAAATCGACGCCGCTGAGGTGTTCGATAAACGTCGTGACGAAGTGCTGGCGCGTTTGCTCGCCATCGCTGACGATATCAATGCCGGCCTGTTGTTGCTCTGCCAGCGACAAACGCAAGGCGTCCTGTTTCCCTTCGATTAATTCTTCATTCTGCAATTTCCAAGGCGACCACAGGGTTTCCGGTTGGGCCAGCCAGACAGGTTTGGGCAAGCTGCCGGCGGTCGACGTAGGGAGCAATATTTTCATAATAGATGACCTGTATTTGAGTGAATCAAAGCGCGTAGTGAGCAGACCATTGCTCAAGAAGAGGTTTGTAGGGTTTGATAAATTGCTCTTCCGTAAATTTCCCCTGCTCAATCGCTAACTGGCTACGCTCTTCGCGATCGTAAACAATCTTGGTTAATGAATGATCCTGGTTATTCAGGCTTGGCTGATAGCATTGCCCCGCCGCCGAGTTGGCATTGTAAATTTCAGGCCGATAAATTTTCTGGAAGGTCTCCATCGTGCTGATGGTGCCGATCAGTTCCAGATCGGTGTAATCGCTCAGCAAATCCCCGGGGAAATAAAACGCCAGGGGCGCGACGCTATTTTTCGGCATGAAGTAGCGCACCTGCAGGCCCATTTTTTTAAAATACCGGTCGGTCAGCGAAGCGCCGTCTTGCCGATACTCGTCGCCCAACACCGGGTGTTGATTGCCCGTCCGATGGTAGGTGTCTTTGCTGGACACGCTGAGGCAGATCACCGGCGGTTTGCTGAAATTTTCATGGTATTCGTTTGAATTGACGAAGTGCTTAAAGATATTGCCGTGCAAATCGCCGAAATCATCCGGAATGGTAAATTCCGCCGTGTTTTTATTGTGCGCCGGCAGCAAGACGCTAAAGTCGTAGTCGCGCACGTAAGAGGAGAAATTGTTCCCAACGATGCCCTCGATACGCTTTTGCGTTTTTTTATCAATGATGTTGGTTTTCAGGATTTCGATCACCGGGAAGCTGGCACCCCGATCTTCAACGCGCATCTCAACCGAAATGATTTCAAGTTCGACCGAATAGCGGTCGGCCTTGGGGTTATCCCAATGCGCCAACGAATTGAAGCGGTTGTTAATCATCACCAGCGTGTTGCGCAGGTTCTCCCGGCGGTTTTCCCCTCTGGCCAAATTGGCGAAGTTGGTGGTGATACGCGTACTTTCAGAAGGGTTATAATCTTCATTGAAAGAACTGCTCTTAATCGTAAAGGTAAAGTCTCTATTCATCGTCTTATAGCATCCTGTTATATGATATGAAGGCTGGATTTATCCATTTCTTTCAATGGGTTGTTTTTCTCTTTTTTCATTCAGCCGATTTCATATTGTCTGTCTTTAATGAGGTCTATTTTTGCCAGAGTCCCGCAGGGAGTGAAAGAGACTTAATTTCATTACCACATGAGCGCTATTCATGATCTGGCGTTCGGGTCGGTTTATCGCCGTTGCTCTGCAGCGTAAACCGCCAACGTACCGGGCCGGCAACCTGGTGCAGCCTGAAAAATTACGGGTATAATCCCCCCATGACTCCACGGCTTCAGACACGAACATGACAAAACTCACTTTACAAGAGCAGATGCTCAAAGCGGGCTTGGTAACCAGCAAGAAAATGGCCAAAGTCCAAAGAACGGCTAAAAAATCACGCGTTCAGGCCCGCGAGGCCAGAGAGGCGGTGGAAGAGAATAAAAAGGCGCAGCTTGAGCGCGATAAAGCGCTGAACGAGCAGCAAAAGCAAGCCGCGCTGTCCAAAGAATACAAGGCGCAGGTGAAGCAACTGATCGAGATGAACCGCATCGTTCTGGCGAAAGGTGATATCGGTTTCAACTTCACCGACGGCAACCTGATCAAGAAAATCCTGGTGGATAAGGCGACGCAGACTCAGCTGATCAATGGCCGCCTCGCCATTGCCCGCTTGGTGGTCGAGAACCGGGAAGAGTGTGAATACGCGATTATCCCCGCGAGCGTCGCCGATAAAATCGCGCAGCGCGATGCGGCGAGCATTGTGCTGCACAGCGCGCTGAGTCAGGAAGAACAGGATGAAGACGATCCGTACGCCGACTTTAAAGTGCCCGACGATTTGATGTGGTAATCCGCGTTCAGAACGGCGCGGCGTGACGAGCGGCGATCCGCTCTCCGCTGATGGGGTGCATAAAGTCCAGCTCGCTGGCGTGCAGCATCAGCCGCGGCGTCTGCTCGGTACCCGGCAGCAGGCGCCCGCCGTAAAGATCGCAGCCTAAAATAGGGTGGCCCAACTGCCGGCTGTGAATACGCAGCTGGTGGGTGCGCCCGGTCTCCGGGGTGAGCTGCACCCGCGTCAGCGGCAGCGAGATCCCGCCTTCCGTTTCACGATAAAAACGCTCGACGACCCGATAGCGGGAGCGGGCGGGCTTGCCGTGAAGGGCGCAAATCGACATCAGCGGGAACAGCGCCGGATCTTTGGCGATCGCCGCGTCTATGACCCCTTCGTTATCCGCCAGATGGCCGCAAAGCAGCGCGCTGTACACTTTGCTGACGGTGCGCTCGCTGAACTGCCGGCAGAGCGCGGCATTGGCGGCTTTGTTACGGGCCACCACCATCAACCCGGACGTGCCGAAATCCAGGCGGTGCACCAGGGCGCAGCCGGGGAAGATCTGTACCAGCCGGTGGTGTACCGAATCGAGATTCTGCGGATTCTTGCCCGAGAGGCTGAGCAGCCCGGCCGGTTTATTGATCAGCGCCAGATGATCGTCCTGATAGAGGATCTCTGTTTGGTCATGGCATGGCGGGGCGATAAAGGTATCGGTGATCGTAGACATCGGGCGGCCGGCTGGAGGGTGGGTGCGGATGATAGCGAATTTCGCGTCGATGAGCGAATGAGGTTTTTGCTGCACTGCGCCTCATGCCCGTTGGCACCCGATGCGGCAAAGCATCGGGTGCCACGGTTAAGTCCCCGGCGCTCTACTGCCCGTAGTAGGCATTTTGGCCGTGTTTGCGCAGGTAGTGTTTGTCCAACAGCTCGCGCTGCATGCTGTGAATGCCCGGCGTCAGCTGGCGCGAGAAAATGCCCATGTAGGCAATTTCTTCCAGCACCACCGCATTATGCACCGCGTTGTGGGCGTCTTTGCCCCAGGCGAAGGGGCCGTGGGCATTGACCAGTACCGCCGGGATCGCGTTGGGATTGATATCGCGCTGGCGGAAGGTTTCGATAATCACCTTGCCGGTTTCCAGTTCGTAATCGTGCTCAATTTCATCCTGGGTCATCAGGCGAGTGCAGGGGATAGCGCCATAAAAATAGTCGGCGTGGGTGGTTCCCCAGGCGGGGATGTCCAGCCCGGCCTGCGCCCAGATGGTAGCGTGGCGCGAATGGGTGTGGACGATGCCGCCGATATCGGCAAATTCGCGGTACAGCGCCAGATGGGTGGCGGTGTCCGACGACGGTTTTTTTGCCCCCTCGACGGTGCGGCCGCTGGCCAGATCGACCACCACCATATCCTCCGCCGTCATATGCTCGTATTCAACGCCTGACGGCTTGATCACCACCAGACCGCGTTCGCGATCCACCGCGCTGACGTTGCCCCAGGTAAAGGTCACCAGCTTATGGCGCGGCAGATCGAGATTGGCCTCCAGCACCTGTTGTTTTAACTGAGTCAGCATGTCATGCCCCCTTGTTGCATTTTCTGTTCGATCCAGCGGCGGGCCTGAACGATCTCGGCCACCGGCTCCTCGGCTTTTTCGGTCCACATCTCAATCAGGAATGCGCCGCGGTAATTGAGGCGCTGCAGCGTGCGAAACACCTCGACGAAGTCGACGCAGCCTTCGCCAAACGGCACGTCGCGGAATTGCCCCGGCGAAGTGGCGGTGACCGGGTAGGTGTCTTTCAGGTGAATGGCGGCGATGCGATCGATGCCCAGCTCCAGCTCGCGCGGCACGTCATTGCCCCAGGCGCTGAGGTTGCCGACGTCTGGATACACCGAGAACCACGGCGAGGCCAGCAGGGCGTCCCAGGCTTTCCATTTAGCGATCGAGTTCATAAAGGCGGTGTCCATAATTTCCACCGCCAGCATCACCTGGGCGGCGGCGGCACGGTCTACCGCCCACTGCATGCCTTCGCTAAAGCGCGCCAGCGTCCCCTCGTCCTGCTCTTCGTAATACACGTCGTAGCCGGCTAGCTGGATCGTCCGGATACCGACATCTTTGGCCAGCTGAATGGCCTGTTCCATCACGTCGAAGGCGCGCTGTCGCAGCGCCGGATCGTGGCTGCCAAACGGAAAGCGCCTGTGGCCGGAGAGGCACATCGACGGAATGCGGATGCCGGTTTCCAGCATGGCGTCCACCAGCGCCAGGCGCTGCGCCTTGCTCCAGCTCAGGCGCGCCAGACGTTCATCGCTTTCGTCCACCGACATTTCGACGAAGTCGAAGCCGCAGGCCTTGGCCAGCGCCAGGCGTTCGGGCCAGCTCAGGTGTTTCGGCAGCGCTTTCTCGTAAATTCCCAACGGGTGCTGACGCATATCATGATCTCCAGATGTCATCGATGGCGGTGCGGAACTGCCTGGCGGCGGCCGGCGGATCGCCGGCCTCGGCCAGCGCGCGGCCGGCGATAAAGGCGGTGACGGCGATTTCTTTAAACAGCGGCAGGTCGGCGGGCGTGATGCCGCCGGTCACCGACAGCTCGATGCCCAGATCGGACAGCGCCTTCATCCGATCCAGATCCTGCCGGCCCCAGGTTTGCCCGCTGGCCTGCGCGTCGCGGCCGCGGTGATAGATCGCCTGACGAATGCCGAGGCCGCGCCATTGCCGCGCATCCTCCAATGTCCAGCGGCCGAACAGTTCGATCTGGATTTCACCGCCGTGACGCTCGGCGACCTCCCGCGCGCTGGCCATGGTGGCCAACGGCGCGGCGCAGATCACCGTCATCCAGTCCGCGCCCTGGCCGAAGGCCTGATCGGCCAGCGTCGCACCGGCGTCGGCCACCTTGAGATCGGCCACCAGCGTGTGCTGCGGACAGCGTTCACGCAGCGCGCTAACCGCCTGAATACCGGCGCTGATGCACAAAATGGTACCGGCCTCGATGATGTCCACATGGGGGCTGAGGGTCTCGGCGGTGCGCAGCGCCGTATCCAAACGGGTTTGATCGAGCGCCAGCTGCAGGCGCGGTTTCGTGCTCATGGGGCCTCCTTGTTGGCGGGCTGCAGATTTTGCAATGCAGCAATCAGCGCCTGATAACGTTGGTGTTTGTGGTCGTAAGCTTCGGCGGCGGCCGCATCAGGCAGCAGCCGCTCGATACGCGGCGCCAGCCGGTGCTGGGCGGCGGTGAAATCGTTGAAGACGCCGCTGCCGACCATGGCCGCCATCGCCGCGCCCAGACAGCCGGTTTCTTCCACCTGCGGCAGCTCAACCGGCAGGCCGCTGACGTCGGCGAACATTTGCATCCAGGGGCGGGATTTGGCGGGGCCGCCGGTCACGCGCAGCGCCTGCGCCTCAGGGAAATGCCGGCGCATACGGTTAAGGTGCGTCATGTGGCAGAACACCACGCCTTCGTAGATCGCCTGCACCAGGTGCTCGCGCTGGTGGAAGGCCTGCAGGCCGTAGAAGCTGGCGCTCAGCCCCAGGCCGGCGTTGGAGCCATACAGGAAAGGGGCGAACAGCAGATCGCCGGCGGCTTTCGGCAGGGCGGCGACCCAGCGGTTAAGCTGGTCGTAGTCCTGCAGCCCCCATTGGTGACAGAACCATTCCAGGTTGGCGGCGGAAGTGGGGCTGGCTTCGTGCACGATGTATTGGCCGTTTTCGGCGTGGCGGCCATAGACAAAGGGATGATCGAAACCCTCGATGATGGCGTCGGTGATGCCGCTGGTGACCGACCAGGTCCCCATCACCGCGTTGAGCCGGGTTTCGTCCTGCAGGCCGGCGCACAACGCGGTGGACACCACGTCGAACAACCCGCCGACCACCGGAGTGCCGGTTTGCAGGCCGGTGATGGCCGCGGCGTTTGCCTCGACGCGCCCGGCGATCTCGGCCGAACCGACGATCGTCGGCAGGGCGGGCATGATGTCGCCGATACCCAGCAGCTGCGCCAGCGCCGGGTCATAGCGTCCGCTGCGCATCTGATACAGGTTGGATTCGGAGATATTGGTTTCTTCGCAGGCCAGCTCGCCGGTCAGGCAATAGCGCAGGTAGTCGTGCGCCATCAGCACGCTCCCGATGCGGGCGTAACGTTCCGGCTGATGCCGCTTCAGCCAGCGCAGCAGCGAGACCGGGTGCCCGGTCCACAGCGTTTGGCGCGTTTGCGGATACAGCGCCTGCGGCACGCCCTGTCGCTGCCATTCCTGCACCAGCGCCAGCGCGCGCTGATCGGAAGAGAGCATGGCGTTGCCCAGCGGCTGCCCCTGCTTATCCAGCAGAAACGCCCCCTTACCCTGCGCCGAGATGCCGATGGCCTGGATGGCGCCGGCGGCGACGCCGCTGGCGGACAGCACTTCACGGATCACGTCGGCGGCGGTGCGCCACAGCGATGCCATATCGCGCTCGGCCCAGCCGGGCTGCGGCGCGACGATCGCCAGATTGCGCCGCGCAACGCCGTGTTCATGGCCGCTGCGGTCGTATAATCCCGCCTTGATGAAGGTACCGCCGCAGTCGAGCCCCAGCCAATATTCCATCATTCGCTCCTCGCGCTGTGGTCGCATTTATTGGGCAGCATCAACGCCAGCACGGAGGCGATCGCCAGCGAGGCTGCCAGGCTGTAGACACCGACATCCTTGTTGAACAGGCTGATCAGGACGCCGACCATATACGGGCCGCAAAAGCCGCCGAGGTTGCCCAGCGCATTGATCACGCCACGTGCGCCACCGGCCACTTCGGCGTTGAACAATTTGGGCGGGATGGTCCAGAACACCCCGGCCGCCGCCTGAATAAATACGCCGCAGCCGACCAGCGCAGCGTAAGACCACCAGATGTGATCCTTCAGCAGCACCGACAGCGCCATGCAGGCGGCAAAGCAGGCCAGCGGCAGGGCGACGAAGACTTTGCGCTTACCGGTGCGATCGGAGAGGGTGGAGATGATCAGCATGCCGAAGATGGCGCCGATATAGGGCAAGATAGCCAGCAGGCCCACTTGCTCCATATCGCCGTGGGTCAGCCCTTTCAAAATGGTCGGCAGCCACAGGGTGTAACCGTAGATACCGGTCTGGTAGAAGAAATTCACCAGGATCAGCTGCCACATGATCCGGTCGCCCAGCACTCGGCGCAGCGAGGCGTTGCGCACCGTTTTTCCTTTGATCAGCAGCTGTTCGTCGTGCAGGGTCTTCACCAGATACTCTTTCTCCGCCTGCGAGATCCATTTGGCTTCCTGCGGCCGGTTGCTGATGGTGAAGTACCACAGCGCCATGACTACCAGCGACAGAGCGCCCTCCACCAGAAACAGCATGCGCCAGTCCCAGGCGGTGATGATCCAACCCGACAGCGGGGCGGTGAGAATGCCGGCGATCGGCACGAACATGATGACGATGGCGTTGGCGCGGCCGCGCTCCTTATCCGGGAACCAGTTGCTGATCATGGTCAGCACCACCGGCAGCATGCCGCCTTCGGAAACGCCGAGGGCGAAGCGCAGGAACAGCAGCTGGTACTGGTTGGTGACCAGCCCGGTCAGCACCGAGATCACCGCCCAGGCCAACAGTGACCAGCCGATGAATTTCTTGCCGTTGCCGTATACCGCCAGCTTGCCGCCGGGCACCTGCAGAAACAGGTAACCGATAAAGAAGATGCCGCCGGCCAGCCCGGCCATCGAGGCGGTGATGCCGAGTTCGTCATCCATGCCGCCGGGCATGGCGAAGGCGATGTTGACCCGATCCATGTAAGAAATGATGCAGGTGATGAGGATCGGCGGCACGATCCTCAGCCAGCGGAGCTTGGGAATAGCCTGGCTTTGGCTGACGGAAACGGAGGCTGTATTCATAAGGACCTCTTTCGATGTTCACTTTTTTGTAGGGTCGGGCGTTATTGTTTTGCTTAATTTGGGCGCAAGGGCGCCCGCACAGGCCTCAGGGACCGGTGTTGTTATCGTTACGGGTGCTGCGTCTATCGGGCGCTAAACGACGCCAGCGGTATCTTCACCACCACCTTGCGTATCGCGCAGGGGCGTTGGTTAATGCAGGCCGGGCGATGCACGTCCTGCGGAAAAAATACCGCGAAATTGCCGGGCCGCATCGTGAGCCAGGATTCGTCGGCCACGTCCTGATAAAACAGGATGTCGCGCTGCGCCAGCAGCTCCTGATGAATGACGTTGTCGCCGTTGTCCGCCGCTACGCCGATAAGCTCGGTACCGCTGACCAGAAACTGCACGTCGACGTTTTGCCGGTGGACTTCCGGGCGTAGCGCATCCGGTGGTTGGGTATGCAGATCCAGCACTTGCACCACGTAGCCGGTGGCGGGATCTTCATAGCGCCCTGCGGGCAAGACGCTGAAATCGGTGCGCTGCAAATAGGCGACGGCGTTGGCGACCGGCGTCGGGTACTGCTCGGGCGCGGTGTTGGCGATGTGGCCGAATATCATGATGATCCTCCCGTTACAGCGCCTGAATGCGCGCCCAGACTCGTTCGTCAACCGGAATGCCGTCGCGCAGGTTTTCTTCCAGAATGCGCGGGAACTTGTGGCCCGGCAGGCGAATGGCGACGTCGGGGTTGTCCCGTTCGGCGCTGGTGACGTAATCCATGATGCGCTGCAGTTTTTGATCGCGGCTGTCGCCGTCGATCAACCGGTCTATCTCAATCGCGATGAACACCTGCGAGACGCCGTATTCGTCGCGGTGATCTTCCGTCACTTCCGCCACCGAGGCGCCGCCGGACAGCAGGGTGGCGATCATGTCCAGCACGATCGACAGCGCCGATCCTTTCCAATACCCCATTGGCAAAATGCGCCGGTTCTCTTCGATGGTGGCCGGATCGCGGGTCAGGCGGCCGTCGTTGTCGAAGCCGCCGTCCACCGGCAGGGTTTTGCCCGCCAGCCGGTTCAGCTCCAGCGCGCCGTAGGAAAACATCGACATCGACATGTCCACCATGGTGATCGGGTTGCCGGGCACGGCGACGATCAGCGGGTTGGTGCCGATACGGCACGTTTTGGCGCCCCACGGTGGCATCACGGCGATCGAGTTGGTCCAGCAAATGCCGATATAGCCTTTCTCCGCCGCCTGCCAGCCGTAACCGCCGCCGCGCATCCAGTGGTTGGCGTTGCGCAGCGCCACCAGGCCGATGCCATGATCGTCGGCTAGCTGCATGGCGCGATCCATCATGCGGCGGGCGGTAAGGTTGCCGATGCCCTGGTGCGCATCCCATTGCTCGATCGCCCCCAGAGACAACAGTTTGCTGGGTTCGGCGTCCGGCACGATATCGCCGGCGTCCAGCTGCTGAATAAAGCGTGGAAAGCGGTTAACGCCGTGGGAATAAACGCCGCTGGCGGTGGTGTCGGCGAACATGCCGGCGCAGTCATCGGCGGTGTGTTCCGCCACGCCGCGCGCCAGCAGCACGCGTTTGAATTGGTGTTTTAACTCGCTGTAACTCACTCTCATGCCGGTTCTCCGCCTGTGCGAATTGTCTGTTTTTGGTTCGCTAAATTTCAATATGCGAAATTGCATTTCAAATAAATGCTATCCCGGCGATTCAGGGAAGTCAAAGCAAGGGGGAGTAAAATTATTCATGAAAAACATGACGTTAAAATTGAGTGGTGATTTTGTGATCGCCGCCACGTTTTGGTGGAGATGGCGTGCTTCAGACGTGACAAAGCAGGGCGGATCGAAACCCACCCTGCGTCTTGCGAGACCCCGGTTAACCGCGGGTGTTCAGCGCCATGCGGTAGAGCGAGGTGGTGGCGGTGATATAGAGTTCATCGCCGTTCGGGCCGCCGAAGGTACAATTGGAGACGCGTTCCGGCACGCTGATTTTGTCGATCTGTCGCCCCTCTGGATCGAAGACCAGCACGCCGTCGGCGCAGCTGCAAAACAGATTGCCGGCCCGATCGACGCAGAAGCCGTCCGGGAACCCGGGTTCCACGGTTGCAAAACGGCGGCCGGCTTCCAGCTCGCGACCGTTGACCGCATAGACGCGCAGCTCGCGGCGGCCCAGCGTCGGAAAATCCACGATCGACATGTCCGCCACGTACAGCCATTTTTCATCCGGTGAAAACGCCAGGCCGTTCGGGCGCTGCAGGTCGCAGGCGGCGATGGTCAGCGAACCGTCGCGCGGATCGAAGCTGTAGAGATAGCAGCCGATCACCTGGCTTTCCGATTTGTAACCCTCTTCGTCGCCGATGATGCCGTAGGGCGGATCGGTGAACCACAGGGTGCCGTCGGAACACACCGCCACGTCGTTCGGCGAGTTAAAGCGCTTGCCGTCGACGCGGTCGATCAACAGGCGCACTTCGCCATCGCTTTCGGTGCGGCTGATGCCGCGCCGCCCGTGTTCACAGCTGACCACACGCCCCTCGCCGTCGCGCGCATTGCCGTTGGCGTAGTGCGACGGCGAGCGGTATAGGCTTAGCTCACCCCGGCGCGACCAGCGGAACATGCGATTGCCTTTCACGTCGCTGAACACTACCGCATCCTCTTGCGGCAGCCAGACCGGCCCTTCGGCCCAAATCGCCGGTGAGCACAAGCGCTCGAGCTGAGCGTGCGTGCGCAATGAATGCCGAATGCCGCCGTTCACTTCACGCCCCAGATCGCTTTGTAATGGCCCTGGTAATCGTTTTGCGGGTCATACAGGTTATTGGCGCCGCCGTCGGCGGCGATATTGTCGCGGGTGACCAGATGTGCCGGGGTCACGTAGCCGGAAGGCGGCTGCTTGGCGAAGGCGCGGTTGAATTCGTCCAGCAGCTGCCAACCGTGCAGTTTCAAGGGCTCCGGCACCGTCGCCGACTGGCTGTCGCCCGAGCGGATACGCTGGTAAGCGGAGATTGAACCGTCGCCGGCCGACACGTTGTAAGGCGCGTTCTTGCCGCCTTTGCCGGCGGTTTTCAGCGCCGGCGCCATAAAGTCGAAATACAGATCGTTGATTGCCAGCGCATATTGGAATTTGTCGCCGTACTTCTGCAGCAGGCTGAAGGTCATCGCCGGCATGCGGTTGGCGGTATCGGCCAGCGGCGTGTCGATGAATTCCAGCAGCGTACAGCCGCTGCATTTGGCGATCTCTTCTTTCATGACGTTGGCCTTGTCCAAGGCGATTTGGTACAGCGAGTCGGTGAAGATCAACACGCTCGCCTTGCCGCCGGACTGCACCACCGCGTATTGCGCGGCGATGCGCGCCACTTCGTTGGAATCCGACGTGACGTTATAGAACACATTGTATTTGGCGATGGGGCCCGGTTCCGGCACCGCATGCCAGGCGGTCAGCACGATGCCCTGCTGTACGGCCTTTTTCAGCGGGATCTTGGCGACGTTAGGGTTCCAGCCGCCGATCACGATGCCGTCTGGTTTCTGGGCGATGGCCTGATTGAGCGATGCCAGCTGATCTTTCACCGAGCCGCCGCCGTCGAGCGTTTCCAGCTTCCAGCCGGCGGCTTTCGCCGCTTCGCTCAACCCCTGTTGCACCCCTTGCACGCCGCCGTTCTTCATGTCGGAGGCGATAAAAATGATCTTCTTGTTGGCCTGCAGCTGCGGGCCGCTGGTGGGGCCGTCCCACTGGGTGGCGCTGGCGGTAGCCTTCGCCACGGCGGCGGTGGCCTGATCGAGATAGGCGTCGGCCCAGGCCGGCGATGCGGCGAGCAAGAATGTGGTGAACCCCGGTAACAGCCAAATGCGTTTCATGGTGTGCTCCTGGTTTAAGGGTGGGTCGCTGTCTGATTGTTGTTGTCAGCCGGCGTCGCCTGGCTGCGTTGTACCGCTTTCTGATTGAGCAGCCGACGGCGTTGGGCATAGCCGGCCAGAGTGATCGACAGCAACAGCGTCGCGCCGTTGAACAGCGGCTCGACCCAGAATTCGCCACCGAACTGCTGGATGCCGGCGATGCCGATAGCCAGAATGGCGATGCCGACCACGGTGCCCCAGACGTTGACGCGCCCTGGGCGAATGGTGGTGCTGCCGAGGAAGGCGCCGACCAGCGCTGGCAGCAGATAGTCCATGCCGACGCTGGCCTGGCCGACGCCCTGTTCGGCGGCGATCAACACGCCGCTGAAACCGGTGAGCACGCTGGAGGCGATGAAGGCGCCGATGGTAAAGCGGTTGACCGAAATGCCGTTCAGGCGCGCGGCCGCCGGGTTGCCGCCCACCGCATACATGCAGCGGCCGAGCGGGGTGTGTTCGGTGATGAGCCACAGCACCACCGCGACGATCAGCACGTAAAATGCCACGATCGGAATGCCGGCGATCTCGGTGTGGTGCAGCGCGATGAAGGCATCCGGCAAGTCGCCGACGATCTGCCGCCCGCCGGAGTGCCACAGGGCAATGGCGTACAGTACGGTGCCGGAGCCGAGGGTGGCGACGAAGCTGTCGATATCGGCCAGCGCCACCAGAATGCCGTTCAGCAACCCGTACAGCGCCGAGATCGCCAGCACCGTCAGCACCGCCATCTGCCAGGAGAAGCCGTATTCCACCTGCAGCGTGATCGCCAGAATGTGCCACAGCACAATGCCGAAACCGACGTTAAGATCGATCTTGCCCACGATCATCGGGATGGTCGCCGCCAGCGCCAACAGGGCGATTTTGGCCTTGCTCGACAAGATAGCCTGAAGCGTCAGCATTGATGCGAAGGAGGGGGTGAGCAGTGAGAACAGCACGACCAGCGCGATGCACAGCAGCAGCAGGCCATAGCGGGTGAGAACCTGCATCAGCCACGGGCCGGCGCCGTCCTGCGCCAGGCTGACGCGCTGCTCCAGTGCGGTTGATTTAACGGATGTTTTAGACATGGCCTACCTCGGATTCTGACGTGATTGCGACGTTTTCCCCGGTGCTGGCAGAGGCCAGCTCCAATAAATTGGCGAATGACACCTGCTGATTTTTCAGCTCGCCGACCACTTTCCCGCGGTTGAATACCAGTGCGCGGTTGCAAATATGGGCGATCTCCTCGAAATCGTTGGAGATAACCAGCACTGCCACGCCTTCCGCCAGGGATTTATTCAGCAGATGGTAGATTTCCGCGCGCGCGCCGACGTCCACGCCGGCGGTGGGATCTTCCAGGATCAGCAGCGGCGCCCCCAGATGCATCCAGCGCGCCATCACCACCTTTTGCTGGTTGCCGCCGGACAGCGCGCTGATATCGATATTGACGTCCTTGGGGCGTACGTCGAACAGCTGCACCTTCCACCAACTGGCGCCGATCTCCGCTCGCCGCCCGTAGCGGGAGAGCAGCCGGTGGCCGCTGGCGCAGGGGTTGATAAACAGGTTTTCACGCACGCTCATCGACATCACCAGGCTTTCGCCGGTGCGATCGCCCGCCACCAGCGAAACGCCGCAGGCCATCGCCTGCTGCGGGGTGCTCGCCTGATAGGGCCGATCGCGAAATCGAATCGCGCCGCCGTCGGCCTGGCGCAACCCGAACAGCAGCCGGCCAATCTCTTCTTGCCCGGCCCCGCGCAGGCCGGCCAGCGCCAGCATCTCGCCCGGCTGCAAGTCGAAGCTCACCGGGCCGATGTCGCCCACCGTGACGCTATCGAGCTGCAGCACCGGCGGACGATGTTCCGGCAGCGGTTCGCGCTGATCGTCCGCCATCGCTTCGCCGACGATGGTTTGCACCAGATCGCGCAGCGAGTAGTCGGCGGTGCGACCGCCGGCGACATAGCGCCCGTCGCGCATCACGCAGATCCGATCGGCGATTTCGATCACTTCGTCCAGACGGTGGGTGACATAAATCATGCCGACCTTTTTGGCGCGCAGCCGGTTGATCACGGCGAACAGATGACGCACGTCGTTGGCGGGCAGGGAGGCGGTCGGTTCATCCAGCACCAGCAGCTCGGCGTTGACCGCCACCGCGCGAGCGATCGCCAGCAGCGATTTTTCGGTGCGCGACAGTTCGAAGACGCGCGCATCGGGATCGAGTGCGATGCCGACGTCGTGCAGCGCCTGCGCCGCCCGGCGGCGAATGGCGCGCCAGTCGATCAGCCCAAAGCGGCGGGGAAACCCCATCACCAGCGCCATGTTTTCCGCCACCGTCATCCATTCGATCAGGCCGAGATCCTGATGAATAAAAGCGATCGGCTGGCGGCTGGTGCTTTTTATCGCGGCGGCGGAGGCGATGCTTGCGCCCTGAAAGCGAATATCGCCGCCGTCGCGCGGGTAGACGCCCGCCAGCACTTTGATCAGCGTCGATTTACCGGCGCCGTTTTCGCCCAGCAACGCCAGAACCTCGCCCGGCATCACCTGCAGGCTGACGTCGTTGACCGCCACGTTGCCGCCAAATCGTTTGACGATGTGGTTGAGGGTAAGGATGGGTTGTGCCGCATTATCGATAGTCATGTGATGCGCCCCTGGTGTTGCGCCCGTGCGAAGATGTCGGGCAAGTTAGCCAAACTACTGGTGAGTATCTGGTCTTTAAATTTCAATATGCGAAATTCAATTTCAAAAATAATATGACGTTCGTTGCGCTAAATCAAAGGCGGTGAGGTTTTAATTATTGTTATTAAACAATTAGTTATTTTTTACTTTGCGGAAGTGTGACCGATGGCTCACTTCAACACGGGGGAAATATTGCGGATTTTTATCCCGCTGCGGACAATGAAACGGCGTTCCGTCTTCACCTGATGCGGGCCTTGGGGTAACATGCCCGGCAAAGAGCCTGCTGACTTTGCCGCAGCGCCGGTTGGCGGTTCGACACTGGAGAGATTTTCGCTATGAGCCTGAAAGCCGTCGACGAGAAAGATGACAAGAAAGACAAACCGCTGGGCAGCCAAAGCCTGTTCCGCGGTTTGCAGTTGATTGAGATCCTGAGTAATTTCCCCAACGGATGTCCGCTGGCGCATTTGTCCGAGCTGGCCGGCATGAACAAGAGCACGGTGCACCGCCTGCTGCAGGGGTTGCACACCAGCGGCTATGTGACCCAGGCGCCGTCGCCGGGCAGCTACCGCCTGACCACCAAGTTCATTTCCATCGGCCAGAAGGCGCTGTCGTCACTCAACATCATTCACGTGGCCGCGCCGCATTTGGAACAGCTGAATCTGGAAGTGGGGGAGACGGTCAACTTCTCCAGCCGCGAAGACGACCACGTCATCCTGATCTACAAGCTGGAGCCGACCACCGGCATGATGCGCACCCGCGCCTATATCGGCCAGCATATGCCGCTGTACTGTTCGGCGATGGGTAAAATCTTCATGGCTTACGGCAACGATGATTACCCGGCTCACTACTGGCAGACTCACCAGCAAGAGATTCAGACGCTGACGCGCAATACCATTACCGAGCTGCCGAAGATGTATGAGGAACTGGCCGATATTCGCCAGCGCGGCATGGCGATGGATCGCGAGGAAAACGAGCTGGGGGTCTCCTGCGTGGCAGCACCGGTGTTCGATATTCAACAGCGCGTGCCTTATGCGGTGTCGGTTTCTCTGCCGACCGCCAAGCTGCAGCAGATCGGCGTCAAAAGTTTGATTAAACCGGTGCTGGCCACCGCGCAACGCATCTCTCAGGAGCTGGGGTTCGTCACGCCGATTTAAGTATTAGCATCTCTGATACTGGATTAGAAACATCAATTTCACCTAATGATCGCTTCCTCGTATGATGCGCGTGTTGACCGACACGCGCCCTCGTCCGGCGCCTTTTATCATTCGAGGAATCCCCATGTTAGCCGTCTTCCTGCAGGGCTTTGCCCTGAGCGCCGCCATGATCCTGCCGCTGGGCCCGCAGAACGTATTCGTGATGAACCAGGGCATTCGCCGCCAGTATCATTTGATGATTGCCTCACTGTGCGCGCTGAGCGATATCGTTCTGATCTGCGCCGGTATTTTCGGCGGCAGCGCATTGCTGACCCGCTCGCCGTTGCTGCTGGCGCTGGTCACCTGGGGCGGGGTGGCGTTTCTGCTGTGGTACGGCTGGGGCGCGTTCCGTTCCGCCTTCAGCCCGCAACCTGCGCAGGCCGCGGCGCAGGAGCTGGCGCAGAGCCGCTGGCGCCTCGTGGTCACCATGCTGGCGGTCACCTGGCTGAACCCGCACGTCTATCTGGATACCTTTGTGGTGCTCGGCAGCCTGGGCGGGCAGCTGACGGCGGACGTGCGTTCCTGGTTCGCGCTTGGCGCGGTCAGCGCGTCGGCGGTGTGGTTCTTCGGGTTGGCGCTGCTGGCCTCCTGGCTGGCGCCGTGGCTGAACACGCAGCGGGCGCAGCGCATCATCAACGCGCTGGTCGGGCTGGTGATGTGGGGCATCGCGCTGCAGCTGGCCTGGCAGGGGGCAAATTTATAAGAATTTGTCACTAATCCGAATTCAAAACGCCGCGCGATATGCTACGTTTGATGCCAGGAAACCGGCGGTTCTCACAGGGAAAAGCCGGCGATCAGAGACAGCCTGTCATTAAGGAGACACTGTGAAGCTAAAAGCATTGGCTATGGCCGCAATGGTCGGATTAGGGACGTTACCGATGGCGCTGCAGGCGGCTGAAGTGCCTGAAGGGCCGCACGTCGTCACCTCCGGCACCGCCAGCGTGGACGCCACGCCGGACATCGCCACCCTGGCGATCGAAGTGAGCGTCTCCTCCAAAGACGCCGCCCAGGCGAAGAAGCAGGTAGACGAGCGCGTGGCGCAGTACTTTGATTTCCTGCAGAAAAACAACATCGAGAAGAAAGACATCAGCGCCGCCAACCTGCGCACCCAGCCGGAATACGATTACCTGAAAACCGGCGAGTCGGTGTTGAAGGGCTACCGGGCGGTGCGCCAGGTGCAGGTGACTCTGCGTCAGCTGGACAAGCTGAACGAGCTGCTGGACGGCGCGCTGAAATCCGGCCTGAACGAGATCCGCGCGGTGGAGCTGGGCGTCGCCAAGCCGGACGTGTATCGCGAGCAGGCGCGGCAAAAAGCGATCGAGAACGCGACTCAACAGGCTGAATCCCTGGCCAAAGGCTTCCACGCCAAGCTGGGACCGGTGTACAGCATTCGCTACCGGGTCGCCAACTACCAGCCGATGCCGGTGGCGCGGATGTATAAGGCGGCCGGTGCGGCGGCGGAAAGCGACGCGGCGCAAACCTATGAACAGCAAAGCATTCACTTCGACGATCAGGTGGACGTGGTGTTCGAGCTGCAGCGTAACGCCGCGCAGTAAGGTTATCGTATTGAAGAAAAGGTTCGCTGCGGCGAACCTTTTTTCGTTTTAATCCTGACGCAGCACCAGATGACCGTGTTCTAGCAGCGCGTCGGTCACTTTGCGCATCATGCGGCTTTCCGGCGCGAAACGGTGCCAGTACAGCATGCGGCGCTGGTATAGCCCGGGCGTCAGATCGATCAGTTCACCGGATGCCAGCTCCTTTTCGATCTGCAGATGCGGGATCATACAGCAGGTGGTGCCCTGACGCGCCAGCTGCACGAAGGCTTCCGATGAGTTCACGATGTGGCAGGGCACGCTGCCCGGCGACAGATCGAAGTTCTGCTGCAGGAATGCCTGATGCATGTCGTCGAGATGATCGAAGGCCACCGCCGGCGCTTTCAGCAGCGCGGAGCGGGTGACGCCGTTCGGGAAATAGCGCTCGGCGAAGCCGCGGGAGGCCACGAACAGGTAGTCCAGCGCCCCCAGCCGATCCACCAGGCAGCTCGGCAGCGGCTGCGGCTGAATACTCACCGCGCCCACCACCTCACCGCGGCGCAGCCGCTCCTGGGTGCGGGTTTCATCTTCCACCTGCAGATTCAGGCGAATGGGGGAGTCCGCCAGCACCGGCTTCAGCGCCGGCAGCAGCCAGGTTGCCAGACTGTCGGCGTTGACCGCCAGCGACAGCAGCAGCGGCGTATCGACGCCGGTGTCATTGCCGAGCCACTCTTCCTCCAGCAGCTCCACCTGATGCAGCAGCGCCAGCAGCTTTTGCCCTTGTTCGGTCGGGCGCGGCGGCACGGTACGAACCAGCAGCGGTTGGCCGAACAGGTTTTCCAGCTGTTTGATGCGTTGGGATACCGCCGATTGCGTGATACAGAGTTTTTGCGCGGCGCGCTCGAAGCCGCGCTCACGGATCACCGCGTCCAGCGCTTGCAGCGTACGATAGTCTGGGCGTTTCATCGGAAAGATATCCCTTAAATTAGAATGATACCGGCACTATGCCACATTTTGCGCACGGCGCAGGTGGAAAAATCACGCCCCCAGCTCGCCGCCAAGCGGGTAAAAATGCGGGCTGCGGTAAATAAGTGTGATCCTGCCGGCGTGAAAAACAGCGTTTTACCCTATAATACGCACACGTTTTCGTACAGAGGCAAGGGACATATTATGACGCAGGATGAACTGAAAAAAGCGGTGGGCTGGGCGGCGCTGGAATACGTGACGCCGGGCACCATCGTCGGGGTTGGCACCGGCTCTACCGCCGCCCATTTTATTGACGCGCTGGGCTCCATCAAGCACCAGATCGAAGGCGCGGTGTCCAGCTCAGACGCCTCCACCGCCAAGCTGAAAAGCCTCGGCATCCACGTGTTCGACAGCAACGAAGTGGACTCGCTCGATATCTACGTGGACGGCGCGGACGAAATCAACGGTCATATGCAGATGATTAAGGGCGGCGGCGCTGCGCTGACGCGCGAGAAGATCATCGCCGCCATCGCCAAGAAATTCATCTGCATCGTCGACGCCAGCAAGCAGGTGGACGTGCTGGGCAAGTTCCCGCTGCCGGTGGAAGTGATCCCGATGGCCCGCTCTTACGTGGCGCGCGAGCTGGTGAAACTCGGCGGCCTGCCGGAGTATCGTCAGAACGTGGTGACCGACAACGGCAACGTGATCCTCGATGTGCATAACCTGAGCATCACCGACGCCATCGCGCTGGAGAACAAGATCAACGGCATCGCCGGCGTGGTGACCGTGGGGCTGTTCGCCAATCGCGGCGCGGACGTGGCGCTGGTCGGCACCCCGGAGGGCGTGAAAGTGGTCAAATAAGCCTCCGCCGTCTGTGGCCCGGTAGCGCCGGGCCGCATAATTCTTCGGTTAAAATATCTTTTCTGAAAAACGGCAAATTTGGTGACTTATGTCACATTGTGAAAGCTGACTCCCCAAAGCTTCTGCTGAAAACTTTCCCTATGGCATTTTCTGCCGTAAACCGCCATCAACGCTGCGCCTTGTCCTGCCGGGCAGGCAATCGTTTGTATTGCCGCCCGCGTTATTTTTGTTATGTTGGATGGGAGCTGTGTCGTCACAGCCGCTTCTGAAGTCTGAACATAGGGTCGGGTAAATGGCAAAAGTATCATTGGAGAAAGACAGGATTAAATTCCTGTTGGTGGAAGGGGTTCATCAGAGCACGGTCGATAATTTACGTGCCGCCGGTTATACCAACATCGAATACCACAAGGGTGCGTTAGACACCGAATCGCTGAAGGCATCCATCCGCGATGCACACTTCGTCGGCATCCGATCGCGTACGCATCTGACCGAAGAGGTGTTCGCCGCCGCAGAAAAACTGGTGGCGGTGGGCTGCTTCTGCATCGGCACCAACCAGGTTGATCTGAAAGCGGCGACCAAACGCGGTATTCCGGTCTTCAACGCCCCCTTCTCCAATACCCGATCCGTGGCCGAAATGGTGCTGGGCGAGCTGCTGTTGATGCTGCGCGGCATTCCGGCCGCCAACGCCAAGGCGCACCGCGGCGTGTGGCACAAATTGGCCGTGGGCTCTTATGAGGCGCGCGGCAAAAAGCTGGGCATCATCGGCTACGGCCACATCGGCACCCAGCTGGGCATTCTGGCCGAAGGGCTGGGCATGAAAGTGTTCTTCTACGATATCGAGAACAAACTGCCGTTAGGCAACGCGCAGCAGGTGCGTCATCTGTCCGATCTGCTCAATATGAGCGACGTGGTGACGCTGCACGTGCCGGAAACGCTGGCCACCAAGAACATGATGGGGGCGGAAGAGCTGGCGCTGATGAAGCCGGGCGCGATTCTGATCAACGCCTCGCGCGGCACCGTGGTGGATATTCCCGCGCTGTGCGACGCGCTGGCCAGCAATCACCTGGCGGGCGCGGCGATCGACGTCTTCCCGGAAGAGCCGGCGACCAACAGCGATCCGTTCAACTCGCCGCTGTGCGAGTTCGATAACGTGCTGCTGACGCCGCACATCGGCGGTTCCACGCAGGAAGCGCAGGAGAACATCGGCGACGAAGTGGCCGGCAAGCTGGCGAAATACTCCGACAACGGTTCGACTCTGTCCGCCGTCAACTTCCCGGAAGTGTCGCTGCCGGCGCATGGTCCGAACGCCAGCCGCCTGCTGCACATCCACGAAAACCGTCCGGGCGTGCTGACGCAGATTAACCAGATCTTCGCCGAAGAGGGGGTTAACATCGCCGCGCAGTATCTGCAAACCGGGCCGGAAATCGGCTACGTGGTGATCGACATCGAAGCGGAAACCGCGCGCGCCGACGCCGCGCTGCAGCGTATGAAGGCCATCGACGGCACCATTCGCGCCCGTCTGCTGTTCTGATTCGGCGGCTCGCCGCAACGAAAAAGGCCGGAGCGATCCGGCCTTTTCTATTTGGGCTCGTGCCACGCCCAGCTGCAGAGCGGGGTGAGGATTTCCGGCAGCGGGATATCCCAGTGCTCGGTCGGCAGGTGCTCCACCTGCTGGCAATCATGGGCCAGGCCGATGGGATAGGGGCCGCCGCTGCGCCAGTTTTGCAGGGTGCGATCGTAAAAACCGCCGCCCATGCCCAGACGCTGTCCGGTATGATCGAATGCCACCAGCGGTGTCAGCACCACCTCCAGTTCGCCCAGCGGTAACACCTGGCGCACATCGAGCCGCGGCTCGAGAATATTGAAGCGGTTGCGCACCAGCGGTGTTTCCGGCGCATAGCGCAGAAACAGCAGGTGTCCTGAACTGAACGGATGCAGTACCGGCAGGTAAACCTGTTTGCCGAGCGTCCACAGTTGCTCGATCAGCGGCCCGGTGTCGAGTTCGCCGTCAAACGACAGGAAGACCGCGATGTTGTGCGCGGCCTGAATACGTGTGTGCGCGACGAGGCGTTCGGTTATCTTGTCTGCGGCAAAGCGTTGCTGGCCCGGCGTAAGCTCGCGCCGACGTTGGCGAATGAGTTGACGAATGGCTTGGCGCTGCTGCGCGAATTGAGGGTGAAAAGGCATCGTATCAGGCTTGCTCAGTGTGGCGTTCAGCACACATAAACCGCTGAGAAGGGGAATCTCCGAGATGCCGTCGCAGGCTGTAACCCTTGAACCCATGGTTCAAGGTGAACGTGCCGTCGCAATCTTAAGGCTTCTCGGCGCACCGAGCGTGCTCACCGATCGCGGAGCAACACATTCTGTTTGTACTAAATATCGGCTCAGGGGACTGGCCCGCTGGCGAACATCTCAGAGAAATTTTGTACTCGTTGCTGAAACTTTGATTTCAACAACTTAAGTTATTCGAATTGTGCATCCTGACGTTCAGAGATGCGACCTTGTTCAAGCAGCGCTTGTTCAATGGTCTGCTGCAGCATCCGTATGCGTTGTTCCATATTGGACGCATAGTCACGGGTTTTCAACCGTTCTTGAGCAAGTTCGTGACAGACGTTCAATGCCGCGATGAAAACCAGTTGCTCAGTATTGGAGACTCTAGTGCGAACTTTAAGATCTTGCAACCGTTGGTTAAGATCGTCCGCCGCCATATTCAACGCATCTTGTTGTTCTGGCGGGCAATTGACTCTTAACGAGCGGCCAAAAATTTGAATATCTACCGGTTGTGCAGACATGCCACCTTCCTGCCTAAATTTCGCGCCAGCCTTGTCCGCCCTGGCCGGGCCGTCAAAGCGGGCGCCACTATATATACCTCGGTACCAAGATACAACCCCTTTTTCAGTACCTGGTTGTAATCTACTGTGGCGCACATTGCCAGTCAAAAAAGGGTTTCAAAATGCGTATTTACCGCACTTTCGTCACCCGCCGGCGCAGTGTGAAACCTGCCACATCGCGATTATAACTAGCCACTGAGGTGTCGCGCTTATCTGGTATAGCGACGGACCTTGGTGGTAGCATAACACGAACTTATCCTGCCAACGATGACGAATGCGCATGTCTATACAGAATACATTTCCAAGTTACCAATCTTTGACCGTGGCCCTCAACCAGCAGTCGGTGGCGCTGACCGCGGCAGAAATGCACGGCCTGATCAGCGGCCTGCTGTGTGGCGGCAGCCGTGACGCCGGCTGGCAGGCGCTGGTGCACGATCTGACCAACGAAGGCGTCGCCTTCCCGCAGGCGCTTAGCCAACCGCTGCAGCAGCTGTATGAAGTGACGCGTGACACGCTGGAAGATGACGAATTCCTGTTCCAACTGATGCTGCCTGAAGGGGAGATCGTCAGCGTGTTCGATCGCGCCGACGCGCTGGGCGGTTGGGTCAACCACTTCCTGCTCGGGCTGGGCATGATGCAGCCGAAGCTGGCTCAGGTGAAAGACGAGGTCGGTGAAGCGATCGACGATCTGCGCAACATCGCGCAGCTGGGCTACGACGAAGACGAAGATCAGGAAGAATTGGAACAGTCGTTGGAAGAAGTAGCGGAGTATGTGCGGGTTGCCGCCATCATGTGCCACGGCGAATTCACCCGTCAAAAACCGACGGCGCCGGAAAATATCAAACCGACGCTGCACTAAACGTTCTATCGCCCCTCCGCCGGCGGTGCGGATGGCATGATTTCAGGAGAAGGTAATGACTCAGCAGGAATTCAACAACCGCCGCCAGGCGCTGTTGGCGAAAATGGCGCCGGCCAGCGCGGCGGTTATTTTCTCTGCGCCGGAAACGACGCGCAGTGCAGATTCAGACTATCCCTATCGGCAGAACAGCGACTTTTGGTACCTGACCGGCTTCAATGAGCCGGAAGCGGTGCTGGTGCTGATTAAAAGCGACGAAACGCACAACCACAGCGTGTTGTTCAACCGGGTGCGCGATCTGACGGCGGAAATCTGGTTTGGCCGCCGCCTGGGGCAAGACGCCGCGCCGGCGAAGCTGGGCGTGGATCGCGCGCTGCCGTTCGATGAAATCAATGACCAGCTGCACCTGCTGCTCAACGGCCTGGACGTGGTCTACCACGCGCAGGGCGAATACGCCTATGCCGATCAGATCCTGTTCGGCGCGCTGGACAAGCTGCGCAAGGGGTTCCGCCAGAGCCTGCAGGCGCCGGCCACCGTTACCGACTGGCGGCCGTGGCTGCATGACATGCGGCTGTTCAAGTCGCCGGAAGAGCTGGCGGTGATGCGCCGCGCCGGTGAGATCAGCGCGTTGGCGCATACCCGCGCGATGGAAAAATGCCGCCCGGGCATGTTCGAATACCAGCTGGAAGCGGAAATTCACCATGAATTCACCCGCCTCGGCGCCCGTTACCCGTCTTACAACACCATCGTCGGCAGCGGCGAAAACGGCTGTATCCTGCACTACACCGAGAACGAGAGCCAGATGCGCGACGGCGATCTGGTGCTGATCGACGCCGGCTGCGAGTACCAGGGGTACGCCGGCGACATCACCCGCACCTTCCCGGTCAACGGCAAGTTCAGCCGGCCGCAGCGCGCGGTGTACGACATTGTGCTGGCGTCGCTGCAGCGCGCTTTGGAACTGTTCAAACCCGGCACCAGCATTCGCGAAGTCAATGACGAAGTGGTGCGCATCATGGTGGTCGGGCTGGTGGAGCTGGGCGTATTGAAAGGTGAAGTCGACTCGCTGATCGCCGAGCAGGCGCACCGTCAGTTCTTCATGCACGGGCTGAGCCACTGGCTGGGTCTCGATGTGCACGACGTTGGCCACTACGGCACGCCGAGCCGCGATCGGCTGCTGGAGCCGGGCATGGTGCTGACCGTGGAGCCGGGGCTGTACATTGCGCCGGATGCGGACGTGCCGGCGGAATACCGCGGCATCGGCATCCGCATCGAGGACGACATCGTGATCACCGCCGACGGCAACGAAAACCTGACCGCCACCGTGGTGAAAGACGCCGATGCCATCGAGGCTTTGATGGCGGCGGCAAGGTCATAAAATGAGCGTAATTATCGTTGGTGGCGGTATGGCGGGCGCGACGCTGGCGCTGGCTATCTCGTCGCTTACTCAGGGAAGAATGGCGGTAGATCTGGTCGAGGCGACTCGGCCGGATGACCGCAACCACCCAGGCTTTGACGCCCGCGCCATCGCATTGGCGCAGGGCACCTGCCAACAGCTGGCGCGCATCGGCGTTTGGCCGGCGCTGCGCGACTGCGCCACACCGATCACTCAGGTGCACGTCAGCGATCGCGGCCATGCCGGCTTCGTCAATCTGCAGGCGCAGGATTATCAGGTCGATGCGCTCGGCCAGGTGATCGAACTGCACGACGCCGGGCAGCGGCTGTTCGCGCTGCTGGCCAAGGCGCCGGGTGTCACGCTGCACTGCCCGGCGCGGGTGGTGGACGTGATCCGCACCGCAGAACGGGCGGAAGTGCTGCTGGACAACGGCCAGCGTCTGCGCGGGCAGTTGCTGGTGGCGGCCGACGGTTCGCGCTCTGCGCTGGCGCAGGCCTGCAACGTGCAGTGGCGGCAGGAGGACTATCCGCAGTTCGCCACCATCGCCAACGTCACCACGGCGGAAGATCCGCAGGGGCGCGCCTTTGAGCGCTTTACCCGCTATGGGCCGCTGGCGCTGTTGCCGATGTCGCAGGGGCGCAGTTCACTGGTGTGGTGCCATGCGCGTGAAGATCGCGCCCAGGTGGATGCCTGGGACGACGAGCGCTTTATCGCCGAGCTGCAACAGGCTTTCGGCTGGCGGCTGGGGCGTATCCTCAAGGCCGGTAAACGGCACAGTTATCCACTCGGGCTGCTGACCGCCGATCGCCATGTCAGCCACCGGCTGGCGCTGGTGGGCAACGCGGCGCAAACGCTGCATCCTATCGCCGGGCAGGGGTTCAACCTTGGCCTGCGCGACGTGATGTCGCTGGCGGAAACGCTGGCGGAAGCGGCAGACAGCGGCGAAGACGCCGGCGGTTACGCACTGCTGAGCCGTTATCAGCAGCGGCGGCAAAACGATCAACAGGCGACGATCGGCGTGACCGACGGGTTGATTCATCTGTTCGCCAACCGTTATGGCCCGCTGGTGATTGGGCGCAATCTGGGGCTGATGGCGATGGCGCGTTTGCCGGCGATACGCGATGCCTTCGCCAAGCGTACGCTGGGCTGGGTGGAACGTTAGAGACATGGTCGGGCGCTTTAACGCGCCCAAAGCGCGGCGCGGCAAGGCGTCGCGCGTTATTTAAGGAAATCGAGCAGCATGCAATCATTTGACGTGATTATCGCCGGTGGCGGTATGGTGGGGCTGGCGTTGGCCTGCGGCCTGCAGGGCAGCGGGCTGCGCGTGGCGGTGCTGGAGCAGCGCCAGCCGGAGATGGCGCCGCCGTCGGAACAGCCGGCCCTGCGCGTCTCCGCCATCAATGCCGCCAGCGAGCGTTTGCTGCAGCACATCGGCGTGTGGGACGACATTCTCCAGCTGCGCGCCAGCGCCTACAATGCGATGGAAGTGTGGGATCGCGACAGCTTCGGCAAGATTGCTTTCCGCGGCGACGAGTGCGGCTTCAGCCATCTCGGCCACATCATCGAAAATTCGGTGATCCAGCAGGCGCTGTGGAAACGCGCCGAAAGCCTGTCGGACATCACGCTGATTACCCCGGCCGCGCTCAAGCAGGTAGCATGGGGCGAAAATGACGCCTTCGTCACGCTGGAGGACGGGCGCATGCTGACCGCCCGGTTGGTGATCGGCGCCGACGGCGCCCAGTCGTGGCTGCGTCAGCACGCCGATATTCCGCTCACCTTCTGGGATTACCGCCACCACGCGCTGGTGGCCACCATTCGCACCGAAGAACCGCATCAGGCGACGGCGCGGCAAATTTTCCACGGTGACGGCATTCTGGCGTTCCTGCCGTTCAGCGATCCGCATTTGAGCTCCATCGTCTGGTCGGTGACGCCGGAAGAAGCCGAACGGCTCAAACGGCTGGAACCGGAGCAATTCAACCGCGAACTGGCGATGACCTTCGACATGCGCCTGGGGGCTTGCAGCCTGGAAAGCGAACGGCTGGCGTTCTCGTTGACCGGCCGCTATGCGCGCAGCTTCGCCGCGCACCGCCTGGCGCTGGTGGGCGATGCGGCGCATACCGTGCATCCGCTTGCCGGGCAGGGCGTGAACCTGGGCTTTATGGATGCCGCCGAGCTGATTTCCGAACTGCGCCGCCTGCAGCGGCAGGGCAAGGATATCGGCCAGCACCTCTATCTGCGCCGCTATGAGCGCCGCCGCAAACATGGCGCGGCGGTGATGCTGGCCAGCATGCAGGGTTTCCGCGAACTGTTTGACGGCAACCACCCGGCCAAAAAGCTGCTGCGCGACGTGGGCCTGCGGCTGGCGGACAGCCTGCCGGGCGTCAAGCCTAAGCTGGTGCGTCAGGCGATGGGCCTGAACGATCTGCCCGAGTGGCTTGCCTGATCCCTTCCTTCTGCGGGCCCGCACCGGGCTCGCGCTTCTCGCCTTATTCCATCGCTTTTCCTTATATAACCCTTCATTTGAAATAATCTAATTTCAGCCGCTTTTTATCATTACTTTTTCTAATTCCATGTTCGGTTATCAAAAGTCGGGATCCCATGCGCGGCCATCTGTTTGTTATATAACTTCGGCGTTTTACCGCTTTAATTGTTAATTTTGTGCCTTAAGGCGCATTTTTCCAGTGAAAAACTCTGCACACTACCCCGGCATTTTACCGCCCGGGAACGGCGATGAGCCTATTTTAACTTATGGTTAATGTGGTCGTTCGGTGATAAGTTCGAGGGAAAGGTATCGTTTGCGTCACGGCGGTTACACGCAGTTTCCGCCCGTCCCGGCGCAGCATTTGTGTTGAGCAGTCAGTGCGCCATGGCGATCGGGCCGCGAGCCAGGCTCCGCCGCATTGCGTGGCAGCACCCTAACTTCTAGCGACGAGTGGAAAGAGGGAAAAGATGGCAAAGCAAACCCCACTGTACGACCAGCACGTGGCGTGCGGTGCGCGCATGGTAGACTTTCACGGCTGGATGATGCCGCTGCACTACGGCTCGCAGCTCGATGAGCACCACGCGGTGCGTCAGGATGCCGGCATGTTCGACGTGTCTCATATGACCATTGTAGATCTGCACGGCGCCCGCACCCGCGAGTTCCTGCGCTACCTGCTGGCGAACGACGTCGCCAAACTGACCCAACCCGGCAAAGCGCTGTACACCGGCATGCTGAATGCCTCCGGCGGCGTGATCGACGACCTGATCGTTTATTTCCTCACTGAAGACTATTTCCGCCTGGTGGTGAACTCCGCCACCCGCGACAAAGACCTGGCCTGGATCGAAGAGCACGCCGCGCCGTATGGCGTCGCGCTGACGGTGCGCGACGATCTGGCGCTGATCGCAGTGCAGGGCCCGCAGGCCAAAGAGCGTGCCGGTACCCTGTTCACCCCGGAACAAAAAAGCGCGGTCGAAGGCATGAAGCCATTCTTCGGCGTGCAGGCCGGCGAGCTGTTCATCGCCACCACCGGTTACACCGGCGAGGCCGGCTATGAGATCGCGCTGCCGAAAGAGCAGGCGGCGGATTTCTGGCAAAAATTGCTGGCCGCGGGCGTCAAGCCGGCCGGTCTGGGCGCGCGCGACACGCTGCGTCTGGAAGCGGGCATGAACCTCTACGGGCAAGAGATGGATGAAGGCGTTTCGCCGCTGGCCGCCAACATGGGCTGGACCATCGCCTGGCAGCCGGAAGATCGCCGTTTCATCGGCCGCGAAGCGCTGGAGCAACAGCGCGAGCAGGGCACCGAGCAACTGGTCGGCTTGATCATGACGGAAAAAGGCGTATTACGTAATGAGCTGCCGGTGCGTTTCACCGACGCGGCGGGGCAAACCCACGAAGGCGTGATTACCAGCGGCTCGTTCTCTCCGACGCTGGGCTTCAGCATCGCGCTGGCGCGCGTGCCGGCAGGCATCGGCGAGCAGGCTATCGTGCAGATCCGCAACCGTGAAATGCCGGTCAAAGTGACCAAGCCCGGTTTCGTTCGCGCCGGCAAGCCGCTGACAAATTGATTTTTTATTGATTGATTCTTTTATTTCTTCGAAGGAGTAACCGGCGATGAGCAATGTGCCAACAGAATTGAAATACGCATCCTCCCACGAGTGGGTTCGTGCAGAAGGTAACGGCGTTTACACCGTAGGCATCACCGAACACGCGCAGGAACTGCTGGGCGATATGGTGTTTGTCGATCTGCCGGAAGTGGGCCGCAGCGTCGCCGCCGGTGAAGATTGCGCCGTGGCGGAATCCGTCAAGGCGGCGTCGGACATTTACGCGCCAATCAGCGGCGAAATCGTGGCGGTGAACGGCGAGCTGGAAAGCTCCCCGGAGCTGGTCAACAGCGAACCTTACGGTGACGGCTTCCTGTTCCAGATCAAAGCCTCCGACGAAGGCGAGCTGGCGAACCTGCTGGACGCCGCGGCTTATCAGGCCTCGATCGACGAGTAATCGTGACCACGCCCCAGGCTTCTCGGCCGGGGCGTTTTAGTTACCGTTCAAGCTATATCCCGTATCACGCAAGCATTCAGGAATTTGTAGCAATGACTCAGACACTCAGCCAACTCGAACACAGCGAAGCGTTCATCGAACGCCACATCGGCTCTTCTGCGGAACAACGCCAGGAGTTGCTGGCAGCGGTGGGCGCTCGCTCGCTCAGCGCGCTGATCCAACAGATCGTGCCGGCGGACATTCAGCTGCCGGGGCCGCCGCCGGTCGGCGACGCGGCGACCGAACACCAGGCGCTGGCTGAGCTGAAGGCGATCGCCTCGCAAAATCAGCGCTACAAATCCTATATCGGCATGGGCTACAGCGCCGTGCTGACGCCGCCGGTGATCCTGCGCAACATGCTAGAAAACCCGGGCTGGTACACCGCTTATACCCCTTATCAGCCGGAAGTGTCGCAGGGCCGCCTGGAAGCGCTGCTGAACTTCCAGACCGTGACCCTCGATCTCACCGGCCTGGACCTGGCCTCCGCGTCGCTGTTGGATGAAGCGACCGCCGCCGCCGAAGCGATGGCGTTGGCCAAACGCGCCAGCAAACTGAAAGACGCCAACCGCTTCTTCGTGGCTGACGACGTGCATCCGCAGACGCTGGACGTAGTGCGCACCCGCGCCGAAACCTTCGGCTTCGACGTCATCGTCGATAAAGCGGAAAAAGTGCTGGAGCTGGACGGCGTGTTCGGCGTGTTGCTGCAGCAGGTGGGCACCACCGGCGAGCTGCATGACTACAGCGCGCTGCTGGCCGAACTGAAATCGCGCAAAATCATCACCAGCGTGGCCGCCGACATCATGGCCCTGGTGCTGCTGACCGCGCCGGGCAAGCAGGGCGCCGACGTGGTGTTCGGCTCCGCGCAGCGCTTCGGCGTGCCGATGGGCTACGGCGGCCCGCACGCTGCCTTCTTCGCCTGCCGCGACGAGTTCAAGCGTTCGATGCCGGGCCGCATCATCGGCGTTTCCCGCGATGCCGCCGGCAACACCGCGCTGCGCATGGCGATGCAGACCCGCGAGCAGCATATCCGTCGCGAGAAGGCCAACTCGAATATCTGTACCTCGCAGGTGCTGCTGGCCAACATCGCCAGCCTGTACGCGGTGTACCATGGCCCGCAAGGGCTGCAGCGCATCGCCGGGCGTATCCACCGCCTGACCGACATTCTGGCCGCCGGGCTGCAGAAGGCCGGCCTGACGCTGCGTCACAACACCTGGTTCGACACCCTGACCGTTGAAGTGAAAGACAAGGCTGCCGTGCTGGAACGTGCGCTGAGCTTCGGCATCAACCTGCGTACCGACATCCACGGCGCCGTGGGCATCACGCTGGATGAAGCCACCTCGCGTGAAGACGTGCAAACGCTGTTCGCACTGCTGGCCGGCGACAACCACGGCCAGGACATCGACGCGCTGGACGCGGCGGTGAGCAAGAACAACGCATCGATCCCGGCCGCCATGTTGCGCCAGGACCCGATCCTGACCCACCCGGTATTCAACCGCTATCACAGCGAAACCGAGATGATGCGTTACATGCATCGTCTGGAGCGTAAGGATTTGGCGCTGAACCAGGCAATGATCCCGCTGGGCTCTTGCACCATGAAATTGAACGCTGCGGCGGAAATGATCCCGATCACCTGGCCTGAATTCTCCGAACTGCACCCGTTCTGCCCGCCGGAGCAGGCTGCCGGTTACCAACAGATGATCGGCCAACTGTCTCAGTGGCTGGTGCAGCTGACCGGCTATGACGCGGTGTGCATGCAGCCGAACTCCGGCGCGCAGGGCGAATACGCCGGCCTGCTGGCGATCCGTCGCTACCACGAAAGCCGCAACGAAGCGGGCCGCCACGTCTGCCTGATCCCGAGCTCGGCGCACGGCACCAACCCGGCCTCTGCCCAAATGGCGGGCATGAGCGTGGTGGTGGTCGCCTGCGACAAGAACGGCAACATCGATCTGCACGATCTGCGCGTCAAGGCGGAGCAGGCAGGTGAAGAACTCTCTTGCATCATGGTGACCTACCCGTCGACCCACGGCGTGTATGAAGAAACCATCCGTGAAGTGTGCCAGATCGTGCATCAGTTCGGCGGTCAGGTATATCTGGACGGCGCCAACATGAACGCCCAGGTGGGCATCACCACGCCGGGCTACATCGGTGCGGACGTTTCGCACCTCAACCTGCATAAAACCTTCTGCATCCCGCACGGCGGCGGCGGCCCGGGCATGGGCCCTATCGGCGTGAAAGCGCACCTGGCGCCGTTCGTACCGGGCCACAGTGTCGTGCAGATCGACGGCGTAACCACCCAGCAGGGCGCGGTCTCCGCGGCGCCGTTCGGCAGCGCCTCCATCCTGCCGATCAGCTGGATGTACATCCGCATGATGGGCGCGGAAGGCCTGAAGCAGGCCAGCCAGATGGCGATCCTGAATGCCAACTACATCGCAACTCGTCTGAAAGACGCGTATCCGATCCTGTATACCGGCCGCGATCACCGCGTGGCGCACGAATGTATCCTTGATATTCGTCCGCTGAAGGAAGAGACCGGCATCAGCGAAATGGACATCGCCAAGCGCCTGATCGACTTCGGCTTCCACGCGCCGACCATGTCGTTCCCGGTAGCGGGCACGCTGATGGTCGAGCCGACCGAGTCGGAAAGCAAAGTGGAGCTGGATCGCTTTATCGATGCGATGCTGGCAATCCGCAGCGAGATCGACCGCGTCGCCAAAGGCGAATGGCCGCTGGAAGACAACCCGCTGGTGAATGCGCCGCACGTGCAGGCGGAGCTGGTCAACGACTGGCAGCACCCGTACAGCCGCGAGCTGGCGGTGTTCCCGGTGGCCGGCGTGCGCGAGAACAAGTACTGGCCGAGCGTTAAGCGTCTGGACGACGTGTACGGCGACCGTAACCTGTTCTGCTCTTGCGTGCCGATGAGCGATTACGAATAACACGTTCGGCAAAGTTTGTGTTTGGGGGACACCGCATCATGCGGTGTCCCTTTTTATTTTATAGCGGCCTATTCTTTCCTGTACGTTCCCACGATTTAAGGAGTCACCATGCAAGCGGCAATCGTAACAGCGCTGGGGCAAGCCCCGGTTTTCGGCACTTTTGAGGAGCCCCAGGCGCAGGCGAATGAAGTGCCGATCGACGTTCTGGCGGCCGGCATCAAACAGCTGGATCGCGCCACCGTCGCCGGCACCCACTATTCCAGCCCGAAGCAATTGCCAATTGTGCCCGGTACCGACGGCGTGGGCCGTACGGCGGACGGAAAACGGGTGTACTTTGCCTCCTTCCGCCGTCCTTACGGTGCGATGGCTGAGCGCAGCGTCGCGTCATGGACGGTGCCGGTACCGGAGGCGGTGGATGACGCCACGGCGGCAGCGCTGATCAATCCGGCCTTCGCCGCCTGGCTGCCGTTGCGCTGGCGAGCGGATCTGCAGCCCGGTGAAACGGTGCTGATCATCGGCGCCACCGGCACCTCAGGCAAACTGGCGGTTGCCGCGGCGCGTCAGGCAGGGGCTGGGCGTATCGTTGCCGCCGGCCGTCGGCTGAGCGTGCTGGAGGCATTGGGCGTGGATGCCACGGTGGATCTGAGCCTGCAGGGCGAGGCGCTGACGCAGGCCTTCGCGGCAGCGGCGGGGCCGGGCGGTTATCAGGTGATCGTCGATTACATCTGGGGGCCGGCGACCGAAGCGCTGCTCGCAACGCTCAATAATCACGATCTCTCGTCTTACGCCGGCGGACGCGGCATTCGCCTGGTCAACGTCGGTTCGATGGCCGCGCCGGACATCCGGCTGCCGGCGGCGGTGCTGCGCAGCAACCAGCTGCAGATCCTCGGCAGCGGCACCGGCAACTTCCCGCCGATCCCGGAGATGCAGCGCTACGCGGCCGAGATTTTGGCGCTGGCGGCGACCGGAGCGCTCACTATCGAGACGCAGGAGCACGCGTTGGCGGAGATCGCCGAGGTGTGGGATCTGAACAAGAAAAGCGACGTGCGTTCGGTGATGCGCATCGCCCGTTAACCCCGGCCGCTAGCGGCACGGGCAGACCAGATGAATGTCTTCCGGCTCACGGGCGAACAATTCGGTATCCGGTTGTTCGATGAGCTGGCAACCCTGCGCCAGATAGAAGTCTACGGTGCTTTTGTTGGGAATGGAGGAGACATACAGCCCGGCGGCGCCGTCTTGCGCCGCCTGACGCAGGCAGAGCTGGAACAGCTGCCTGCCTAACCCCTGGCCGCGTTTGTGCGCGCTGACGTAAAAGAACAGCAGCTGGCGCAGATCCCGCTGTGGGCCGCGCGGTTCGGTGTCCAGCGCCGCCGCCGCCACGATCTCCTCGCCTTCGAACAGCGCGAAGAATGTCCCGCCGCGATCGAAGCAGGCTTCGTGGATCGGCGTATAGGTTTCCCGATCGTGCGGATCCCAGCCGCGCACGTCGTAGTAGTCCGGGTAGGCTTGCAGCTTGCCGTCCTGCAGGCGATACAGAGTGTCGATAATTTCGCTGCGGTCGATATCCCATAGCCGGTCGAGTTGCTGCCGTTGCAGCAGAACAGGGGCGATCATGGTCGTTGTTAACTCTCAGTCTGTGGCCGGTAACTTTCCGGCAAATCGATGATGAAGCCGATGCCGCGATCGTCAAGGCCTTCGGTGACGCGCAGCTGCGCGCCGATTTTGTCGGCCAGGTTTCGGGCGATGGCCAAGCCGAGCCCGCTGCCGGTTTGCTGCGTACCGGGCACGCGGTAAAAGCGCTCAAACAGGCGGGAACGGTGTTCTTCGCTCACTCCCGGGCCGTTGTCGCGCAACGTAATATAGCAGCCGAGCGGCGCCAGCGAGCGGATATTGGCTTCGATACGGCTGCCGGGGGGCGCGTACTTGAGCGCATTGTCCAGCAGGTTGGTGAAGATGGCGATCAGCGCATGGCGATCGGTACTCACCACCACGTCCTCGCTGCCGTCGAGCGAGAGTTCCACATCCTTTTCCAGCGCATAGGGGACGTGCTGCGCGATGCATTTGCCGATCTCTGCGTAGATGTCCACCGCCTCAATTTTCAGTGGAAAATCTTCCGCCTCCAGCTTGGCCAGGTTGATCAGCTGGCGCGACAGCGATGCCGCGCGATCTAGCCCTTGCTGCATGTCGCCGATGATCTCCCGGCGCTCCTGCTGCTCGCCGACCTGGGTCAGCAGGTGCAGCTGTGCCAGCACGGCGGCGATCGGCGTGCGCAGCTCGTGCGCCGCATCGGCCATAAAGCGCTTCTCGCGCTGATTGGCGGCGTCGATGCGCGCCATCAGCTTGTTGACCTCCACCACCACCGGCCGGATTTCCTGATACTGCTCGCTGACGTTGATCGGCGACAGGTTGCCAGGCTGGCGATCGGAGATGGTGCGGGCGATCTGGCGCAGCGGCCGCAGGCTGAAATAGGCGGTAAACAGCAAGGTAACGATGATGGCTGCCAGAATGCCCAGCAGCGGTACGGCGGTGCTCTCCGCCGGGTTGCCGAACAGCGTGGTGCGATCGTTGAACGATTCGCCGACGATCACCCGGTACTGGTGCTTTTCGCTCCAGCTGCCGGCGAGATGCCAGTTGGCACCGGCGTAATTGACGGAGCCGGACAGCACCGAAGGCGGCAGGCGCAGCGGTTCTCCCTGCGTTTGCGAACTGTAAAGCACCCGGCTGTCCCGATCGTAAACCACAAACAGCGGGTGATAGTCGATTTCATCCTGCATGCCGTTATTGATGGAATCAATGTACATGCCTTCAATGGTCTTGATGATGCCGCGGTAATCGATATTGTCAGTGCCGGTTTCGTCGAGAATATTGGCGATGCCTGCAGCGACGATGCGTTGCTGGTTATCGAAATATTTCTCCATGTCGGGGTAATACCAATATTTCACCCAGGCGACGAGGATCCCCCACAATAATAAAATGGCCAGCACCTGAAAAATAATGGTACGCATAAAGAAGGATTTGAAACCGATCATTCCGCTACTCTTTCTTCAGCAAATAGCCGATGCCGCGTACGGTAATCACTCTTTCTTTACCGATTTTGCGCCGTAAATTATGCATGTGCACTTCCAGCGAGTTACTTTCCACGCTGTCGCCGTGGCCGAACAGCCGCTGTTCCAACACCGCTTTGCGCACCACGGTGCCGGCGCAGCGCATCAGTTCGTGCAGCAGGTGATACTCTTTTTTCGACAGCATCAGCAGTTCGTTATCCAGCATGACCTGATGGTTGACCGGATCGAGATACAGCGCGCCGAGGCTCCAGGTTTGAGAAGCGAAGCCCGCCATGCGCCGGTTAACCGCTTTGACGCGCGAGATGAGTTCGGGCAGCGCAAAGGGTTTGGCCAGAAAGTCGTCCGCGCCGGAGTCGAGGCTGTTCACCAAGCTTTCGATGCGGTCGCGAGCGGTCAGGATGATGATCGGAATATTTTGCCCGGCGGCGCGCCAGGCGATCAGCTTCTGCAAACCGTCGCCGTCCGGCAGCGTGAGATCCAACAGCATCAAATCGAACCCGCCGGGTGAAAGTTTATTTTCCGCGTCGGTGAGCAGGCGCACCCAGCACAAATTAAAGCCGGCCAGCTCCAATGCGCGGCACAGCGCCTTGCCTAATTGCAGGTCGTCTTCCACCAACAGTATGTTCACGTTATTTCCGCTGAGAGCCTTGAGTCGCGCTTATCTAACTATAACGCTGACGGGAAGACAACGGGGAAAACCGCTCTGCCTGCGCGTTCTTAAGCAAACCTTAATCTGACTTTAATCTCGCGTTAAGGGAGCGGGGGGGAATTTCAGTTATTTTGCTGCCATTCGAAATTATGGCTGGGGGAGCAAAACATGCAGACTGAAGGTTTCCCGAACGCGGGCGCCTCGCGGCGGCTGATGTATGTAGGCGTGGCGACGCTGCTCGTTCTGTTGCTGTTGTCTTTTCGCGGCGATGCGCAGAGCCATAGCCACGGCGGCCATCATGCTTCCGCTTTGCAGCGGGTGCATCAGGCGGCGGCGACGGATGCTTACGGCTGCGCCAAGTCGCGCATTAAAAAGCAGCTGCGCCGCCTGGCTCAGCTTTGAAGCGGTTTTTAGGGAGCCGTTCTATACTCTGACGGGCATACGGGGCGCCTGCGCGCAGGCCGCTGTGTTGATATCGCTAACCAGAGAAAAAACAGTATGACGAAAGTGGCATTGGTGACCGGCGCAAGCCGGGGGATTGGCCGCGCGACCGCCTTGCTGCTGGCCCGGCAGGGCTATGCGGTGGGTGTGAATTACCTGCGTGACGAAAATGCGGCGCGCCAAGTGGTGGCGGAGATCGAGGCGCAGGGCGGTAAGGCGCTGGCGCTGCAGGCCGATGTGGCCGATGAAGCGCAGGTGATGGCGATGTTCAGGGCGCTGGATGCCGGGCTGGGCACGCTCAGCGCGCTGGTCAACAACGCCGGCATTCTGTTCCAGCAGGCGAACATTGAACAGTTGACCGCCGAGCGCATCAATCAGGTGCTCGGCACCAACGTCACCGGTTACTTCCTGTGTTGCCGCGAGGCGGTGAAACGCATGGCGCAGCGTCATGGCGGGCAGGGCGGCGCTATCGTCAATGTGTCTTCCGCCGCGTCCCGGTTGGGGGCCGCGGGGGAATACGTCGATTACGCCGCCTCGAAAGGCGCCGTCGATACCCTGACCATCGGGTTATCGCGCGAGGTGGCGGCGCAGGGCATCCGCGTCAACGGCGTACGGCCCGGATTCATCTATACCGAGATGCACGCCAGCGGCGGCGAGCCCGGCCGAGTGGATCGCGTGAAGGACAGTTTACCGATGCAGCGCGGCGGGCAGCCGCAGGAAGTGGCGGAGGCGATCGCTTGGCTGCTGTCTGACGCTGCGTCTTACGTGACCGGTACTTTTATCGAGGCAGCAGGCGGGCGTTGAATGCATGAGGGGGTTTTGACATCCCGTCGTGCGGAGTGTATTTTGATTAAATAACAATCAAAATGTAGTTACAAAAATGTATGTTTATTTTGAATGGAATCAGGATAAAAATCACAGCAACCAGCGTAAACACCGTGTCAGTTTTGAGATAGCGCAACGGGTTTTTCTGGATCCCAACCATTTGGCTGTGCTGGAAAGGATCGAGGATGGAGAAGAACGTTGGCAAACGATCGGTATGGTCGGATCCTGTTTGCTGTTGCTGGTGGCACATACGACGATCGAAACGGATGTCGAAGGCGATACCGTCGAGATCGTGCGTATCATTTCAGCACGCAAGGCCGATGCCAAAGAGAGGGGAAGATATGAAGCGCAAAAATTCCGCCAAAAATCTGGCCCATAGCGTACTCCCGCCGTTGACGGAGGAGCAGAAAGCGCAAATTGCTTCACTGAATGCGTTGCCGGACGAGGACATCGATTATGCCGATGCGCCGGCGCTGGGGGAAGAAACGTGGCAGACTGCGGTTCAGGGGCGTTTTTATAAGCCGATGAAAGTATCAAAAACCATCCGAATCGATGCGGATGTGTTGGCTTGGCTTCAGCGGCCAGGCAAAGGCTATCAGAAACGCCTGAACGCCGTGTTGCGTGAGGCGATGTTGAAAGAGCATGAGCACGAAGAATAATGTGTGTCAGGCGGCTAACGATCCGGTGAGATTCTCACCGGATTTTTTTGCTGTTTTTTAAGGCAACGCCTACCAACGTCGGCCACCTCTCGATGGAGCTCGATCAAAACTATAAAAACGGTCATTCCGCGGAGCGTGAAATGTGACCGTTTACCGTTTATCTCCTGCTCATCGGCAGAACAGGGTCATCATAACTATTCCCGGTAATATCCTGCGCCGCGGGGTTACCCGTCGTGCAGCAGCGCAGTGCGGAATGACAGGATATGCGCCTGCGCGGCCTCGGCGGCGGCGGCGCTGTCTTGTGCGGCCAGCGCGGCGATAATTGCCCGGTGTTCGTCGATCACTTCGCGCATATGCCCTTCCCGCGACAGGGTGCTGGCCCAAAAACGCTGCGCCCTGGCGTGCAGTACACTCAGGATATCCGCCAGCATGTTATTGCCGGCGATCTGCGCCAGTTCCTGGTGAAATTCATGATCGAGTGTCATCATGCGCACCCTATCTCGCTCCTGGCTCGCGGCTTCGATTTGCCGATTGAGTTCGGTCAGCGTTGCTATCTGCCTCTCGGTAATCTTCTGGCTTGCCAGCCGCATACACAGCATCTCGTTAGCCAGCCTTACTTCGATCAATTCCAACGCATCGTCCATCGACAACGGTGAAACCATCACGCCCTTGCGCGGGATGACCTGCAATAACCCCTCGTTGGCCAAGCGGTGGATTGCCTGATTGATCGGCGTTCTCCCCATATCCAGGTCGTTCATCACCTGCGCGGTATTGAGATATTCGCCCGGCTTGTAGCTGAGTGTGACCAGCGCCTGTTTGAAACGCCGGTAGGCCAGCTCGTTCAGTGACACGCCGGCTTCTTCCGTCATCGGGCGCTGCGGGCTTTCTGCGTCAACAGTCTTCACGTTTTGCTCCTGCAAGAAGAAAGTTTTTAGACATAGTACACAAAAACATGGCATGGAAATCGCTTATTTGGTAACTAAAGATATAGTGAAATTTCACAGTGTTTTAACAAAAGGGGCGAAACTGCCATGAGACTGACCTTCACTTTACCTGAATCCTGCGGCGCGGCGACGTTGAATGTTGAGATTGATCATCTGGTGATCGCCGGTTGGACCGGACGCGATCGCGAGGCGATCTTGCACCATATTCGTGAATTGGCCGAGCTGGGCGTGCCCCAGCCCAGTGCAATCCCCCTGTTTTACCGCGTTGCCGCCAATCAGTTGAGCCAGCAAGAGACCATTGAAGTCATTGGCAACGCGACGTCCGGCGAAGTGGAACCGCTGATTTTTGCCCACCGCGGCGAACTGTTCGTGTCATTGGCGTCCGATCACACCGATCGTCAACTCGAAGCGCACAGCGTGGCGCTGTCGAAACAGATTTGCGTTAAACCGGTGGCGCGAGCCGCCTGGCCGCTCCAGGAGGTGTTGGAACATTGGGACAGTTTGATCTTGCGTTCGTGGATCAGGGAAGAGGGCGAATGGCGATTGTATCAACAGGGCTGCCTTGCCGCGTTGCGTACGCCCGGTGATTTGCTGGAACGTTACTTCACCGGTATGCAGCCGCCGGAGTGCGGGCTGGCGCAGCCGCAAACGCCCGACGGGTTGGCGATGACTTGCGGCACGGTGGCGGCGATCGGCGGCATTCGACCGGCTGGCGAGTTTCGCATGGAACTGGTGGACGACGTGCTCGGGCGAACCATCAGTCATCGCTACCGCAGCATCGAACTGCCGGTGGTGGCGTAATGAAAAAGCTGACTTTGATGCAGGCCACCGCCGGGCTGGCTAGCGGTGAGTTCACCGCAGTGCAACTCACCACCGCCGCTTTGGCGCAGATCGTCGATGAGCGGGGAGAGGGGGGGCGCGCGTTTACGCGAACATACACCGAGTGGGCGCAACGGCAAGCGCAGGCCTCCGATCGGCGACGCGCCGCCGGCTCGCCTCTGTCGGCGCTGGATGGCGTGCCGATCTCGGTCAAGGATCTGTTTGACGTGGCCGGTGAGGTGACCACGGCCGGTTCGCGCGTATTAGCGGACGCGCCAGCCGCTGAAAAACACGCTGCGGTAGTGGAACGGCTGTTGCAAGCCGGCGCGGTGGTGGTTGGCAAAACGACGATGACGGAGTTCGCCTATTCCGGTCTGGGCATCAATCCGCATTACGGGACGCCGGCCAATCCTTGGGAGCGCCAGGCGGCGCGCATTCCCGGCGGCTCCTCTTCCGGTGCGGCGGTGGCGGTGGCCGACGGCATGTGCCTGGGCGCGATTGGCAGCGATACCGGCGGGTCGGTACGCATTCCCGCCGCGCTGTGCGGGTTGACCGGTTATAAACCCACTGCACGGCGCATCAATGACGCTGGCTTACTGCCGCTGTCGCCTTCGCTGGATTCGATCGGCGTGATCGCTCATGACGTCGCCAGCTGTATTGCGCTGGATGCACTGATTGCCGACTGTCCGCTGCGGGTGCTGCAAAAAACGTTGGCGCAGGCGCATTTTGCCGTGCCGCAAGCGGTGGTGCTGGATGAACTGCAGCCGGAAGTTGCCGGGGCGTTCCAGCGCAGCCTGCAATGCCTGAGTCAGGCAGGCGCACGTATTGAATTGATCCCCGCCACGGCGTTCGCCGAGCTGGCGGCGATCAATGCCGATGGCGGTTTCACCGCGCTGGAGTCCTGGCGCTGGCATCAAGCGTTGATCGCTGAACGGGCCGATGGCTATGACCCAAGGGTGCTGTCGCGCATTCGCCGCGGTGCATCCTTGGGCGATGCTGAGCTGCAGCTGTTGCAGCGACAACGTGCCGACTGGCAGCGGCGAGTTACGGCGGCGCTGCAGAGTTTTGACGCTTTGCTGATGCCGACCGTGCCGCTGATTGCGCCAACTATCGGCGAGCTGGCGGCGGATGATGCCTACTTCCATTGCAACGGACTGATGCTGCGCAATCCCGCGATCATCAATTTCCTCGACGGTTGCGCGTTGTCCTTGCCTTGCCAACAGCCAGGAGAGGCGCCGGTCGGACTGATGCTGGCTGGGTTGCCGATGCGTGATGAGGCGTTGTTGGGGTGGGCGCTGGCGATCGAGCGCTGCCTCGCCGACGCGTGATTTTCCGGTGGGCGCAGGCCTGCCTTTTGAGATGACCAGGAGAATATTCATGAACGATTCCCAGAACGGAATGCTGTTTGTCGCGACGGATGTCGCCACGCAGGATGATGCGGATTTCAATCGCTGGTATGACCGCGAACATGTGGAGGAGCGAGTGCGGGTGCCCGGCTTTTTATCCGGCACACGCTATCGGGCATTGCAGGGGGGGCGTCAATATTTGGGGCTGTATAAAACCGAATCGTTGGCCAGTTTTACCTCCGAAGCCTATCGCGCCGCGTTTCAACACCAAACGCCATGGTCGGTGGCGAGCCTGGAGAAAATGCGAGATCCAATGCGCAGAGTGTGTGCGGTGGAGGCGGTCACTGGCCAAGGGTGCGGCAGTCATCTCTGTATCTTCGTGCTGCCTTCGGCGGCATCGGAAGCGCTGCATGCCCGCATCTTGCAACTGGGCGCGCAGCTGGCTGAACAGCCTGGATTCGTGCGCAGCAGCCTGTTGACGCCGGATGCCGAACTCAGTTCCCCGCTGCCGAAAGAATCGCGAGAAAACCGCCGAATGTTGCCGATGCTATTGATCGAAAGCAGCGACGCCGAAGCCGGCCTGCGTTTAAGCGAGCAGGCCGCTGAAGCGCTGAACATGCCCGCCGCCGATGCCTGGCATTATGCCCTTGGCTGGCAACTGACTGCACAGGAGCTGACATCATGAATGCATACACCACTGAAACGGCACAGGTTGCCGCACCGGCCGCAGAAAGTGCCGCCGCAACGCCCAATACCGGCAAACTTGCGGCGGCCAGCTCGATCGGTACGGCGCTGGAATGGTACGATTTCACCGTCTACAACATCATGGCCGCGTTGATTTTCAACCATGTATTCTTCCCATCGTTCGATCCACTGGTGGGCACGATTCTGGCTTTCTCCACTTACGCGGTGGGCTATGTTTCCCGGCCGATCGGTGGCATCGTATTCGGCCACCTTGGCGATGTGTTGGGACGGCGCTTTGTACTGGTCACCACGCTGGTGATCATGGGCGTGACCACGGCGTTGATGGGGTTGCTGCCCGGCTACGCCAGCTGGGGGATTTGGAGCCCACTGCTGCTGGTGACGCTGCGCTTTATTCAGGGCATTGCGCTGGGCGGAGAATGGGCGGGTGCGGTACTGTTGTCGATGGAACACGGTAAGCCGCATCAGCGCGGGCGCAACGCGTCCTTTGCTCAGGTAGGGCCGTCCTGCGGTTCGTTGATCGGCACAGGCCTCATTACGCTGGTGACGTTGGCGATGTCGGCGGACGATTTTCAGCAATGGGGCTGGCGGATTCCGTTCCTGCTGAGTCTGGTGCTGGTCATCTTCGGTTTGTGGCTGCGCCGGGGTGTGGGTGAGACGCCGGCATTTTTGCAACTGGAGGCGTCGAAAGATGTTACGCAGTCGCCGGTGCGCGAAGTCTTCACGCAGCACATGCGTCCGCTGCTGATCGCCGGCGGATCGCGTATCGGCTCTGACGTGCTCTATGCGTTGGTGGTCGTGTTCACGTTGACCTACGTCACCACCGTGCTGAATCTGCCGCGCCCGCTGGCGCTGGGTGCCACCATGCTGGGGGCGATAGGCAACGCCGTCGCAGTACCGCTGTTTGGCGCGTTGTCGGATCGCTTCGGCCGTCGTCCGGTGTATATCGGCGGTGCATTGGCAGCGATAGTGTGGGCGTTTGCGTTCTTCGTCCTGCTCGACAGCAGTCAACCGGTGTTGATCTGCATGGCTGTGGTGATTGGGCTGTTGATCCATGCGGCGATGTATGGGCCACAGGCGGCATTCATCACGGAACAGTTCCCGACACGGGTGCGTTATGCCGGCTCTTCGTTAGCCTATACCTTGGCGGGGATTATCGGTGGCGGCTTTGCCCCGCTGATCATCACTTCTCTGTTTAAATCTTACGACAGCACGCTGGCGATTTCCGCCTATGTTGCGTTGGCTCTGCTTATCACACTTTGGGCGGTATGGGCGGCGCGGGAAACGGCGCATAAGCCGCTGTAAATAGAACGCCGGGCTACTTTGGGGCCGGCGCTCGGTCAAAACCACACAAACGGTCATTAACGGTCATGCTGCGGAACGTGGAATTGTGACCGTTTACCGTTTCTCTCCTGTCTGCCTCAGGCGCTCGCGCATCATAACTGTCTGTTACTCCACACTTTCGTAATTATTCATTTCATTTCCTTCCCGATTTTTTTGACAACTATCACAGCGCGATCGTTGACCGACCGCGGGGCGATGCGCTTTGCGTCTGCGCGCAAAACGCGGCGCGGCAAATCGATATCGTAATCATCGTCGTGGAGGAGAAAAGAAACATGCTGCCTGTAGAACGTCATCGCTTTATTACCGAAGTCTTGAGCCAGCGCGGCCGCGTGATGGTGCAGGAGGTGGCGCAGCTGTGCCAGATCTCTATCGAGACGGCGCGGCGTGATCTGGCCCTGCTTGAACGGCGCGGCCTGCTGCTGCGCAGCCACGGCGGCGCGGTGTTCGTCGAGCCGCCGGCGGTGGAAAAAACCTATGTGCCCGCCGAGATAGACCAGGGAGAGTCCTTCCGCCAGCGCAGCAATGAGTCGCCGGAGCAGAAGACGCGTATCGCCAAACGCGCGCTGGGGTTTATCGCGCCGGGGGATTGCCTGCTGCTGGACAGCAGCTCCACCAGTTGGTTTTTGGCGCGCCAGCTGCCGGATATCTCGCTGGTGGTGCTGACCAACTCGCTGCACATCATCCAGACGCTGGCCTGCAAGGCCAACGTGCGCACCATCGGGCTGGGGGGCGAGTATTCCGCCAAGTACGAGGATTTTATCGGCGTGCTGGCGGAGCAGATGCTGAAAGAGTTCGTGATCAACAAGCTGTTTTTCTCCTGCCACGGCATTTGCCAGGACGGCGGCATCCGCGAGAGCAATGAGCACCATGCGCGGCTGAAGCAACAGATGCTGCTGGCCTCGGAGCGCAAGTTCCTGCTGGTGGACAGCAACAAGTTCGGCCGCCGCTCGTTCGCCCGCATTTGCCATTACCGGGAAATAGATACGCTGATCACCGACAGGCTTGGCGACGACGAGTTTCGTCAGGAATTGGCCTGGAATAACGTCGACGTGATTGAAGTTTCACCCGCCGCGAAAAGGGCGGCGCGATAACAACAACGAAAACCTTTATTACAGCCAACACTTGTGGAGAGAGAACAATGAAAAAATCCGTACTGGTCGGTCTGTTTGCCTCGCTGCTGCTGTCGGTCTCCGCGCAGGCGGCGGACAAGCTGAAAATGGGCGTGGTGGTGAAGATCGGCGGCATTCCCTGGTTCAACGCCATGGAGGCCGGCATCAAAAGCGAGAGCGCCAAACGCGGCATCGACGCCTGGATGGTCGGGCCGACGGCGGCGGATCCGGCGCTGCAGGTGCGCGCCATCGAGGATCTGATCGCGCAGAAGGTGGACATTATCGGCGTGGTGCCGAACGACGCCCGGGTGCTGGAGCCGGTGCTCAAGCGCGCGCAGGAAGCGGGCATCAAGGTGATCGTGCACGAATCCCCCGGCCAGAAGTACGCCGACTGGGATTTTGAGCTGGTGGACGCCTCGCAGCACGGGGTCAACCACATGAAAGCGCTGGCCGCCTGCATGAAAGAGCAGGGCAAGTATGCGGTGTATGTCGGCAGCCTGACGGTGCCGCTGCACATCACCTGGTCGGACTCGGCCATCAACTACCAGAAGCAGCACTACCCGAACATGCAGCTGGTGGGCGACAAGTTCGGCGTGGGGGAATCGCTGGATGACAGTGTGCGCACCACCAACGATCTGATGGCCAAATATCCCGATCTGAAAGGCGTGCTGGCGTTCGGTTCGCAGGGGCCGATCGGCGCCGGGCGCGCGGTGCTCAACCGCGGCAAAAGCAACGATATCTGCGTCATTGGGCCGTTCAGCCCAGGCCAGGGCGCTTCGCTGGTCAATCGCGGCGCCATCAAGGGCGGTTATATCTGGAATCCGATGGTGGCCGGCGAAGTGTTCGTGCGCATCGCCGACATGATGCACAAAGGAGAAAAAATCACCGATGGCATGACCATCGAGGGTATGGGCAAGGTGCAGGTGGATGCGCAGCAGCACACTATTCTCGGCAACGCCACCGAAAGCCTGGATAAGCAAAACCTGCCGAAGCTGGTGAAAATGGGGCTGTAATCATGGCGATTTCCGGCAATACGGCAACGCAGGGTGCACCGCTGATCGCGTTGCAACAGCTGTCGATGACCTTCGGCGGGCAGCGAGCGCTGAACAATATCTCACTGGCGCTGATGCCGGGGGAGGTGCACTGCCTGGCCGGCACCAACGGCTGCGGCAAGAGCACGCTGATCAAGGCGATCGCCGGCGTGTATCAACCGGATGACGGCAGCCGCATTACCCTCGATGGGCAAACCTTCGGCCGGCTGTCGCCGGATCAGGCGCGCGCCTTCGGCATCCAGGTGATCTATCAGGATCTGTCGCTGTTTCCCAACCTGACGGTGGCGGAAAACATCGCCTTCGAGCACAACCTGCGCGGGCTGTTGGGGTGGCACCGGCCGGCGCGGCTGCGGCGCACCGCCGAGCGCCTGCTGCAGGAGCTGAGTTTTAATCTCGATCTCGACAAACGGGTGGCGGAGCTGCCGATTGCCCAGCGCCAGCAGGTGGCAATCTGCCGCGCGCTGGTGGCGGAAGCGCGGCTGGTGATCATGGATGAACCGACCGCCTCACTGACCCGCACCGAGGTCAATCAGCTGCTGCGCACGGTGGATTACCTGAAAGCGAAAGGCATCTGCGTGGTGTTCGTCAGCCACCGGCTGGACGAGGTGCTGGAGATCTCGGATCGCGTCACGGTGATCCGCGATGGCAACAAGATCGGCACCTGGCCGGCGGCGGAGATCTCCGGCGATCGCCTGACCGAGTTGATGACCGGCTTGAAGCTGGATTATCGCCTGAAGTCACCGAGCATGAATAAGGATCGGGTGATGCTGGAGGCGGATCGTCTCAGCCGCGCCGGGCAGTATCAGGACGTGAGCTTCCGCCTGCATCAGGGCGAGGTGCTCGGGCTGTGCGGACTGCTCGGCTCCGGGCGTACCGAGCTGGCGCTGAGCCTGTTCGGCATGACCCGCCCCGACAGCGGCAAGCTTTATCTCGATAGCAAACCGGTACGCTTTCGCGGCCATGAGGACGCGATCAAGGCCGGCATCGGTTACGTCTCGGAGGATCGCCTGACGCTGGGGCTGGTGCAGCAACAGTCGGTGGCGGATAACGCGGTGCTGACCATTCTCGATAAGCTGCGCGGGCGTTTTCGCCTGATCGACGATTACCGCAAGAATCGCATCGTCGCGGAGTGGATCGCCAAACTCGGCGTGCGGGTGGCGGATCCGGATCAGGCGGTTTCGACGCTGTCCGGCGGCAATCAGCAAAAGATCGTGCTGGCCAAGTGGGTGCTGACCCAGCCGCGGATCCTGATCCTCGACTCGCCGACCGTCGGTGTCGACGTCGGCGCCAAGGCCAGCATCTACCAACTGATCCATCTGCTGGCGCAGGAGGGGATCGCGATTCTGCTGATCTCCGACGAGGTGCCCGAGGTGTATTACAACTGCGATCGGGTGTTGCACTTCAGCGGCGGCAGCGTGATCGGTGAATACCTGCCGGGGCAGGTGGGCCAGCAGCAGCTGGCGGAGGCGGTCAATGCGTAGATTCAGTCTGAAACCGCGCGGCAACGAAGGCTATCTGGCCTGGGTACTGCTGCTGACGGTCATCGTCTTTTCGCTGCTCAGCGATCGGTTTTTGACGGTGCAGAACCTGCTCGATCTTAGTGAAAGCTACGCGGTGAGCGGCATTTTCGCCCTCGGCCTGTTCGTGGTGCTGGTGACCGGCGGCATCGATATCTCCTTCGCCGCAGTCGCCTCGGTGGTGCAGTACCTGATCGCCACGCTGGCGACGCATTACGGCCTGGCCAGCCCGGCGGGCAGCATTCTGCTGGCGTTGGCGATCGGCGCCACGCTGGGCATGGTCAACGCGCTGCTGATCTACTGCCTTCGCATCGTCTCGATCATCGTCACCATCAGCATGCAGGCGTTCTTGTTCGGCATGCTGATGTGGCTGACCAACGGCCGCAGTGTGTACGCATTGCCGGACTGGTGGACGTTGCCGCGCAGCGTGCTGCCGTTCCAAGTGGGTGAGCAGAGCTATCAGCTCGGTTTGCCGACGCTGGTGATGCTGGCGGTGGCGCTGCTGACCTGGCTGCTGTTGAACAAAACGCACCTCGGGCGCCAGCTGTTTGCCGTCGGTGGCGATGCGGAATCGGCGCGGCGCATCGGCATCCGCGTCGGCCTGCTGCATCTGTTCGCCTATGGCTATCTGGGCGCGATGGCGGCGATCGGCGGCCTGGTACAGGTGTACCGCATGGGGGAGGTGGTGCCCAATGCGCTGGTGGGCGGTGAGCTCGATGTACTGGCGGCGGCGGTGCTGGGTGGCGCCAGCCTCAACGGCGGCAAGGGCAGCGTGATCGGCACGCTGATGGGCGTATTCCTGATCGGCGTGCTGAAAAACGGCCTCAACCTGATCGGCGTGTCCAGCTACTTCATGAACGTGGTGATCGGTCTGGTGATCGTCGCGGCGATCACCGTCACTCACTACAAGAAGCGCAAAGAAACCGACGTCGGTTTCGCCTGAGGAGCACCTGATGGGCAACTACCTGAAATTTCGTCCAGACGGTACCGCCGTCGGCCTGTTGGCGCTGTTGCTGGCGGTGGTGCTGGCCTTCAGCATGCTGATGCCGGGGCGCTTCTTCAGCGGCGCCACCTTCACCAGCGTGGCGTTCCAGCTGCCGGAGCTGGGCCTGCTGACCCTGGCGATGTTCATCCCGATCCTCAGCGGCGGCCTGAACCTGTGCATTATCGCCAGCGCCAACCTGACCAGCCTGCTGATGGCCTGGCTGTTCATCAGCTATCTGCCGGCGGACGCCGGGCTGGGATTGCAGACGGTGTGGCTGGTGTTGGCGCTGGTGGCGGCGATGCTGCTGGCCGGGCTTATCGGCGCGGCGACCGGCGCATTGGTGGCGTACGTCGGCGCGCATCCGATTCTGGTGACGCTGGCCACCATGACCACGGTCAACGGTATCGGCATCTACCTGACGCGCGGCGCGGCCCTAAGCGGCATGCCGGAGATCGTGCGGTTTATCGGCGCTGAGAGCGTGCTGGGCGTGCCGGTACCGCTGTGGATCTTCCTGGTGGTCGCCGCGTTGCTGGCGCTGTTCTTGCAGAAAACCCGGCTCGGCAAATGCATCTACATGAGCGGCAGCAACATCAACGCTACCCACTTCAGCGGCGTGAATACCCATCGAGTACTGATCGCCATTTACACCCTCTCCAGCCTGCTGTGCGTCATTGCCGGGCTGGTGATGATGGCACGCTTCAACTCGGCGCGCATGGGCTACGGCGACTCTTACCTGCTGCTGACGGTGCTGGCGATCATTCTGGGTGGCACCGATCCATTCGGCGGTTTTGGTCGGGTCAGCGGCGTGGTATTGGCGCTGATCGTGCTGCAGGTGATCGCGACCGGTTTGAACCTGATGAACGTCAGCCCGCATTTCAGTCTGGCGATGTGGGGCGCGGTGCTGATCGCGGTGCTGGCGATGAAGTTTTTCCGGCATCGCTATCGGCAGCGGCGGGCGATGCGCCGCAGCGCGGCCCTGGCCAGAACCGCGGCGGGCCACTGATCCCTTTTCCCTTTTGCGCAGGATAACGCTAATGAAATACCAGATTTCACCTTCACTGATGTGCATGAACCTGATGGATATCCGCCAGCAATTGGCGGTGCTGAATCGCCGCGCCGATATGCTGCATATCGACATCATGGACGGGCACTACGTTAAAAACATCACGCTGTCGCCGTTCTTTATCGAACAGATCCGCCCGCACACCTCGTTGTTGCTGGATGTGCATCTGATGGTAGAGAACCCGACCGATTTCATCGACCCGATCGCCCGCGCCGGGGCGGATTTTATCTGCCCGCACGCCGAAACCATCAACCGCGACGCGTTTCGGGTGATCAATCAAATCCGCGCGCTGGGCAAAAAAGTGGGGGTGGTGCTGAACCCGGCCACGCCGGTGGAGTTTATCCGCCACTACCTTCACCTGCTGGACAAGGTCACCGTGATGACCGTCGATCCGGGCTATGCCGGGCAACCGTTCATTCCCGAAATGCTGGAAAAGATCCGCCAGTTGCGCGATCTGAAACGCCAGCAAAATCTGCGCTATCTGATCGAGATCGACGGATCCTGCAATCAGCGGACCTACCGCGATCTGATGGGCGCCGGCGCGGAGGTGTTGATCGTCGGCAGCTCCGGGTTGTTCAACCTCGATCCGGATCTGGAGACGGCATGGGAAAAAATGCTGGATCAAATGCGGCAGGCGGCCTGAGGCGGGGGACATGATGCGGCATTTTCTTGGCGTTGACGTCGGCGGCACCAATACCCGCCTGTTGTTGATGAATGATGACGGCGAGTTCAGCGGGTACCGCAAGATAGCGACCGCCGACTGGGCGCAGCAGGCCGATCCGCTGGCGGCGTTGGGCCGCCTGATCGCCGGGCATTGCGAGGATCGTCAGGTGGCGCAGGTGATGCTGGGGCTGCCGGGGATCCTCAGTCGCGATCGCTCGCGGGTGCTGTCGCTGCCGTTTATTCCGGCGCTGGACGCCCAGCCGGTGGCGGTGCTGTTGGCCGATTTGTTGGCGTTGCCGGTGCGAATGGACAAGGACGTCAACCATCTGCTGTGGTGGGATTTGCAGCAGCTGCCGGCGCTGCCGCAGGTGGCGGTGGGGCTGTATCTGGGCACCGGCATGGGCAACAGCCTGTGGCTGAACGGCGACTTTTATCACGGGGCGCACGGCGCCGCCGGCGAGCTGGGTCACATTCCCTGGCCCGGCCATCAGGGCGAGTGCCCGTGCGGTAAACGGGGCTGCGTCGAGAGCCTGACTTCCGGCCATTGGCTGACCGGCTGGGCGCGCGCCAACGCGGCACAAACGCCGTTCGACCGGCTGTTTGAGCGCCACGGCGATCATCCGGATCTGCGGCGCTTCGTCGAACGATTGGCGCAGACCATCGCCATCGAAATGAACGTGCTCGATCCCCAGCGGCTGATCCTGGGCGGCGGCGTGATCGCCATGAGCGGTTTCCCGTTGGCGCACCTTGAGCAAGAGATCCGCCGCCATTTACGCGGGCCGCAGCCGGCGCAGGGGCTGGCGATCTCCGTCAGCCGCCTGACCGATGAAACCGGCTGCAAAGGCGCCTGCCTGGCCGCCCGGCGCCACCTCCAATTGAGCAGGGAGTACCCGCAATGAAAGGCAAAGTCTGCGTGTTCGGTTCGTTCAACCTAGATATCGTCGCCGGCATGGCGCGCTTTCCGCAGCCCGGTGAATCGCTGATCGCCCGCAACAGCATGATGGGCGCGGGCGGTAAGGGCGCCAACCAGGCCACCGCCGCGCTGCGCGCCGGGGCGCGGGTGCATTATATCGGCAAGGTGGGGCGCGACGACTTCGGCACGTTCGCCCGGCGCCACCTCGCCGCCGCCGGTTTCGATGCGGTGACTCTGTTCTCGACCGGCGATTGCCCCACCGGCAATGCGCTTATCTACGTTGCCGGCGAGGAGGCGGAAAACATGATCGCCGTCGATCCCGGCGCCAACCTGACGGTCAGCGAAGACGAGGTGCGTCAGTGCCGGCCGGCGATCGCCGCGGCGGATATTCTGCTGACTCAATTGGAGAACAACCTGCCGGCGATCGAGCAGGTGATCGCCATTGCCCGCGAAGCGCAAACGTTCATCATACTCAACCCGGCGCCGTTTCAGCCGGTGCCGGACAGCCTGTTGGCGCAGGTCGATCTGCTGACGCCCAACGCCACCGAGTGCACGTTGCTGACCGGCGTGCCGGTGCGCGATGTGGCTTCGGCGCGCCAGGCGGCGCAGGTGTTGCACGCTAAGGGCATTCGTTTGCTGATCGTGACGTTGGGCACGCAGGGGGCGTTGTTCTCGGACGGGGAAAACAGCGAGCTGATCCCGGCGTTTCCGGCGCAGCCGAAAGACACCACCGGCGCGGGCGATGCGTTTAACGGCGCCCTGGCGGCGCAGCTGGCAAATCAGGTGCCGTTAGCCGATGCGGTGCGCTTTGCCGCCGCCTACGCATCGGTCTGCGTGGAACGGGCCGGGGCGGCGGGATCGATGCCGAGCTATGAGGAGGCGTTGGAACGCCAGCAGGCGTTCGCTTGACGAAGACGGGCTGCGGCCAAGAAGCGGCAGCCCGGTCCCTTACTTCAACCAGCCTTTGCGCTGCGCATCCCGCAGGTGTTGCTCCATATGGTGCCACAGCTCGGGGTGTACGTCGGCGATCGATGCATTGCGCGCCAGCACCTGCTCCAGGCTGATGTTGTTTTCCACCCAGCTCTGGCCTTCATTGTGCAGGTTCATCAGCATCGGCATGGTGCGATCCAGCAGCAGAGCGAAGCGTGCATCGGCGCTTTCGCCATCTTCATACTCCTGCCATAAAGCGGTGAAATACTCGCGCTGAGCCTCCGGCAACATGCCGAACAGACGACGTGCCGCCGCCACTTCCTGATCGTGGATCGCTGCGCGGGCCGCCAGATCGTAGACCAGCACGTCGCCGGCGTCGATTTCTACGATGTCATGCAGCAGCGCCATCTGGATCACGCGCTGAATGTCTACGTCATCACCGGCGTAGGGCGCCAGGCTCATGGCGGCGATGGCGAAGTGCCAGCTGTGTTCGGCGGAGTTTTCCTGGCGCTGGGTGCCCAGCACTTTGGTGCGGCGTTGAACACCTTTCAACTTATCGATTTCCATCAGGAATTGGATGACTTGGGTCATTGAGCCGAAATCTAACGCGGGTACAGCGGATGACATGGTGTAAACCTCAAGGTGGGTGGGTTGAAGCCTGACGATTGTAGACCACCGGGCGGGGGATTTCGATGGTTACACGCGTTCACATTTTTATTTTAGCGTACACGTGTACACTGGAATTATTCTCAGTTAAGCTGCTTTGCGTTAATTTCGAACAAAGCAGGGCATTTTGAGGGGTTGCGCGTTATGGGGAAAACGGACGTAGTGAAAGCCGGGAGCAATAAGATTGTCGCCGCGGCTTATCCGTGGGCGGAAGAGATCGCCAACAGCATCAGCCACGGCATCGGGCTGGTGTTCGGCATCGTCGGCCTGGTGTTGCTGTTGGTGCAGGCGGTGAATACCGGCGCCGATGCGACGGCCATCACCAGTTACAGCCTGTACGGCGGTAGCATGATCCTGCTGTTTCTCGCTTCCACGCTCTACCATGCGATCCCGCATCAGAAGGCCAAGCATTGGCTGAAAAAATTTGACCACTGCGCCATTTATCTCCTGATTGCCGGCACTTATACCCCGTTTTTACTCGTGGGGCTGGATTCGCCGCTGGCGAAGGGCCTGATGGCGGTAATCTGGGGATTGGCGCTGCTCGGCGTGCTGTTCAAGCTGGCCTTCGCCCACCGTTTTGAAGCCCTGTCGCTGGTGACCTACCTGACGATGGGCTGGCTGTCGCTGATCGTAATTTATCAGTTGGTTACGCGGCTGGAGGCCGGCGGCGTCACGCTGCTGGCGATCGGCGGGGTGGTCTATACCCTGGGCGTGATTTTCTACGCCTCCAAGCGCATTCGCTTTGGCCACGCCATCTGGCACGCCTTCGTGCTCGGCGGCAGCGCCTGCCATTTCATGGCGATCTACCTCTACGTCTAAGCGTTCCCGCTACGTCTGAATGCGTATTGAACTGGCGCCTCTTTTGTTTTAAAAAAGAGGCGCTTGCTTCTTTCGGGTATCCAGCAAGCCCGTTCCTTCATTTCTGAGCCCGCATACCGTTTCTTTAACCTCTGTTCAGGACTCACCAAGATGATCGTTCGCTTATCCAAAGCGCTGCTGGTCTGCGCTATCGCCTTGTTCGCTTCGCTGGTCGCCTTCGGCAACATCACCGACTACGGTTCCAACTTCGCCTTCGTGCGCCACGTCTTTATGATGGACACGATTTTCCCCGACGCCACCATCGGATACCGCTCGATACAGACGCCGTGGCTGCATCACGCCGGTTATATTTTCATCATCGCGCTGGAAAGCCTGACCGCACTGCTGTGCTGGATTGGCGGCCTGCGTTTGTTGGGCGGCCTGAAACTGCCTGCGCACGCCTTTAACGGTCGGAAAAAGCTGGCGGTAGTGGGGCTGACGCTGGGTTTTCTCACCTGGCAGGTCGGCTTTATGTCGATTGGGGGCGAGTGGTTTGGCATGTGGATGTCGAAGCAGTGGAACGGCGTGCCGGATGCGTTTCGCTTCTTCGTCACCATCATTCTGGTGCTGATTTATCTGGTGCAGCGCGACGGGGAATTAGACGAGTAATGAAGATGGCCGCAGGCAGGGCGCCTGCGGCCGACGGATTATTTCTCTTCGGCCAGCGAGTAGGGCAACGGTTTGATCGCCAGTTGGCTGGCGGCATCGTCGCGCACCCGCAGCTGGCTGTCGGCATCCAAATCGTTGTTCATCACCACCTGTACCCACAGCGTGCCGTCGGCCAGTTGGCTCGACGCCAATACGGTGCCGGTGCGGCGCCAGTTTTCACCCAGTTGGAGCTCCAGATCTTCCGCCGCCTGCGGGGCGCGGGCCGCTTTACCTTCCAGCCAGTAGAGCGCCCGCTTGTTGGCACCGCGGAATTTGGCGCGCGCCACCATCTCCTGACCGGTATAGCAGCCCTTGCTGAAGCTGATGCCTTCCAGCGCCTGCAGGTTGGTAGCCTGCGGGATCAGCTGTGCGCTGTTGGCAGCGTCGATAACCGGATAACCGGCTTCGATCTCCAGCGCCAGCCATTGGCTGCTGTCATTCAGCTCTGCCTGGTCATGCAGCTTGCCGATCAGCTGTTCGGCCACGGCGGGGCGGGTCACCAGCAGAAAACGTTCCGCCGGCGTAGCGAAGTGCAGAATCGTGGTCTCGCCGTCCTGCACCACCGGGTGCTCGGCGTCCGGCAACGTGGCGAACAGGCCCGTCAGCGCGGCGCGCGCCTGGAAACCGGCGACGCCCAGCAACACCGCGTCATTATCGGCGGCGATAGTGACTTTGGAGAACACCGCGTATTTTTTGATTTCAGCCAGCTGGCTGTCCAGCACGCTGCGGCGTTCCAGATAGGCGAAGCCTTCGCCACGGTGGAACAGACGCAGGTTGCTCCACATTTTGCCCTTGGCGTCACAGTGGGCGCACAGCACGTGCTGATCGGCCGCCAGCGCGTCGATGTCCGCCGTCACCTGGCCCTGAAGATATTTCACTGTGTCCGGCCCGTTCAACGTCACCAGCGCCCAATCTTCCAGCGAGATCAGCGTCAGGGGGAGATGGGTGGAAGCGGAGGGCTGACGGGGTGGGAATGGAATGTTATGCGCCATAGTAAGTTCCTGCTCAACGTTTAGCTTACCTGAAGGGTATTGAACCCATGGTAAAAGAGGCGGCGGGCTTTGCAAACTGTTATTCGCGCCGTGGGACCGGGGGGCGCTTTTTTTGGCATTTTGCGCTTTATTACGTTTTCCGCAGCAAAGCGCCTTCCCGGCGTGTATGTCAAATTGTTACTCTATAGGCTTGCGGCCAGGGCACCCTTGCAGACAGATCCCCGGCTGATGGAATTATATTGCGACGGCGTTGCCATACAGTGTGTCATTTGAACCCTGCGCTGGCGCTGCCGCGCTGAAAAGAGGTGAGTCATAACAACATGGATATTAACAACAAAGCACGTATTCACTGGGCTTGCCGTCGTGGCATGCGCGAGCTGGACATCTCCATCATGCCGTTCTTCGAATACGAATACGACAGCCTGAATGACGCGGACAAGGCGCTGTTTATCCGCCTGCTGGAGTGTGACGATCCCGATCTGTTCAACTGGCTGATGAATCATGGCGCGCCGCAGGACGGCGAGCTGCAGAGAATGGTGACCCTGATCCAAACGCGAAATAAAGACCGTGGCCCAGTGGCGATGTGATATCCGCATTTCCTGGCGCACCCAGCTTTTTTCCCTGTTGACTCATGGCGTTCTGATCTTGCTGATCCTGATCTCGCCCTGGCCGGAAGGTTATGGCCCGCTTTGGCTGGTGCTGCTGACGCTGGTGGTGTTTCAGTGCATTCGTAGCCAGAAGCGCATCGCCGCAGTGCAGGGCGAGCTGCGGCTGCTGGCGGACAGGCGTTTCAGCTGGCACGGCCGAGAATGGCGGCTGGCGAAAAAGCCCTGGATGCCGGGCTACGGCCTGCTGCTGACGCTGCAGCCGATGGAAGGCAAAAAGCGCCGCCGGCTGTGGCTGGCTTCCGACTGCATGAGCAAAGAGGAGTGGCGCCACCTGCGGCAGCTGTTGCTGTATCCGCCGGCGGGTAACGGCGAGGAACCCTGATGAAACCCGTGCTCTGGTTGGTGGAGGATGAACCCAGCATTGCCGATACGCTGGTTTACACGCTGGAGAGCGAAGGCTTCGAAGTACGCTGGTTCGAACGTGCGGAACCGGCGTTGCAGGCGTTGGCGCAAGGCGCGCCCGCGCTTGCTATCCTCGATGTCGGTTTGCCGGATATCAACGGTTTTGAATTGTGTCGCCGCCTGCTGGCTCAGGCGGCTGACCTGCCGATTCTGTTTCTTACCGCCCGCAGTGATGAAGTGGATCGCCTGATCGGGCTGGAGATCGGCGCCGACGACTATGTCGCCAAGCCGTTCTCCCCTCGCGAGGTCAGCGCCCGGGTGCGCACCATTTTGCGCCGCCTGCATAAGCAGCAGCGCCTGCAACAGAGCGCGCGCTACCATTTCGGCGCTTTCACGCTCGACGAAGACGCGGCCACCATCTCCTACCATCAGCGGCCGCTGCCGCTGACCCGTTATGAATACCTGCTGCTGAAGACGCTGTTGTTGGCGCCTGGACGGGTGTTCTCGCGGCAGCAACTGATGGAAAGCGTTTGGGCGCAGGCGGAAGAAAGCCTGGATCGCACCGTCGATACCCACATCAAGACGCTGCGCGCCAAGCTGCGTGCGGTTGAGCCCGGTGAGCCGCCCATCCACACCCACCGCGGATTGGGCTACAGCGTGAGCCGCCAGCCATGAAAATTGGCCTGCGCCTGCTGCTGGGATATTTTCTGATCGTGGCGGTGGCCGGGTACTTCGTGCTGAGCATTTTCGTCCAGGAAGTGAAGCCCGGCGTGCGGCGCGCTACCGAAGGCACGCTGGTGGACACCGCCAACCTGTTGGCGCAAATCGCCCGTCAGGACATGCAGCGCGGCGATGCGGCGCATGGCCAACTGGCGCAGGCGTTCACGCAGCTGAACCAGCGGCCGATCGGCGCCAATATCTCCGGCATCCGCAAGGATCGCAGTGAATACCACGTCTATCTTACCGATGCCCAGGGCCGGGTCATTTTCGATTCTGCCGGCCGCGCGCAGGGGCAAGACTACTCGCGCTGGAATGACGTTTATCGGACGCTGCGCGGCCAGTACGGCGCCCGCAGCACCCGTAGCGATCCAGAAGATGAAAACAGTTCGGTGATGTATGTGGCCGCGCCGGTGATAGAACAAGGGCGTATTATCGGCGTGCTCACCGTGGGCAAACCCAACAGCACCATGGCGCCGGTGATCAAACGCAGCGAACGGCGCATTCTATGGGCCGGCGCGTTGCTGCTGGGGATTGCGTTGCTGATCGGCGCGGTATTCGTCTGGTGGATCAACCGTTCGATAGGCCGGCTGGTGCGTTATGCCGACGGGGTGGCGCAAGGGGAAAGCGCGCCGCTGCCCAAAGTGGGCGGGCGGGAATTGACGCAGCTGGCGCAGGCGTTGGAGAGCATGCGACTGAAGCTGGAAGGTAAAGCTTATATCGAACAGTATGCACATACCCTGACGCATGAGCTGAAAAGCCCGCTGGCGGCGATCAGGGGCGCGGCGGAGCTGTTGCAGGAGCTGCCACCGCCGGATACCGCCCGGCGTTTTCTCACCAACATCGAGCAGCAAAGCGCACGCATCCAGCAGCTGGTGGACAAACTGCTGGTGCAGGCGCGGCTGGAGAGCCGGCCAGACATGGAGACCGTGCCCATCGCGATCGCGGCGCTGGTCAGCCAGACGATGGCGGGCAAAGAGGCGCAGGCGATGCAGCGCGGCGTCAGATTGCAACTGGAGGCGTTGGCGGAGGTGACGCTGAACGGCGATGCGTTGCTGATCAGCCAGGCGTTGACCAACCTGCTGGACAACGCGATCGACTTTACCCCGCCGGGCGGTTGCGTCAGCGTGCGAGGCGAACGGCGGGAACAGCATTACTGCATCAGCGTCTGTGACGACGGCAGCGGCATTCCTGACTACGCCCTCGATAAAGTGTTCGAACGTTTTTATTCGCTGCCGCGCGCCGAACGGCCGAAAAGCAGCGGGCTGGGCCTGAACTTCGTGCAGGAAGTCGCCCGTCTGCATCATGGCGGCATTCACCTGCGCAACCGCCGGCCGCACGGGGTGGAAGCGACTTTCATGTTATCGCTGTGACTTCACCTTCCCTTCACATAACCACATTCTGATTTCACCTGCGGGTTTTATCGTGGCCTTATTACCTACGAGGAGCGAGCATGATGAAATCGGTACTTTTCTGGAAAATAACCACGCTGCTGGGATTGATGGTGGTGATGTTGATCCCCATCGCCCAGCTGATGAGCGTGATCGACGAACGCAGCGGCTATCGGCAAAGCGTGGTCGGGCAGGTGAGCGAAAGCACCAGCGGGGCGCAGCGCGTGCTCGGTCCGTTGATTGTCATTCCCTATGTCGAACGCGAAGAGAAGAAAGACGAGAAAGGACAAACGGTAGTGCAGCGGGTGCAGCATTACCGCTATTTGCTGCCGGAGTCGCTTCAGGTACAGGGCGCGCCGAATGTGGAGGTGCGCAAGTTGGGCATTTATCAGACGCAGGTTTACCAGGGGCCGCTGAACTTCAAGGTGCGTTTCGGCCAGCCGGAGCTGACGGATTTGCAACGCGCCAACGTGACCGTCGGCCAGCCGTTCCTGCTGGTGGCGCTGAGCGACTCTCGCGGCATCAAGCGCATTTCCCCGCTGGCAATGCCGCAGCCGGTGGCGTTTGAGCCGGGCACCGGCGTGGGCTCGTTGCGCCAGGGGATCCACGCACCGCTGACGTTGACGGCGCTGCAACAAAAAGAGGGGCTGAACGCTGACTTTACCCTGACGTTGGCGGGCACCAGTAGCCTGTCGCTGGTGCCGCTGGGGCGCAGCAGCGAGCTGCAGCTGCAAAGCAACTGGCCGCACCCGAATTTCCTCGGCAACTTCCTGCCGGACGAACGCAAGGTGACGGAGCAAGGGTTTAGCGCTCGCTGGCGCAGCACCTGGTTCGCCAACAACATCAACAGTGCGTTCCATTACGACGATGGCATTATCGACGAGGACAAGCTGCCGGCCTTCAGCGCCAGCTTGGTCGAACCGGTCGATCACTACCAGCTGACCGAGCGCGCGGTCAAATACGCGCTGCTGTTTATCGGGCTGACGTTTATGGCGTTTTTCCTGTTCGAAACCCTAACCGGGCTGCGGGTGCACCCGATTCAGTACCTGCTGGTCGGTGCGGCGCTGGTGTTGTTCTACCTGATTCTGCTGGCCTTCTCCGAACACCTGGGATTCGCTCCCGCTTACCTGGCGGCCAGCATCGCCTGCAGCGGACTGATCGGCTTCTATCTGAGCGCCGTACTGCGCGGCAAGCTGCGCGGTGCGCTGTTCGCCGCGAGCCTATTGTTGTTGTACGGCGTGCTCTATTTGCTGTTGCAGTCGGAGGACAATGCGTTGGTGCTGGGAGCCGGGCTGCTGTTCGCCATTCTGGCGGGCATTATGCTGTTGACGCGCAAACTGGACTGGTATCAGGTGGCCGATCCGGCGCGTTTGACCAAGGAAACACCGGTCGGGGAAGATGAGCCACGCTTCCGGCTGTGGAAATAAGCGAGGGGAATCGGGCGCGCTCAGCGCCCGATAGCGGCTACAGCAGCGGCTCCATCTCCAGCAGGATCTGTTCGCACCATTGCTGCAGGCGCTCTTCGCTCAGATCGTATTGGTTGACCTCATCGAGCGCCAGGCCGACGAAGTGTTTGCCGTCGGCGCTCAGCGGTTTGGGGCTGGTGAACTCGAAGCCCTCCGTTGGCCAGAAGCCGATGAACTGCACGCCCAGCGGCGCGATGTGATCGTGCAACATGCCCAGCGCGTCAAGGAACCACTCACCGTAACCGAGCTGATCGCCCATGCCGTACATGGCGACGATCTTGCCTTTCAGATCCAGCTCTGGCAACTGCGGCCAGATCGCTTCCCAGTCTTCCTGCAGTTCGCCGAAATCCCAGGTCGGGATGCCGAGGATCAGAATGGAATAGTCCTCCATCAGCTTGGGCGAGACGTCTTTCAGGTTGTGCAGGTCGACCAGGTCTTCACCCAGAATCTCACGGATTTTTTCTGCCGCCATCTCGGTGTAGCAGGTGCTGGAGCCGTAAAACAGACCAATCTTCATGTGTAAACCGTTACGTTGCTGTTTAGAGAATTGCAGCGAGTATACCTGATTTGCGTCGGCTTAAGGCATAATGGCGCGGGTGGAAATGCAACAAAGAGAGGACCGCGTGCAACAGCAAGACAATGCGCTGATTGAACAATTCCTGGATGCGCTGTGGCTTGAGCGCAATCTGGCGGAAAATACGCTGGCCTCCTACCGGCTGGATTTGCAGGCCCTGGGCGCCTGGCTTGGCCAGCAAAATACCACCTTGCTGCAGGCGCAGGCGTTGGATCTGCAGGCGTTTCTCGCCGAGCGGGTGGACGGCGGCTACAAGGCCACCAGCTCCGCGCGCTTGCTGAGCGCCATGAGGCGCCTGTTTCAATATCTGTATCGCGAGAAGCTGCGCGCCGACGATCCCACTGCGCAACTGGCGTCTCCCAAGCTGCCGCAGCGTTTGCCGAAGGATCTGAGCGAGGCGCAGGTCGATGCGCTGTTGCAGGCGCCCTGCGTCGATCAACCGCTGGAGCTGCGCGACAAGGCGATGCTCGAAGTGTTGTACGCCACCGGGCTGCGGGTTTCCGAGCTGGTGGGGTTGAGCATCAGCGACGTCAGCCTGCGCCAGGGCGTGGTGCGGGTGATCGGCAAGGGCAACAAGGAGCGGCTGGTGCCGCTGGGCGAAGAGGCGGTCTACTGGATCGAAAATTACCTGGAGCACGGCCGCCCATGGCTGGTCAATGGCCAGACGCTGGATGTGCTGTTCCCCAGCACCCGCTGCCAGCAAATGACCCGACAGACGTTCTGGCATCGCATCAAACACTATGCCATCCTTGCGGGCATCGACAGCGAGCGTCTGTCGCCGCACGTGTTGCGGCACGCGTTCGCCACCCATTTGCTGAACCATGGGGCCGATCTCCGTGTCGTACAGATGTTGTTAGGGCACAGCGATCTCTCGACCACGCAAATTTATACACATGTAGCGACCGAACGACTGAAACAGCTACATCAACAGCATCACCCGCGCGCCTGAGCGGCGGGTTCGAAAGGATTGGAACAATGAAAAAAGGTTTAATGCTGCTCTCTCTGTTGGTGGCTTCGGTGGCCGGCGCCGCCCATGCCGATGACGCGGCGATCAAAAAAGCGCTCGCCAGCCTGGGTATCCAGCAGGCGGACGTGCAGCCTTCACCGGTAAACGGCCTGAAAACCGTGCTGACCGACAGCGGCGTGCTGTACGCCTCCGAAGACGGCAAGCACATCCTGCAGGGCCCGCTGTTTGACGTCAGCGGCAAAGAGCCGGTCAACGTGACCAACCAACTGCTGGGCACCAAGATGGACGCGCTGAAAGATCAGATGATCGTTTACAAAGCGCCGAAAGAGAAACACGTGATCACCGTGTTCACCGACATCACCTGCGGTTACTGTCACAAACTGCATCAGCAGATGAAAGAGTACAACGATCTGGGCATTACCGTGCGTTACCTGGCATTCCCGCGCCAGGGGCTGGCTTCCCAGGCTGAAAAAGACATGCAGTCGATCTGGTGCACCGCCGACAAGGCCAAGGCGTTCGACGCCGCCATGAAGGGCGATGCCGTTTCTCCGGCGACCTGCAAAACCGACATCAGCAAGCATTACGAGCTGGGCGTGCAGTTCGGCATTCAGGGCACGCCGGCCATCATCCTGGAAAACGGCATGATGATCCCGGGCTATCAGGGGCCGAAAGAGATGGCCGCCATGCTGGATGCGCACCAGGCCGCCACCAAAGCCGGTGGTTAATCGCCGGTGAGTATTAAAACGCAACTACGCCGCCGCCCGGCGGCGGACGACACGCATCTGCCCGCCAGTTTGCCGCCGCTGCTGCGTCGGCTTTACGCCCTGCGCGGCGTGCAGGCTGAGCAAGAGCTGGAACGCGGCGTCAAGGGCATGCTGCCCTGGCAACAGCTGGACGGCATCGACGACGCCGTCGGCCTGCTGCAACAGGCGCTGGCCGACGGCCGCCGCATCATGGTGGTGGGCGATTTCGACGCCGACGGCGCCACCAGCACCGCGCTGACGGTGCTGGCGCTGCGCAGCATGGGCGGCGCAGCCGTCGATTATCTGGTGCCTAACCGTTTCGAAGACGGTTATGGCCTGAGCCCCGAAGTGGTGGAGCAGGCGGCGGCACGCGGCGCAGAACTCATTGTCACCGTCGATAACGGCATCTCCTCCCACGCCGGCGTCGACGTGGCGCACGCCAAGGGCATGCAGGTGCTGGTGACCGATCATCACCTGCCGGGCGAGACCCTGCCGGCGGCCGAAGCGATCGTTAACCCCAACCTGCGCGGCTGCGCCTTCCCGTCCAAATCGCTGGCGGGGGTTGGTGTCGCGTTCTACCTGATGCTGGCGCTGCGCGCCCGCCTGCGGGACAGCGGCTGGTTCGAGCAGCGCGCGCTGGCGATGCCCAATCTGGCGGAGCTGCTGGACCTGGTGGCGCTCGGCACCGTGGCCGACGTGGTGCCGCTGGATGCCAACAACCGTATTCTGGTGTATCAGGGGTTAAACCGCATCCGCGCCGGCAAATGCCGACCGGGCATCCGCGCGCTGCTTGAAGTGGCTAATCGCGATGCCCGCCAACTGGCGGCCAACGATCTCGGTTTCGCTCTCGGTCCGCGCCTCAATGCCGCCGGCCGGCTGGACGACATGTCTATCGGCGTGGCGTTGCTGCTGAGCGACGACATTGCGCAGGCGCGTATGCTGGCCAACGATCTCGATGCGCTGAACCAGACGCGACGCGAGATAGAGCAGGGCATGCAGGTGGAAGCCCTGCAGCTGTGCGATCAGCTGGAGCGCACCAGCACCGAGCTGCCTTACGGGCTGGCGATGTATCACCCGGAATGGCACCAGGGCGTGGTGGGCATCCTCGCTTCGCGCATCAAAGAGCGTTTCCACCGCCCGGTGATCGCGTTCGCACCGGCGGGCGACGGCATACTGAAAGGCTCCGGCCGTTCGGTGCCCGGCCTGCACATGCGCGATGCGCTGGAGCGGCTGGATATGCTGAACCCCGGGCTGATGATGAAGTTCGGCGGCCACGCGATGGCGGCCGGATTGTCGCTGGAAGAGGCCAAATTCGACGAGTTCCGCCAGCGTTTCGGCGAGTTGGTGGGTGAATGGCTCGATCCGGCGATGCTGGAAGGGGTGATCTGGTCCGACGGCGAACTGGCGATGCAGGAGCTGTCGCTGACAACGGCGGAGCTGCTGCGCGAGGGCGGCCCGTGGGGCCAGGCGTTCCCGGAACCGACCTTCGACGGCAAGTTCCGCATCCTGCAGCAGCGGCTGGTGGGCGAGAAACACCTGAAGCTGATGGTGGAGCCGCTCGGCGGCGGCCCGTTGCTCGACGGCATCGCGTTCAACGTGGACACCACGCTGTGGCCTGACAGCAGCGTGCGCGAGGTGGAACTGGCCTACAAGCTCGACGTCAACGAGTTTCGCGGCAACCGCAACGTGCAGCTGCTGATCCAGCATCTTTGGCCGCGCTGAGGCGAAATTGACGTTCGTGCATCGGTCAGTGACTGGTGCACGAACGCTCATCAGTTTCGTGGTGAGATGATCAGGCTGGCGACCCCTTTCTGTTCGATAATTTCCAGCATTCTGAGCGCGGCTCCCTGGGGTTTTACCGCGTTACGTTCCCATTTTTGTACGCTGGTGGTCGACATGTTGACCACGGCCGCTAAATCGGCCTGGCTCAGGCCGAGCCGTCTGCGCAGCATTTTGATGCGTGCGCCGTCCATTTGATCATGCTGCTCACGCTGGGCATGTTGTTCCTGCGCCTGTACTCGTGTGGCGATGTTGCGTACGGTATCGTCTGACACCGCACCGATCTCATTAAAACGCTGTGCCATTTTTTGCAGTCTGAGCAGGCGATTATCAGTCATCGCATTTCACCTCTCGCAAGTAGCCGCTATCGATGGCTCGTTTGATAATTTCCGGCGGCATGGCAAGAAAATCTCTGGCGAGCTCGCGCTAGGTTGCCAATTCATCATCGTTGATTTCTTTTGCACCGTTCTGTTTTACGGTGTTTTTCAGCCATCCATCAATAAAATACTGATGACGACCGCGTTTAAACGCCACGATGGATCGAGCGCCACCCCGTTTACCCCGATTGAGCGAAATACGTTTCTTGTAGACGCCGCCGCCCAGATCGCCGTCATGGTTACCGTGTGCGAGTTCGTGAGCCGCGGTGCAAATCTTTTGATCGACGATGCGATTTTTCTTCATAAATTTGTCGAAATCATCCGTGACGAAAATGTCCATTTTGGCACCGCCTGTCCCTGTGAGTCATCATAGCGACTATAGTCTCAATGACCACATTGCTCAATACTTGAACAGCTTAGCGGCGTGAGGGGCACCGGTAATAAAACGCTGGTGAAATTCCTGCTCTTCCTGCCACCCGCTTTGTCGCCCGATCGCCACAAAAACTGACCAACTCGCTATAAACTGCCGCCCGGATCCGTTAGAATTAGCGGTTCCAATGGCATTCCGCCATCGACGACATCAACGTAAAAGAACGAAACCATGTTTGAAATTAATCCGGTAAAAAACCGAATTCAGGACCTGTCCGAGCGGACTGCGGTTCTTAGGGGGTATCTTTGACTATGATGCCAAGAAGGAACGCCTAGAAGAAGTCAACGCCGAGCTGGAGCAGCCGGACGTTTGGAACGAGCCGGAGCGCGCACAGGCGCTCGGCAAAGAGCGCGCCGCGCTGGAAGCCATCGTTGAAACCATCGATCAGCTGGAGCAGGGCGGCGAAGACGTCGGCGGGCTGCTGGAACTGGCGGTGGAAGCCGACGATGAAGAGACCTTCAACGAAGCGGTCGCCGAGCTGGATCAACTGATGAGCAAGCTGGATCAGTTGGAATTCCGCCGCATGTTCTCCGGCGAATACGACAGCGCCGACTGCTACCTGGATATCCAGGCCGGTTCCGGCGGCACCGAAGCGCAAGACTGGGCCAGCATGCTGCTGCGCATGTACCTGCGCTGGGCCGAAGCCAAGGGCTTCAAGACCGAAGTGATCGAAGAATCCGACGGCGACGTCGCGGGCCTGAAATCGGCCACCATCAAGATCATCGGCGACTACGCGTTCGGCTGGTTGCGCACTGAAACCGGCGTGCATCGCCTGGTGCGCAAGAGCCCGTTCGATTCCGGCGGCCGTCGCCACACCTCGTTCAGCTCGGTGTTCATCTACCCGGAAGTGGACGACGATATCGATATCGAAATCAACCCGGCGGATCTGCGTATCGACGTGTACCGCGCCTCCGGTGCGGGCGGTCAGCACGTCAACAAGACCGAATCCGCCGTACGTATTACTCACCTGCCAACCAACATCGTGGTGCAGTGCCAGAACGATCGTTCTCAGCATAAGAACAAGGATCAAGCGTTTAAACAGCTGCGAGCCAAGCTGTACGAGTTTGAGATGCAAAAGAAAAATGCTGATAAGCAGACGATGGAAGACAACAAGTCCGACATCGGCTGGGGCAGCCAAATCCGTTCTTACGTGCTGGATGACTCCCGCATCAAGGATTTGCGCACCAACGTCGAAACGCGTAACACGCAGGCCGTACTGGATGGCGACCTGGATAAATTCATTGAGGCAAGTTTGAAAGCCGGGTTATGAGGAATAGAAATGTCTGAACAACAAGTACAGGGCGCCGATCAGGCGCTGGATCTCAATAACGAACTGCAGTCCCGCCGCGAGAAGCTGGCCGGCCTGCGTGAGAACGGCATTGCGTTCCCGAATGACTTCCGTCGCGATTCCACCTCCGACAAACTGCACGCCGCGTACGGTGATAAAGACAACGAAGAGCTGGAAGCGCTGGGCGTAGAAGTGACCGTCGCCGGCCGTATGATGACCCGCCGCATTATGGGCAAGGCATCCTTCGTTACGCTGCAGGACGTGGGCGGCCGCATTCAGCTGTACGTCGCGCGCGACGATCTGGCTGAAGGCGTGTACAACGAGCAGTTCAAGAAGTGGGACCTGGGCGATATCCTCGGCGCGCGCGGCAAGCTGTTCAAAACCAAGACCGGCGAACTGTCGATCCACTGCACCGAGCTGCGTCTGCTGACCAAAGCGCTGCGCCCGCTGCCGGACAAATTCCACGGCCTGGCAGATCAGGAAACCCGTTACCGCCAGCGTTACCTGGATCTGATCGCCAACGAAGAGTCGCGCAACACCTTCAAAGTGCGTTCGCAGGTGATGTCGGCTATCCGTAACTTCATGGTGGAACGCGGCTTCATGGAAGTCGAAACCCCGATGATGCAGGTGATCCCGGGCGGCGCATCCGCGCGTCCGTTCATCACGCACCACAATGCGCTGGATATCGATATGTACCTGCGCATCGCGCCGGAACTGTATCTGAAGCGCCTGGTGGTCGGTGGCTTCGAACGCGTGTTCGAAATCAACCGCAACTTCCGCAACGAAGGCGTTTCTCCGCGTCACAACCCAGAGTTCACCATGATGGAACTCTACATGGCTTACGCGGATTACAAAGACCTGATCGAGCTGACCGAGACCCTGTTCCGCACCCTGACCGAGAAAGTGCTGGGCACCTCTCAGGTGCAGTACGGCGACGAAGTGTTCGACTTCGGCAAGCCGTTCGAGAAGCTGACCATGACCGAGGCGATCAAGAAATACCGTCCGGAAACCGATCTGGCTGACCTGGCCGACATGGGTAAAGCGGTGGCCATCGCCGAATCCATCGGCATCAAGGTTGAGAAGAGCTGGGGCCTGGGCCGCGTCGTGACCGAGATCTTCGAAGAAGTGGCGGAAAGCCATCTGATTCAGCCGACCTTCATCACCGAGTACCCGGCTGAAGTGTCGCCGCTGGCGCGCCGCAACGACGTGAACCCGGAAATCACCGACCGCTTCGAGTTCTTCATCGGCGGCCGTGAAATCGGCAACGGTTTCTCCGAGCTGAACGACGCCGAAGACCAGGCGCAGCGCTTCGCCGATCAGGTGAACGCCAAAGACGCCGGCGACGACGAAGCGATGTTCTACGACGAAGACTACGTCACCGCGCTGGAGCACGGCCTGCCGCCGACCGCCGGTCTGGGCATCGGTATCGACCGTATGGTCATGCTGTTCACCAACAGCCACACCATCCGCGACGTGATTCTGTTCCCGGCGATGCGCCCACAGAAATAATCGCGTTTAGCGTGAAACCACCGGTGCAGGCAACTGCGCCGGTTTTTTTTCGTCTACGGGACTTAACCGCTTAAAACATCGACAGTTACGCGCCATCTCCGCTTGCCCGCCGCCGATAACCGGTTATAATGCCTGTCGCACACCGATGCGGGTGTAGTTCAATGGTAGAACGGCAGCTTCCCAAGCTGCATACGAGGGTTCGATTCCCTTCACCCGCTCCAAAACCTCCGTAAACATCACCCCATTGAGCTATAACCGTTTTCAGAAAAGCTGATTCTCAACGATTGCATCACCGTTTGGTGTGGGTTGACGTGTGAGACGATCAAGCCGCTGGCCTGGCATCTTACCGCGATAACACAACGCGCCATCCAGTCCTGATGCGGGTGTGAGCCACCGTTGCTGCCCACACCGCGTTATTGCCGCTTAACTCCACTTCTGTTTAGCCCCGGAGGGCAGGCGGTTATCCGTTTCTTCGCAGGAGCGATCGCATTCTTTCGGCAGCAGGAAGGTGATACTTCCCGCCAGCAGCAGCGATGCCGCCAGCGCGCAAACCGCGACGTTCTGTCCGTACACATAAATCATGACGCCTACCAGATAGGGGCCGCAGAACCCACCGAGGTTGCCCAGCCCGTTGATCACCCCGCGTGCGCTGCCCGCCACTTCTGTCGTCGCAATGCGACCGGGAATAGACCAGAAGGGGCTGGTCGCCGCTTTAAGGAAGAAGCCGCACACCACCAACGCGATATAGGCGGCCACCACGTGCTCATGCAGGATCACCGAGGCTATCAGCGCCGCTGCAAAACAGTACAGGGAGATCCTGACCCACAAACGGCGGTTACCGCTGCGATCGCTGAACATCGAAATCACATAAATCCCCGCCAGAGTGGCAACAAACGGCAGGATCGCCAATATCCCAACATTGGCCATGCTGCCACCGGTCAGATTTTTCAAGATGGTGGGCAGCCACAACGTATACCCATAGTCACCGGTTTGGTAGAAGAAATTCAGCACGACCAGGCGCATCAATCCCTTGTTGCGGAACACCGCTTTTAGCGGCGCTTTGGCCGCCGGCGCCATCCCTTCTCGCGCTTTGCGCTCCCGGGCCAGCTCGGTCAATAAATAGTCGCGTTCCTTCGCCGGCAGCCAACGCGCTTCTTCCGGGCGGTCACTGATCACCAGCCACCAAATGGTCAACACCACGATCGACAATAAGCCTTCGATAATGAACAGCCAGCGCCAGTCGAGGGCGGCAATAATCGCGCCGGAAACCGGGGCGGTCAGCATCCCTCCTAGTGGGGCAAACATCATGACAAAGGCATTGGCCCGGCCCAGTTCTTTTTCCGGGAACCAATTGCTGACCATGGTCAGCACGACGGGCAACATTCCCCCTTCGGAGATCCCGAGAATAAAACGCAGCACAAGCAGCTGATATTCATGGGTGACAAAGCCGGTGGCGATAGAGACAATCGCCCAGGCCACGAGCGACCAGGCGATAAAACGTTTCCCGCTACCGTAAACCGCAAGTCGTCCGCCAGGGATTTGCAGAAATAAATAACCAATAAAAAATATCCCACTGGCCACGCCAGCCATTTGGCTGGTAATACCTAAATCCTGTTCCATGCCGCCCGGCAGAGCAAAGCTGATATTAACGCGATCCATAAATGAAATAATGCAGGTGACAAGGATCGGCGCGATAACCCGCAGCCAGCGAGTTCCTGGTATTTTATCGGTCATAGTAATGCCTCGATGATATCCGCCACGATAAGCGGATATTTTGTTAGGCTGAATAAAAATGATGGTGCGCCATTCAGGCGATCATTTTTATTGAATTAAGCCAGGAATATCCTGATGGGAAAAATAACCTGCGAGATTATCCAAAACGGATTGGCTCATTCCCTGGCGGGTTTCTACGGTAGCGCTGGCCACGTGGGGCTGAAGCAAAACATTCTCGAGCGCAAAAAACGCTGTCGGGACATGGGGCTCGTTTTCAAACACATCCAGAGCGGCCCCGGCGATAACATGATTTTGTAACGCCTTTATCAGCGCCGCCTCATCGACCAGGCTGCCGCGGGCGATATTGATAAGCCAGGCACGATCGGGCATGGCGTTAAATACGCTGGCATCAATAATCCCGCGGTTTTCCGCACTGCCAGATGCCGCGATCACCAGGAAATCACTCTGCGCTGCGAGCGTGTGCAGATCGGCGCACCACTGGTAATCCAGGTCGTCTTTGCGCCGGCGGTCAGTATACAGGATGGTCATATCGAAGCCTTTCGCCCGGCGGGCGATGGCTTGGCCAATATTCCCCATGCCAAAAATACCGATGCGCTTACCGCTCACTTTGGTCGCCAGCGGTGGCGGCGTCGTTTCCCAGCGGCCTTCGCGTACAAAACGGTCTCCTTGGCAGAGGCGGCGGCTGGCGGACAGCAAGAGCCCCATCGCCAGATCGGCCACATCATCGGTCAGCACGCCGGCGGTGATCCCGACGCTGATATGGCGTTCCCGGGTGTAGTTGAGGTCGATAGCGTCGGTTCCCACGCCAAAAACAGCAATCATGCCCGCCTGCGGCAGCTGCTCCAGCGTCTCCCGGGTTACCCCCACGTCGCCACGGGTGACCACCGCCTGAACGTCTGCGCCATGGCGAGCCAGGAAGGCTGGAATATCTGATTGTTCATAGAGACGGAATACCCGGTAACTGGCGTCCAACGCGGCCTGTAAAGCATCCATCACCGGCGCGATAAGTAAAATGGTAGGTTGAGTGTCAGTGTGCATCGTTGCGATCCTGTCTGAAAACAATAGGGGATATCCTGTATCAGACGTTTTTTTACCTCTTATTATTGCGATCTACATCACGCCAAAGAGTGTTAAAAAAGCATGTTACTGCTGGCGTGATCTCGTGTGCAATTTCGTGGCTTCTGTCGATTATTATCGGGGGCGATAGCCCGTTATGCCCGTAGGCGGAGAGTGTGAAATCGGTCGATTCTGGTGAAAAGGATGAATAGCCAGTGATTTTCTGCCGTGGATCACAGGATAAGTAACGCTGTTTCGTAACACTTAATTAAGTGACTTTTGTCACAGTTTTAAACGGCTAAAAACCGTGAGATAGGCCATGACTTATTTCACCATGCCGAATGGCCTTTCAGGTGGAGTTTACTCACAGTGGTGATAGGTTGTAAATATTAGAAACAAAGCGGTTTGCTTTGTTGTTTATTCATAGTGGCGCCCGTAGAACGATCTAATAGTGATTCTGCCGTAATTACGCCGAGATTGCGTGTTGCCATAACACTATCCAACCATTGTTTTTGTCGGTGAAATACCGAGCCGATATTGACCAGAGAAAATATTATGATTATTGATGCTTTAACCACTGCCGTAAATAATAGGTTCTATCCGGCGGCCATCCGTAAAATGCTGGCCAGTATTATTGAAAATGAGCCGTACAATTTACCTGTCGGGCACTATCAGGTGCAGGGTAAACAGATGTTCTTTAACGTCGTTGAAGGGGAAACCAAACTATTGGCCGACCAGAAGCCAGAGTTTCATCGCCAGTATCTGGATATCCATCTTGTCCTGGAAGGGAAAGAAGTGATTGGCGCCGGGGTTCTGGGGCTACCTCTGCCCCTGAGTGAGCCGTTTAACGAGGCGCACGATCTTGGGTTTAGCCCGGCGATCCCCGGTGAGACTCTCATCCACCTGCAACCCGGTGAACTGGCTGTTATCTTCCCGGGTGAGTTGCACCGCCCGATGAGTACCTGCACGGCACCGGCAGCTCTGCGTAAAATTGTGGCGAAAATCGACTGCGCCCTGCTGACGTAGCAAGACGTTCAGCGGCGGCTGGTATCGCGACTTCAGGCTGCCCGGCGGAAAGCCTCGCTCATCCGCTGTCTGCAGCGATTCCGAAGAATACGCCTTTCCCGTCAAAGCCATAGCCCCTAATTTTTAAAGATTGAGTTGGGTTGAATAAATTTACGGCAGAGATTACGCCGTATTATTTACAGGGATATTTTCTTCAGGTTCACATTACATCCTTAAAGGCCGTGAGTTTACCTCTGTAGTCGATGTAGCCAATCTCATAACGCCTTGATCTTTTAATGCGGTTCCTCCCCATTGGCACAATTTTTTATTTTGGTTTGCCTGCGTCCTGATAGATATTAAAAAAACTATATAAAAATGAATTATTTCGGAGCTAACAATGTCGTTGCAAATCGTGCTTACCCGCAGGGAGGCGCTGGGAAAAATGGTGGGCGTCATCGTCGCCGCCAGCCTGTTGCCTTATTCAAATATAACCTATGCCGAACGGGCGCAAATTGCCGCCTCGCCCGTTGAATACGCGCAATTCTTGCAAATTTCGAGAAAAATTACCGAGTTTGACGATTTGGACGTCACACTCTCCGCCCGCTATTTTTCCGCACTGCGCGAACATTTTCCGCAGTTGAACTCGCAACTCAACGCCCTGTTCACCCTGAGCCAGCAAGCTACCGATGCGGAAACCTTGAACCGACATGCGATTGAACAGGGGCAGAGGGAGCTTATTCAGGCCATCGTGACCGCGTGGTATACCGGAACCGTAGATCCTTCAAGCGCCGAGCAGGGTCAGTTGATTACCTATAAAGAGGCGCTGATGTATCGCACGGTTCAGGATGCCCTGATTGTTCCGACCTGGTGCAATTTTGGTCCGCTGTGGTGGACCGGCTTGCCGCCGGGCGTTACTCGCCAACCTTCCATTCCCGCAACAGATTTGCCTGCCGTAGCCGATAAAAAATATGGGGACCGCGTGTGAAAAGCCCAATAATTAATGCTTCCGTCGATGCAGAGGCCGATGTCGTCATTGTCGGTTCCGGTATTGTGGGCGGTCTGATGGCGGATGCTTTGGTGAGCCAGGGCTACTCGGTGCTGGTACTTGAGGCAGGCCCGCGCATTGAGCGCGCACAGGCTGTGGAAAACTGGCGCAATATGCCACTGCACAATCGTGCGGGGTCGGATTTTCAGGGGCTTTACCCGCAATCGGAGTACGCCACCGCGCCGCTCTATTTCCCGGAGAACGACTATATCAAACTGACCGGCCCCAATGGCTCTGGCTTTAAACAGGGCTATTTGCGTGTGGTGGGGGGAACCACCTGGCACTGGGCCGCTTCTTGCTGGCGCAACCATCCCAATGATTTTCGCATGAAATCTCTCTATGGCGTGGGGAGAGACTGGCCTATTTCTTACGAAGATATCGAACCGTGGTACGCGAAAGCCGAAGAGGAAATAGGCGTTGCCGGCCCGAATAATCCGGAGTGGCAGTCCCCTGCGGAACGCAGCGGGCCTTACCCGATGGACATGGTGCCTTGGGCCTACGGCGACAGACGCATTGCTGAGATTGTTAATCCTCACGGTTTTAAATCGGTGCCCATTCCGCAAGGCCGCAGCACCCGGCCCTGGAACGGACGGCCCACCTGCTGCGGCAATAACAATTGCCAGCCGATTTGCCCGATCGGGGCGATGTACAACGGTATTCACCACGTTGAACGGGCCGAACACAAGGGGGCGAAGGTGATCCCTGAAGCGGTGGTGTACAAAATTGACACCGACGACAATAACCGCGTCACCGCCGTTCACTGGTATGACACGGCGCACAACTCCCATCGGGCGATCGGTAAAACGTTCGTTCTGGCCTGCAATGGGATTGAGAACCCGCGCTTGCTGTTGCTGGCGGCCAACGAAAAGAACCCGAACGGCATCGCGAACAGCTCGGATCAGGTGGGACGCAACATGATGGATCACTCGGGCCTGCACTGCTCCTTCCTGGCGCGAGAGGCCCTGTGGGTTGGCCGCGGCCCGGCGCAGAGCAGCTGCATGGTGGGGTATCGTGACGGCGCGTTCCGCAGCGACCACTCCGCCAACAAGATCATCATCAACAACATCAACCGGGTGATCCCCTCCGCCCTTGAAGTCCTGAAAACGGGCAAGGTCGGCAAGGCGCTGCAGGATGAAGTGCGCGATCGCGCCAGCCGCTCGGTGGATCTCTCCATCAGCCTGGAACCGCTGCCGGACCCGAACAACCGTCTGACCCTGAGCCCCACTCGCAAAGACAAGCATGGCCTGGCCTGCCCGGACATCCACTACGACGTCGGCGATTACGTGCGCAAAGGGCTGGAAGTGGTCAAAACCCAGCTACGGCAGATTGGCGACTTGTTCGATGCGCAAGAGTTTGTGATTAACGACAAGCTGAATGCCAACAACCACATTATGGGCGGCACGATCATGGGCAGCGACCCCACGAACTCGGTGGTGAACGGTAATTGCCGCGCTCACGATCACGACAACCTTTGGATCCCGGGTGGAGGCGCCATGGTTTCAGCCAGCGTTGTCAACACCACGTTGACGATGGCGGCGCTTGGACTCAAGGCGGCCAATGACGTACTTCGAGCCCTGGAGAGCAAATGAATAAAATCACCCACGCGCTGGCAGCGACGCTGCTGCTGGGAAGCGGTTTTGCGGCGCATGCCCAGGACGGCGATCTGATCGCTAAAGGGCAAGCGCTGGCTATCGCCTCGGACTGCATGGCCTGCCATACGAATACGCAGCAGCAGGGTAAACCTTTTGCCGGGGGGTACGGCATCGCTTCCCCCATGGGCACTATCTACGCCACCAATATTACTCCATCGGTAAAATACGGTATCGGCGGCTATTCCGAAGCGGCGTTTGCCGACGTGCTGCGCGCCGGGATCCGGAAAGATGGGGCGTATCTCTATCCGGCCATGCCCTACACCGCCTACACCCGTCTGAGTGATGACGAGATCCACGCTCTGTATACCTATTTCATGCATGGCGTTGCCCCGGTCGATGAGCCGGCCAAGCACCAAACCGATCTGCCGTTTCCGTTCAACATCCGCCTCTCCATGGCGGTGTGGAACAGGCTTTATTTGGACAATCGGCGCTTCACCCCGGATCTGACGAAAGGTGAGGCGTGGAACGAAGGGGCCGCGCTGGTGCAGGGCCCGGCTCACTGCGGAACCTGTCATACGCCGCGTAATGTGCTGATGGCGGAAGACAATTCGCGCTTCCTGATGGGGGCATCGTTGGGCTCTTGGTACGCGCCGAATATCACCGCAGATCGCCAAGAAGGGATCGGTGGCTGGAGCGAGCAGGAGTTAGTGGCCTACCTGAAAACCGGTCGGGCGGAAGGGCGCGCGCAAGCGGCGGGGCCAATGGCTGAAGCCGTTGAGCACAGCTTCCAATACCTGACCGACCGGCAGCTGCAGGCGATAGCGACTTACCTGAAGACCGTGCCGTCACAGGGCGATGAGCGCCAGGGCAATAGCTTTAGTCAAGCGCATTACAACGTTGAGCACCATCTCCGCGGCATCAATTCGCCCAACGCCAACCACACGCTCAATAGCGGCGAGGCGCTCTACAGCGGCTACTGCGCCAGTTGCCATCAGCCGGATGGCAGCGGCAGTTTGAACCAGGCCTACCCTTCGCTATTCAACAACTCCACCACGGCCGCGAGCAATCCGTCAAACCTGATTGCCGTCATTTTGCAGGGGGTTGATCGCCGGGTTGACGGTAAGCACGTACTGATGCCGAGCTTTGGCGCCGGTTCCTATGTCGGAGAGCTGACGGATAAGCAGGTTGCCGACATCGCTAACTTCGTGCTGCAGAAATACGGCAACAGCACGCTGAGCGTGACTGAGGCGGACGTGAGTGAAGTCCGCGCCGGGGGCCCGAAACCGCTGTTGGCGCGCGCGCAGCCGATGATTCTGCCTGGCATGGCCGTCGCGGCGGTCGTCATTATTCTGCTGGTCCTATTCTGGCTCCGGCGCCGCAAGGCCCGTTAAGGAGACGTTCGGTCAGGTGGGTGGCGCCATCTGGCCGAATCTCTGGCCGGGATAACGAGTGATGCTCTTCTGGCGAAGCGGGCAATGATGGCCAGTGATAAAGTCACTGGCAGGGGCAAGTTATATTGTCTCCCCCATCGACAGGCGGAAGTGGAGATCGACACGTTCAATGGTCGGCAGCCCTTTAATTTTTTTTATTATGATTTCTGTCGCCACTTTCCCCATCTCATACCGTGGCGTCAATACGCTGGCTAACCGAGGGGTAATGATCTGCCCGATCTCAAGACCGTGAAATCCGGCAATGGCAATTTGCGCTGGAACGCTGATACCGTTTGCCAGACATTCCTGTAACACGCCCACGGCCAGATCGTCGTTGGTACAGAGAATCCCATCCATATCCGGATACATCTGGCTCGCAAGCGTCATCATGCCTGTTCCAATCGAAATGGAAGAGATCTTATTGGGGGAGATACGACCGGTAGGTAAATCATGGTTAGCCATTGCCTGACAGTATCCCGTATAACGCTGTTCATCGCGGATATCAGACATTGAACCAAAATAGATAATGCGTTTTTTACCGCTGGCCAGCAGCATGGTGGTCATATCGTAGCCGGCTTTCACATTATCAAAACCCACGTTAATTCGATCTGTATTGCCTGACAGCCCCATGATTTCAGCAACGGGTATTTTTGCCGTCTTCAGGAATTTTTCCGCCCGCAGACTATGGACCGACTCGGTCAGCAGCAGCCCTTTTATCTTAAAAGCCAGGATCGCGGCAATTTGCTCCTCTTCGCGTTTGCTGTTGTAGTCATAATTGACGACCAGCGTCTGATAACCCTGTATAGACGTCACGGATTCAATGCCGGCGAGGACATCAGCAAATATCAGATTGTTAAAAGAAGGAACCAGAACGCCGATGAGGGGAGGGCTATTGGAATAGAGGGCGGGATTGTCGGGATCGGCCTGATAGCCGACTTCCTCGATAACGGCGGCAATGCGCGCAGCTGTTTCCGGTTTAACCCTGTCCGGCGTGCGCAGATAGCGACTGACCGTCATTTTGGTTACACCCGCCAGTACAGCAATGTCATTTAACGTAATTCGCTGCGACTTCACCATTCATACTCATCTGACCCAGACCGTGTTTGTCATTATGCCCACTGCTGAGTCAAAAGAGAATGCGTGCAATGCGCTACCTCCGGCGTATCCGGTGACAACCGCACGATGCGCCGATCCCGGCTTCTTTTGCCGTTCCAGCATGAGTATGTTCATTATCCCCACATTTCGTAACGGAGTGAAAGAAAGGCACGCATCAGCGTGCCGTGGACTCTCATGGAAGAAAAGGCGGGCAGTTTGATTCCTTTTCGCCCGCTCAACCCGCTCAATAAGGTGAGCGGGCGATGTGGCCGGGTTAACTGAGAATATCTTCGGCGATCACGTTGAACAGCGTATCGATCTCGCCTTGAGTGTTGTAGTGCATCATGCCGATGCGCAGCACGCCGCCGTCCTGCAACCCCAGCTGTTGCACCAAGCCCAACGCATAGAAATGCCCGCTGCCGGCGCAGATGTTGTGCTGCCCGAGGCGGCGAGCGATTGCGTCAGGCGTATGGCCGCTGAAGGTCAGGGCGAAGGTCGGTGTGCGGCGCGCGCTGTCCGCCTGGGGATAGCCATAAAGCCGCACCCCGTCGAGCTGCTGCAGCCGCTGCAGGAAGTGGCGGCACAGCGCCTCTTCATGCTGGTGGTAGGCGGCGAAGCTCTCCTGCAAACGCTGCCTTAACGGCGCGCCGGGCGAGCCCCACTGCGCCAGATACTCGATAGCGGCCGCGACGCCGGCCAGCGCTTCGAAGCTCTGAGTACCGGTCTCGAAACGGCCGGGGCCGACGTCGGTGGCCGGCTCGACTTTGTACGGACGCAGGCGCTGCAGCCACTGCGGCGCGATGTAGGCCATGCCGATGTGCGGGCCAAAGAACTTGTAGGCGGAGCACACCAGGAAATCACAGCCCAGCGCCTGTATGTCGATCAGGTTATGCGGGGCGTAATGAACGGCGTCGACATACACCTGCGCACCGACCTGATGCGCGGCTTCGACGATGGTTTTGATATCGACAATGCTGCCGGTGACGTTGGAGGCGTAGCTGACCGCCACCAGGCGGGTGTTGGCATTGATGCGCTCACACACTTTCGCGGCATCCAATGCGCAGTCGGCGCTCTCGAGCGGTATCTGATGCACCACGGCCCCTCTGTCGGCAGCGGCCTGCTGCCAGCTGGAGACGTTGGCGTAGTGATCCAGCGCGGTGACGATGACCTCATCGCCGGCCTGCCAGTCGCGGCTGATGATGCGGCTGAGATGAAAAGTCAGCGTGGTCATGTTCATGCCGAAGACGATGGTGTCGGCCGACGGGGCATTTAACAAGGCGCGCACCGATTCCCGCGCCTGGCCCATCACCTCGCCGGTGACTCGGCTGGAGAAGTAGTGGCCGCCCAGGTTGGCGTTGTATGCCCCCAGGTAATCCGTCATTTTTTCCAGCACGCCCCGTGAAACCTGCGCACCGCCGGGGCCGTCGAAAAAGATCGCCGGTTTGCCGTCGATGTGCTGGGACAGGGCGCTGAACTGGCGGCGGGCGAGCTCGGGAGTAAAGGTCATGCTTTCTCTCCCCGCGCGGTGAGGACGAAGAGGTCCAAATGGCCTTCTTCTGTTGGGCTCACGGCGTTGATCGGCGTGGCGTTGTGCCACAGTTTGCTGTCCGCCAGCAGCACGGCTTCGCCGTCCGCCAGCGCTTTTTTAAAGAAGGGATCGTGGTGACTGTCGTCATACAGCATGATTTCACCGCCGACGATGTTGTGCCGGTGAATGGCGATCATCGCGATGTGGTCGAAACCGTCCTGGTGAATGCCTTCCGGCGCCACCTGGGTGTCTTTCTCGATGGCGACCACGCGCATCTGGTGGATCTCTATCTCGGCGCCTTCCGGCAGTTCGTTGCTTTCTGCAAACAGGCTGCACATCTCTGCCATGCCGGCGCTCTGCAACACGGCGCTGTCGATAGGTTCGAAGCGGCGCACCACGTTGCCCTGAAAGTGGTTGATCTGATCCGACTGCATGAAAGTGCGCGGCCCCACTTCGGCGACGTTGGGGTTGAGGTATTTGACGACCGAGTAACGGCGCAGGCGATATTTTCCGTCGGCGTGTTGCGTGTGGGGCAAGGAGGAGAACGATGGCATCAGCTGTTGGGTGGCTTGCGGGCTTAGTACAGTCATACTTATTACGTTTTCGTGTTTCTGTAACATAATCACCTCTAATAATAATAATTTATGATGTTGTAGGGGGTAATTCGATTGAATTGTAGACGACTCTATAACCAACGCAATTTGGCGGTGGCGCGGTGTGACGGCGGTCGTAAAGTGGGGTGAACAGTAGAGAGGATGAGCGAAAGGGAATGCCGGTATGAAGCGGGTCATTCAGCAAAATGAGCGCTAACGGGGGGAGAATTCATGCGCAAGCATAACGTGACCAAGGTTACGCTTTCAGGGATAACTCTCATGAATATGAGGTGCTTTACTATAATTCCGGGACAGAGTGACCGCAGTGGCATTGCCTGGTTGTTGAAAGAACAATCTTCAATTCCCCCTGAATAAGGACTCCGATCATGCAGCATGTCAGAAAATTCGTCATTTCCTGCCTGTTTGCGTCGATAATGTTCCCCGGCATGGCCTTCGCGGAAGATCCCCCCGTGACACCGTTGGCTACCGGGATCGTCAGCAGCGGCGTAGCCGAAGCGCAAGTGACCGAGGCCGTGCGCCACGGTGAAATCCTGACCATCAAAGTGCGTTTCAAAGGGTTGAAAGACAACCTTAATGGGCAAGGCTTGTATAGCAGTCTGGATAAAAGCAGCCTTGAGAAATCCTTCTATATTCTGGTGGGTAATAAAAAATACCTGCTGCTTACCGATAGCAATAATGTCCCACTGGCCTCTCCCAGCGTGTCATTCAGCTCAAGTTCAGGCATTCCCTATGTCGCCACCTGGTTTGGCAGCTTCCCTGCGCCTCCACCTGATGTGAAAGAGGTGTACCTGACGATCGCCAACGTCGAGCCGCTCGGGCCGATAGCCATTACGGATCGTTGAGCGATGAACGGCCTCAGGAAAGCCGCCTGTGTGGGTGGGATGTTAGCCTTTGGGTTGGTGTCATTGGGTTCATGGGCTGACAGCGGAGAGCCGGCATCCGTGGGGAAACCGGTGATACTCGATCTTAAGGCCACCCGGCTGGATTTGGTTGGTTTGCCTTCGGGGCTGAATGCCGGCGTCCTTGATCTGCAGAGTAAGGCAGCGGATTTGGCTAAACAATCCGCCGACATTTCCGTCAGAGACAGCAAAAATGCCGTAACGTTATCGATGCGCAGCGATGTGCTGTTCGCTTTCGACAGCGATGCGATTGCTGCTAAAGCGGAGCCTGCGCTGCAACAGGTGGCGCAATTTATCGCGGCCGAACCGGTAGGGAACGTGGTGATCGAGGGGCACACCGATGCGGTGGGCAGCGATAAATATAATCAGGATCTGTCGCTGCGACGCGCACGTGCGGTGGCTGTTTGGCTGATCGCACATGGGGTAGAAAAATCTCGTCTGAGTGAACGGGGAAAAGGGGAGGCTGAACCGGTGGCTTCCAACGACACGCCGACGGGCCGGGCCAAGAATCGGCGGGTTGACTTCGTGTTGCCGAAAACCGCTGCCGCCGGTTAACCCCGCGTCGGTGGACGTTTCTTTTGCCAGAGCCGCTTTTAAACGGGCTCTCCTGCTGACTGCTTGTAGGGCGTGGAGCCGGTGACGTTAATGATTGATGAACATAATCGCGTCGCCAAAAGCCTGTATCCCACTTTCGGCTTTCGCTTTAGCGACCCCGACAAAATGCGGGGTCAGAACGTCTCGAAATACAGCTCGCGCAACAGCCAGGATATTTCGTTATTGGTGCGGTTCAGGACGTCTATTCTGTGAACTCCTATCGCTTCTGCGCGCAGATCGAGCAGCAAGTTGCGAATCTGCCGGAATAACGGGGTTTGCGGGTTGGGTTTGGCCAACTGCTGTCCACACAGTTTGATACCGGCGTCGCAGCCGGTGGCGATGTCCGTCAGGCAGCACGGGCAGGTGGTTTTTTGGCGCGCCATATTGCGGCATTGTTGCCCGATTACCTGATTAAAATGGCGTAATTGCAGGCAGACTTCCCGCGAGTTCAACGGGTTGGAATGGGTTGTCATCGGTTTCAGCTCCCTTGTCTGCGCCTATATTGGCACTTACCGATGAAGATAACCACGGACAAGCCGAGGGGGTATCGCCTTGTTTTGTCTGGAAGCAACGAAAGCGATGAGGCCCGCGATGGCGGGCCGGTAGAGTCAGGCGCGTTTAAACAGATTCGCCGCCTGGAACAGCGCAAAGGAACTGACCAGCATCTCGATGCCGACGATCGCCGTCACCAGCGTGACCGACGCCGCCGGGCCTGAACCGATCAGCATCCAGGCGATGATCAAATCGAGCACGCCGATAACGAACTGCAGCCAGTTGCCCGGCAATCCGCGGCGCATATAGCCAGCCGCCAGGCGGGCGATGCCGCCGAGCGCGAACAGCACGGCGAGGTACACTGCCAGCGCCAGAATGCCCGCCAGCGGGCTGGTGATGAACACATAGCCGATAATCAGGTAGGCCACGCCCAGCAGAATGCCGCCGATCATCGGCCAAGTATTCTGCGCTCGGTTGGCGATCATAGCGATAATCAGCCCGGCGCCGCTCAACAGCAGCAGGACGCCGACCACGATGCTCAGCGCCGCGCCGGAGGCGAAAGGATTAACCAGGCACACTATACCGCCCGCCAGCAGCAGGAAGGCGATGATCAGCAGGGTGGTGCGTTGCTTTTTGAGCAGTTCTTCGCTCAGGAGGGGCAGATTATTGCGATCAAGGTTTAGCATGTTACAGCTCCATTCTCTTTGTTGCGATCCTCGGGGGCACTCTATTTTTCCGAACGCTCTATTATAGTAGTCACTTTTTAATCACTGCGGTAAATCCGGCGTGGCGTTTATGCTTGGTAGCGGCGTGTTATTCGGCCAGTTCATCAACGATGAAATCAATCAGCGCCCTTACCGAAGGGGGGAGTCCTTGTCTGGAAGGGTAAAACGCGACAATCTTGTGTTGTTCCAATGTCCAGTCGTCGAGCAGCGTTTTCAGGCTGCCGTCGAGCAGTTCCTGGCGGGCTAATTTCAGCGGCAGGCAGCCAACACCGACGCCTTTTACGATCGATTCCTTGATCAGGCGAATGTCATCGCACACCATGCGCGACTCGTTGTTTATTTTGACTTCGCGATCGGCTTGTTGAAACGTCCAGGCGGCCTGAAGATGGGTCGATAACCACCCGACCGTTGGCAAACTGGAGAGATCTTCGGGCGTATTGATACTTTGGTACTGAATAGTTGCAGAGGGGGCGACCATAAATGCGGTGGGCACAGCGCAAATTCGACGCATCACCAAGTTGCTGTTTTTGGGTTCATCGGCGATGAGTTTTAATGAGAGGTCATACCCTTCAGAAATAATATCCACGTTGCGATTAAATATTTTCACATGCAAATTGACCTTGGGGTATTGCAGCATGAATTTCGCCAGGACTTCCGTTAGGCCAAGATCCAGGAGAATGTTTGAGCAGGTTAGTTTTATTTTTCCAGTGGGTTTTTCGCTTTTGTTAATAATGAGGCATTCCGCTTTCTCTGCGGTGCTAATCATCTGCAGGCAGTACTGATAATATTCTTTTCCTATATCGGTGACCATGAGGTTTCGCGTTGAACGCTGAATAAGTCTGACATTGAGCCTTTTTTCCAAATTGGATATTCGTCTTGATAGCGTCGATTTGGGTATACCAAACTTCTTACTGGCGGAAAGAAATCCACCGCATTCAACTACTCTGGCAAACATAACCATCTCATTGAAATCTATCATATAAGGTTGACCTTCCCAGTGGTGAGATACTCATTCCCAATAATCGTTCTATTTACCCGGCTGGTTCATTGCTAGCCTGATGTCGGAGCGTTTGAAAGCATGCTACATGCTTGGAATGCATGGGGCGATCGGAATTTGATGATTTTGATGATAAAGGAGAAGGGAATGACTTTTAAATATAACCGATTAGATAAGGCACAGGCCGCCGTGTTATTAGTCGATCATCAGACGGGGCTACTGTCCCTGGTTAGAGATCAGGATCCGGATAAATTCAAAAATAATGTTTTGGCGCTGGCCGATCTGGCTAAATACTTCAATTTACCGACGATACTGACCACGAGTTTTGAAAACGGACCGAACGGCCCTTTGGTGCCAGAGCTAAAGCAAACGTTCCCTGACGCCCCCTATATTGCTCGTCCCGGCAATATCAATGCCTGGGATAATGAAGATTTCGTCAAGGCGGTAAAGGCCACGGGCAAGAAACAACTGATCATCGCCGGCGTGGTGACCGAGGTTTGCGTGGCGTTTCCTGCGCTCTCTGCGTTGGAAGAGGGGTATGAGGTTTTCGTCATCACCGACGCATCCGGCACGTTCAATGCGATTACGCGCGATGCGGCTTGGGATCGCATGTCCCAGGCCGGCGCGCAGCTGATGAGTTGGTTTGGCGCGGCGTGCGAATTGCACCGCGATTGGCGAAATGATATCGAAGGGTTGGGGAACCTGTTCTCTCAACATATCCCTGACTATCGCAATCTGATGACCAGCTTCAGTTTGCTGACCTCAGGTAAACAGTAACCCCGGCATCGCTGCATGATTTGGCGCCTTATGGCGCCATTTTTCCTCCCGCCGATCGTGCCGCAGCGGCCTCCGTGCCAGTTGTTTTCCGATAGTTGCCTCTTTCCCGCTTTTTGACTGACCCGGCGCAAATGTTACACTGTGCGGCTGACGCGTATCAGAACCGAAAAGACGACCGAGGACTGGATTTGAGCACAGGAAGCAAATGGGCTGGGTGGCGCCGCATCGCGGCGTGTCTGACATTGGGGCTGTTGTTGGCCGGGTGTTCGGGTAAAAATGCCTACAACCGCGACTACGACAAACTGCCGAAGGGCACCTACACCGGCAAGTCCTACACCGTCAAACGGGGCGATACGCTGTACTACATCGCCTGGATCACCGACAGCGAAGTCAGCGATCTGGCCAGAATCAACAAGATACGCCCGCCCTATAGCCTGGAAGTGGGGCAGAAACTGCGGCTGAGCGGCAGCGCGCCGACCAAAACCGCCGCCACGCGTCGTAAAACCTCTTCGTCTTCCGCTGCGATCGCCAAGCAGACGCCGCCGCCGGGCGCCGCCCGCTGTTGGCGCTGGCCGACCAGCGGCCGGATCGTGCAGGCCTACTCCAATGCCGATGGCGGCAACAAGGGCATCGACATCGCCGGCAAACGCGGCCAGCCGATTTACGCTTCCGCCAAGGGCAAAGTGGTGTACGTCGGCAACCAGCTGCGCGGCTACGGTAACCTGATCATGATTAAGCACGGCGAAGATTTTATTACCGCCTATGCGCACAACGACACTACGCTGGTGCGCAACGGTCAGGATGTGAAAGCGGGGCAGAAGATCGGCACCATGGGCAGCACCGGCACCGATTCGGTGTTCCTGCACTTCCAGATCCGCTATCGCGCTACCGCACTCGATCCGCAGCGTTATCTGCCGCCGCAAGGTTCGTCGCCGTCCTGTTAACGTCAATCTGGCTCCTTGCGGAGCCAGATGTCAGCTATTTCAGCGGCAGGTAAAGATCGGTCACCAGTTCATATTCCGCCACCTCGTGCACGAAGTTGTGGTAGTGGAAATAGAGCGGAAAATCGCGCAGCTCCTCGCCGCTGGCCGGCAACCACTCGCGGTACAGATAGTGGGCACTTTCCGAGAGCCCATCCAGCGAGCCGTGATGGCGCAGCACCGCGCAGCGCCCGGCCGGCAGCGTGCCGTTCACCACGCCAAAGGCGTTGTCCTCCGGGATCGGCGCAGTGACCTCGCCGCAAATGAAGAAGTGGAAGTCCTGCGCGTCGGTGATGGCCGGATCGTGCGGTGCGATGCCGTAAGTGCGGCTGCTTCTGACCGGCGACAGGCCGCTGGTTTTGCGCCACTCGATAAAGCGTGCGGCGGTTTCGTTGACCAGCGCGGGCGGGCCGCTATGTTCGATCATCGCCACCGGCGTGGCAGGGAAATCGACAATGTCTACCTTCATGGGTTGTTTCCTTTTATGTTTTGGTTCGGGAAAGCGCTGCTGCCAATCGATCCAGGCCGGCTGTTTGCGAAACTGGCTCGGCGTTTGGCTGAACGCCTGTTTGAAGGCGCGGCTGAAGGACTCCGGGTTTTGAAAACCGGCGTCCAGCGCGATGTCAATCACCGGCTCCAGCGGGTTATACGCCAGGCGGTAAGAGGCGCGTTTAAGCCTCATCCACTGGATATAACGCCACACCGAGATGCCGCAATACGCGCTAAACTGGCGTTGAAAATGAAAGCGCGAAAAATGGGCCACTTCGCTCAGTTTTTCGACGGTGAGCGCCTCGTCCAGGTGGCGGTCGATATAGTCAAAGACCTGCGCAAAGCGCTTTGCATACGTCTGGGTCATGTGATTGTCTCCTCCATGCCTGAACTTTGCCCGAGTCGCCGCCGCTTCTCCTGACGGATGATGCTGAGTTGCCACCGCAGGAAAACGGGATGGCTGCGGCGTTCGCCGCCGGCCAGGCCAAACTCATAACCCCCACGCGGCCGTGCGCCGCGAGCACGACCGAGAAGATGAATATTACATGATGGACCGTTCCCGTTTGCTGAAATTCCTGCTGCCCTACCTGTGGCCGAAAGACAACCCGCGCCTGCGGGGGTATCTGGTGGTGGCCTTCGTGTTTATGGTGGCGGCTAAGGTCAGCACCACGCTGGTGCCGCTGGCCTACAAAGCAATGGTCGATGCGCTGAGCGGCGAGACGGCGAAAATGCTGGCGGTGCCGCTGGGGCTGATTATCGCCTACGGCGTGGCGCGGGTGGGCGGCGCGCTGTTTGAGGAGCTGCGCAACGTGATGTTTATCCACGTCAGCCAGAATGCCACGCGCCTGCTGGGCGTGCGGGTATTTCGCCAGCTGCATGCGCTGAGCCTGCGCTTCCATCTGGAGCGTCAGACCGGCGGGCTGTCGCTATCCATCGAGCGCGGCACCCAGGCGGTGTCCACGGTGCTGTCGCGGCTGCTGTTCTCCATCGTGCCGATCCTGTTCGAACTGACGCTGGTCACGGCAATCATGTGGCATATGCTGAACGGCTGGTTTGCGCTGGCGATCCTGACGACGGTCGGCTGCTACATTCTGTTCACCGTGCTGGCGGTGAGCTGGCGCACCCGTTTTCGCCGCGAGCTCAACAAGGCCAACGCCGACGCCAACAGCAAATCCATCGACAGCCTGCTGAACTATGAGACCGTGAAGTACTTCGGCAATGAAGCGTTCGAGGCCGAGCGTTTCGATCTGTCGCGGCGGCTGTACGAATACGCCGCCATCAAGAACCAATTCAGTTTTACCGCGATCAACCTGGGGCAAACCGCCATTATCTCGATCGGGCTGATCGTGATGATGGCCATGGCGGCGCAGGGCATTACCCAGGGGACGATGACGGTCGGCGACTTTGTGCTGGTCAACGCCTACCTGCTGCAGCTGTATCAGCCGCTGAACTTCTTCGGCTTTATTTATTCCGAGGTGCGCCAGGCGCTGATCGACATGGAGAATATGTTCGATCTGCTGCAGGAAAAGCGTGAGATCGTCGATAGCCCGGATGCGCAGCCGCTGCGCCTCGAGCGCGGCGAAGTGCGATTCGACGCGGTCAGCTTCGGTTACGACACGCGCCGACCAATCCTCAAGCAGGTGAGTTTTACCATTCCGGCGGGCCACACGGTGGCGGTGGTCGGCGCCTCCGGCGCGGGCAAGTCCACGCTGTCGCGCCTGCTGTTCCGCTTCTACGATGTGCAGGGCGGCGCCATTACCCTCGACGGCCAGGACATTCGCCAACTGACCCAGGCCAGCCTGCGGCAGGCGATCGGCATCGTGCCGCAGGATACGGTGCTGTTCAACGATACGCTGCGCTACAACATCGGTTACGGCAAAACCGGCTCCAGCGATGAAGACATCGAGCGGGCGGCGCGGCTGGCGCATATCCATGATTTTATCGTCGGTCTGCCTGACGGTTACGACACCCGGGTGGGTGAGCGCGGGCTGAAGCTGTCGGGCGGTGAAAAGCAGCGGGTGGCGATCGCGCGCACCATCCTGAAAAATCCGGCCATCCTGGTGTTCGACGAGGCGACCAGCGCGCTGGATACCCAGACCGAGCGCGAAATCCAGGGGCACCTGCGCGAGGTGAGTCGCAACCACACCACGCTGGTGATCGCCCACCGGCTCTCCACCGTGGTGGACGCCGATGAGATCATCGTGCTGGAGGCGGGGGAGATCGTCGAACGCGGGGGGCATGAGACGCTGCTGGCGGCGAACGGCCGCTACGCCGCCATGTGGCAAACCCAGTACAGCGAAGAGCAGGAACCGCACTGACGCTGCCGTTCACCCCGCCGATGGCGCGGCCTTGAGCCGTTGTATCACGTAGTCGCAGGCGATGCGGTAATCCTGCTGCAGATCGGTGTCATCCCCGGCCAGGCTACCGCGCAGCCAAAGCCCATCGATCATCGCCGCCAGCCCGCGCGCTGCGTCGCGCGCCTGCTGCAGCGGCAGCTCGCGGCGGAACTGGCTGCAAATATTGGAATAGAGCCGCCGATCGTTGGCGCGCTGTAGGCGGCGCAGCACCGGCTGGTGCATGCTGGCGGCCCAGAAGTCGAGCCAGGCGCGCATGGAAATAGCGTTGGTTTGGCTGGGGTGGAAGTTGCCCTGAATGATGGCGCACAGCTGCGACTGGCTGTCGCTCGCCGCCTGAGCGCGGCACTCGGCCACCGCGTCGCGCAGATCGCGCAGGATCTTGCGCATGGTCGCGCTCAACAATCCTTCTTTATCGCCAAAATAGTGGCTGACGATGCCGGTCGACAGCCCGGCCTCTTTCGCCACCTGAGAGAGGGTGACGCCGGCCAGCCCCACTACGCTGATGGTTTCGAAGGCGGCGTTAATCAGCTGCTCCTTGCGCTGCTCAGGAATGTCTCTGCGGTACATATTTTCCCCAACTGATAGGCAAATCACACTTTGAATTTGATTGATTGAACGGTCAATCAATACTCTATATGCTGCGAAAATGTCAAATAAATGACGATAGGATGTTAACTGAAGGTTGCATTTAAATCGTCTGTCTTTCGCATCATGGAAGCCTGCCAATGACAATGAAAACTCCCCCATCGCTTGACGAAGAACCTGTCAGATTAAATGTCCCGGTATTTTTCGGTTCAGCGGCAGTGATCCTGCTGCTGGGATCGCTGATTGTGCTGTTTCCCGCCGCCAGCAAACAGTGGTTGAATGTCGCGCAAAGCTGGGTGGCCGATGTGTTCGGCTGGTATTACATGCTGCTGATGGTCGCCTGCATGGCGTTCGTGTTCTGGCTGGCGCTGTCGCGCTTTGGCCATATTCGCCTGAGCCAGGATGACGAGCCGCCGCAGTTCAGCTACCCCTCCTGGGTGGCGATGCTGTTCTCGTCGGGCATCGGTATTGCGCTGGTGTATTACGGCGCCTATGAGCCGCTGGATCACTTCCTGTCGCCACCGGAAGGCAGCGGCGGCAGCGTACAGGCGGCGCGGCAGGCGATGGCGCTGACCTTTTTACACTGGGGGCTGCACGGTTGGGCGCTGTATGCGTTGATCGCCACCGCGCTCGCCTATTTCGCCTATTGTCGCGGTTTGCCGCTGGCGCTGCGTTCGGCGCTGTACCCGATCTTCGGCGAGCGTATCCACGGTGGCGTCGGCCATCTGGTGGACAGCTTCGGCATTCTGGTGACGGTTATCTCGATGGTGACCAACCTGGGGATCGGCGCGCTGCTGGTGAACTCGGGGCTGTTTTACCTGTTCGACATCCCGCAAAGCACCGGCGTACTGCTGGCGCTGATCGTGGTGATGATGGTGGTGGCCACGCTGGCGGCGGTCACCGGCGTCGAGAAGGGCATTGCCATGCTGTCGAACATCAACGTCGGCTTCTTGTGCCTGCTGCTGCTGTTCGTGTTTCTGGCTGGCCCGACGCTGAACCTGCTCAACGGCATGTTGCAGAACCTCGGGGATTATCTGACCTCGCTCGTCAGCCGCAGCTTTGATATGTATCTGTACGGCAAGGCGCGCCAATGGCAGGGTGCCTGGACGCTGTTTTATTGGGCCTGGTGGGTGGCGTGGGCGCCGTTCGTCGGGCTGTTTATCGCACGCATTTCCAAAGGCCGCACCATCCGTGAACTGATCTTCGGCGTGTTGCTGATCCCGCTCGGGTTCACGCTGGCGTGGCTGTCGATCTTCGGCAATACCGCCATCAGCCTGGTGCTGGAAGGCGGGCAGGCGATCCTGGGGCAGGTAGCGCAAAGCGATCCGCCGATGGCGGTGTTCAAGCTGTTCGAATACCTGCCCTATACCCAGCTGACCGCCGGTTTCGTGGTGGTGATAAGCTTTGTGCTGTTCCTGACGCCGGTCGACTCCGGCACGCTGATGATAGCTAACCTCTCCTGCCAGGGCGGTTCCGCGCACGATGACGCGCCGGCCTGGCTGCGAGTGTTCTGGGCGGCGGTCACCACGCTGGTGTGCGCCGGGTTGCTGTACGCCGGCAGTTTCAGCGCGATGCAGACCGCAGTGGTGCTGTGCGGCCTGCCGTTCTCGGCGGTGATCGTGCTGTACATGGTCAGCCTGCGCAAGGATCTGCGCGGTTACGCCATGACGCCGGCGATCCCCTGAGGCGGTTTATTCGTCCGCGCGCGGCCGATGATGCACGTACTCGACAATCGTGCCGTCCGGCAGGCGCGCATTGAAACAGGCGCCGGTGGGCACTTCCACCGGGCCGAAGAAGATCTCGGCTCCGGCCGCCAGCAGCCGCTGGTGGTAAGGGTAAATGTCATCGACCAGCAGCGTGCCGACGGTGCTGCGAAAAGGGCGTAGGTTTTCTTCCGCGCCTTCCAGGATCAGAAACGGTCCTACCGCTGCCAGCACCAACCGATGCTCGGGAAAGTCGAAACGCATATCCGCTTCCACGCCGTGCAGTTGCTCGTAAAACGCGATGGCGCGGTCAATCTCGCCTTCGTCGACGTAGACCCGGATCAGTACGCGCGGCTCGCGCAGCGATGAAGAGTCGGCGGTTTTGCGCCAAAAGCCCGCTTCTGTCAGTTTTGCCGTCATTGCTCATTCCTCATAGTGGCTCGTTTCCCCGTCATCATGCCGCCGTTTGGCCGTAGGGATTAGACTGAGTTGTTATGAACTAGCAGCGGCGGAAATAAAAAAGCCCCGGTAACGGGGCAAAGACCAGCTCAGGTCGGAATAGCGGGCTAAAGCGGGCGTCAGGCGCGATGGAATTCCGGTAACACCAGTTGGCCGATCTCCTGCATCGTCTCTTCCAGCGGCCGCTGGTTGCGGCGGAAATGCAGGCCGATGTGGTTGACCCCGGCGTCACGCATGGCGCTCAGTTCCTGAATCAACCCATTGCGGCCGCTCTTGATGCCGAAGCGATGGCGCTGAATCGGCGCGTCGGCGTTATCTGTGAGGTCGAGATGAATAAAGCTGACGTAGGGTTTGTCACCGGCCACGTTACGCCAGAGTTTGACCCGCGAAACGTGGTCCGCAGGCGTGCCGGGATACGACAGCCAGCCATCCATATTTTTTCCCACCCACTCAGGCGTTTGTTGCGCCAGCCCGGCGACCAGCAGCGGCGGCGGCGGCGTGGCCGGCAGCAGGCGCAATCCAGGCTGGAGCGCGCTGTCGGCTTCCCCTTTGAGAATGCCGACGCTGGTGCGAAAGCGTTCACCGCGCGCGGCGTAATCGGCGCCGAACAGCGGGTATTCCACAGGGCGATCGCCGCTGGCGACGCCGAGCAGCAGACGATCGCCGCTCAGCGTTTGCAGCGTGGAAGCCGCTTTGCGTACCAGCCACGGCTGGCGCAGCGGCAGCACCACGGCCGCGGTGCCCAGCAGAATATTGCGCGTCAGGCTGGACAGGTAGCCGAGGTAGGTAAAGGTCTCAAACACCTGCGCGGCGTCGCCGAAGTCCGGATCGTACAGCGGCACGTCGCGAACCCAGGCGGCGCGAAAGCCGAGCTCATCGGCCAGCTTGATGCGCGCAGCGTGTTCGCTCATGTCCGGCACGCCGAACGGTCGCCCATCCTGCTGGCGTTTCAGCTGCCCGCTGGTGGACCAATCGTTGTCCAGCGGCAACTCGATGCCGATGGAAAGCGGCTCCCGGGTTAGTTTTTCGATGCTCATGTGTCACTCCGTCTCTGGCCTTGCGGCGCGGTGTCGAACGATGGCACGAAGTGTTGCATGGCGCTTAATTGAGATAAACAGCCCTAATCGCAATAGATAATTGCTGTTGCGAGCATAATTACTTTGCAGGATACGGCATGATTGCCGTGATTTACGTCACGCTCTGCGCTTTTGTTATTGTCCAGATTAAATGATGTACCCTGCCAATAGCCTTTCCCTCGTAAGAGTTACTTTGTTGTGTGGTAATAAAATAAAACGAAATGATTCAATAGATAAAAACGAATCCGAATGCTGCCTATCGTTAACTGAAAGTGGATAACAAATTAATAAACCTGAAGAGTTAATGGTGAGATTATTCACAGATGGCGTGAAAATAGGCGTTTTTAACCGCGGGAAAATACCCGTTATTATTTTATTATCTGTAAAAACAAAGTGATAAAATATCTGATTGTGATAATTCTATTTTAAAATAGTACCGGATAAAAACTTCATTCGTCTCTAAGAAAGCGCCGGTTGACAGACCGCCGGCTTGCGATAATTTTATGTCATTAATATGTTAATGAGTTGTTGTCGTGACGGAGGGCCAATGTTTCTCTTGGCCGAGCGCTTAATACACTTATGCCATGGCGGGTCGCCATTCATAAGTTAACTTATGGACAAATGACGCTATGAATACATCGCCAGGGCCTCGCCGCGCATTAAGTGAAGAGAACCGGTTGCTGATTATTTTGTTTTTCGTCTTCGGCTGCGTGTTCGTCGATCGTCTGACCATCTCGTTTCTGTTTCCGATGATTGCCGCCGACCTCAAGCTCAGCAACGTGCATCTCGGCACGCTGTCGGCGGTGCTGGCATTGACTTGGGCGCTGTCTGGCGCGGGGCTGGGGGCGATAGCCGATCGCTTTAATATCCGCAAACCGATGCTGATCCTGTCGATCCTGGTGTTTTCGCTGTTCTCCGCGCTGTCGGGGTTGGTCAGCGGGTTTGCCATGCTATTGATCTTCCGGGCGCTGATGGGGATCGCCGAAGGGCCGGTTTTGCCGATCGCGCAATCGTTGATGGTGGAAAAATCGCAGCCGCAGCGCCGCGGTTTCAACATGGGATTGATCCAGGGCGCGGCGCCGGGGCTGCTGGGCGGCATTATCGCGCCGCCGCTGATCATCTATCTGGCGCAGAAGTGGGGCTGGAGCATGGCGTTTCACCTGACCGCCGTGCCGGGCATCATTCTGGCGTGGTTGATCTATCGCCATGTGAACGGCAAAAAAGATCCCGCCTTTATCGCCGCGCCGGCGACCGGTAAGGCGGCGGGCAAAGCCGCTTACGGCGAGCTGTTCAAAATCAAGAACGTGGCGCTGTGCATTCTGATTTCCTGCGTGTTCGTCACCTGGTTCATGATCATCATTACCTTCACCCCCAACTTTTTGGTGACCGACCGCGGCTTCGGCGAAGGCACGATGGGCGGCATCATGAGCGCCATCGGCGCTGCCTGGGTGTTCTGGGGCGTAGCGGTGCCGGCGATTTCCGATCGCCTCGGCCGCAAGCCGACGCTGATCTTCTTTTCATTGCTGGCGGTGTGCTGCCCGCTGTTCCTGAGCTACGTCGACAACCCGTGGCTGCTGGGCGTGCTGGTGTTCCTGTCTTATACCGGCCTCGGCTGCTTCACGCTGTTTATGGCCACCATCCCGTCTGAAACGGTATCGCCGGCCCGTATCGCCACCGCGTTGGGGCTGGTGATGGGGATCGGCGAGGTGATTGGCGGCTGTCTGGCGCCGTTTATCGCCGGGCTGATCGCCGATCGCTATGGCCTGGTCAGCGTGATGTGGCTGGCGGCTGCCGGCGCGGTCTGCGCCGGCGTACTGAGCTGTTTTCTCGATGAAACTGCACCCGCGGTGGTGAGCCGCAGAACGGTGAAACCGGCGAGCGTTGCCGACGTGTAAGACGGTTTTATCCCATTCAATCAAGGAGAGCGAAGATGTCAGCAGAACAATCCGTACTGAATCAAAATGCCGAACCGGACTGGAAGAATTACGACGATTTCGCACGCGGCATCGACACCAACCGGCTGCCGGGCACCCAGGACTGGCGCGGCAAAACGTTGCAGATCGCCTTTGAAGACGGCGGGGACTTCACGCTGCGTTTCAGCGCCGATCGGCAGCGGGTGCTCTGGGCCTGGGGCGGGGAGAGCGGCGAGGACGCTTACGAAGAGGTGCAAACCTCCGCCGCACGCTATTTCTTCAATATTCCGCTGCAGTCGCCGGGCAACGAATGCCTGACGCTGGTGCTCAACCGCGACAGCGGCCGGGCGCTGCTGGTGCGCAGCACGCTGCTGCCTGAACATGCGGTAGAAAAGGGGTCTCGCCTCAAGCAAAGCTTCCACGTTGGGCTGATTGCAGGCGTCACGCCGGGCGGCATCGCACCGCATTTGACCCGCGAGCTGATCGGCTATCGCACGCTGAACGTCTACAGCCCCAACCATTACTACGAGCACTTCTACGTCAACACCGAGCGCTACGCCTGGCAAAACCTGCGCGGCGAACAGTTCGGCCACGGCGACATGGACTACGCCACTTACTACAAGTTTGAGGATGAGATGTTCCTGTTCACCTTCCGGGAAAAGATTATCCCGGTGTGCTCGGTGTTCTTCTTCGACTTTATCTCCGGACGCTGCACCGGCACCTTCCTCGGGCTGGACGCCGCCGGCCGGGTGCTGGTGTCACCGGCCGGGGCATTCATCAGCAAGATGAGCTACAACGCGTACCCGGAGGGCGTGCAGCCGCTGTGAATCAGGCGTTTCTGACCAGCGATCCGGCGTTGATCTCCGTGATGGATTTCGCGCCGGTGAGCGTCATAGCGACGCGCATTTCCTTGTCGATCAGATCCAGCAAGTTGGCCACCCCGGCTTCGCCCGCCGCCGCCAGCGCATAGACGAAGGCGCGCCCCAGCAGCACGCTGTCGGCGCCCAGCGCGATCATGCGCACCACGTCCAGGCCGCTGCGGATGCCGGAGTCGGCCAACAGGGTAATGTCGCCTTTCACTGCGTCGGCGATCGCCGGCATGGCGCGCGCGGTCGACAGCACGCCGTCCAGCTGGCGGCCGCCGTGGTTGGAGACGATGATGCCGTCGGCGCCGAAGCGCACCGCGTCTTTGGCGTCTTCCGGATCCAGAATGCCTTTGATGATCATCGGGCCGTCCCAGAATTCGCGGATCCACTCCAGATCTTTCCAGGAAATCGACGGATCGAAGTTGGCGCCCAGCCAGCCGATGTAGTCTTCCAGGCTGGTCGGTTTGCCGCGGTAGGCCGAGACGTTGCCCAGATCGTGCGGCTTGCCGAACAGGCCGACATCCCAGGCCCACTGCGGATGGGTAAACGCCTGCAGCACGCGGCGCAGGGCGGCGTTAGGGCCGCTCATTCCCGAGTGGGCGTCGCGGTAACGGGCGCCGGGCACCGGCATGTCGACGGTAAACACCAGCGTTTTCACGCCGGCGGCCTTGGCGCGTTCCAGTGCGTTGCGCATAAAGCCGCGATCTTTCAGCACGTAGAGCTGGAACCACATCGGCCGATCGATCGCCGGCGCTACCTCTTCGATCGGGCAGACCGACACGGTGGACAGCGTGAACGGAATGCCTTTTTTGGCCGCGGCACGCGCGGCCTGCACTTCGCCGCGGCGGGCGTACATGCCGGTCAGCCCCACCGGCCCCAGCGCTACCGGCATCGCCAGCTGCTCGCCGAACAGCGTGGTCTCCAGGCTGAGTTCGGACATATTGCGCAGCACGCGCTGGCGCAGGGCAATATCGGCCAGATCTGCGGTATTGCGCTTCAGCGTATGCTCCGCGTAGGCCCCGCCGTCGATGTAGTGAAACAGAAACGGCGGCAGTTTGGCCTGGGCGGCGGCCCGGTAGTCGGTTGACGCGGAGATGATCATAGTGTTTACCTTCTTGTCTTGCTTGCGATAACGAGTGTTCAGTCAGAGCGTGAGGATCGCTGCCATACCGGCCGCAATCCCTCCGTACGCCAGCATCGGCAGCACGGTCTTTCTGATGATTTTGCCTTCGGCGTTACCGATCCCGAGGATCGAACAGACCGCGATAATGTTGTTCAGGCACACCATGTTGCCCATGGCGCCGCCGACGGACTGCAGGGCCAGCGTCAGATTGACGTCAAGGCCGCTGCTCTGGGCGATCGATTGCTGAATGCCGCCGAACGTCAGGTTCGAAACGGTATTGGAACCGGAGAAGAACGAGCCCAGCGCACCGAGGAACGAAGAGAACAGCAGCCAGCTCTCGCCGGTCAGCGCCGCCAACGCTTTCCCGATCAGGATCACCGGCGCGTTGTCGCCGCCCTGCATCATCAGGTTGACCATCACCAGCGCGCCGAAAAGCGCGATAAAGGGCCGCGCGATGCGCCCGCCGGTTTCGCTGAACATTTGCCGCACCTGGCCGCCATTCAGACGGAACAGCGGAATACACAGCACCACCACCAACAGGAACGGGATCAGCGCCGGGACATACAGCGTTTTGTAGCCGGCGGCGGCGGAGGTGCCCAGTACCTGCTGCAGTTCGACGATCAGCGCCTGACTAATGCGCAGCTCCCCGAGCCAGCCGAGGTTTTCCTGCCACAGCAGCGTGGTGTTGTTGAGCAGCGCCTTCAGGCCCAACTGATGCACGCGCGTCACTATCAGAATAGCAATCAGTAGCAGGGTCGGGGTCATGGCCTTGACCACCTGCAAGAACGGCACCGCCTGCCCGGCGTTCTGCAGTTTGTCGCTGCGGGCGAGACCGATGCCGCCGCGTGCCAGCAGCACCGAGAGCGCCAGGCCGATGGCGCCGCCGACCAGCGCCGGGAACTCATAGTTCACCTGGGCCAGCAGCAGATAGGGCAGGGTGCAGCTCAGCACGCTGAGCAGGATAAACGGCAGGTTACGGCGGATATCCTGCCAGGAAACGATAAAGCGCAGCGCCAGCAGAGGAATAACGAAGCCGGCGATGAAGTGGATCAGCGCGGTTTGCCGGCCGATCTCCAGCAGGCTGGCGTCCGACAGGCCGAGATTGGCAAAGCCGAACCAGGTGGGGGTGCCCACGGCGCCGAAGGAGACCGGTACCGAGTTCATTACAAGCGTCAGCAGGGCGACGCGCAGCGGGTTGAAGCCCAGCCCGACCAGAATCGGCGCGGCGATGGCGGCCGGGGTGCCGAAGCCGCTGGCACCCTCGATCATAAAGGCGAATGCCCAGCCGATAATCATCAGCTGAGCCACGGGATTGGGGCTGATGGTTTCCAGCCAGCGCCGCACCACGTTTTCCGCGCCGCTTACCTGCATCAGTTTGTTGAGCAGGATGGCGCCGGCGATGATGGTGATCGGCGTCAGCGTCGACACCAGCGCGGTGATGATATTGGCATGCAGCAGCCGCAGCGAGGCATCGAACCACAGGAGCTGTACGGCATACACCGCGGCGGCCGTCAGCGGCAGGGCGAGATAAGAGGGCACGCCATTCCTTTTGGTCATCATCCAAATCAGTAGGACGATGGGCGCAATACTAAAAAGCAGGGGCATAAGATCCTCAGGGTTATTATTTTTATGGGCAGAGATATGTAGCTGAAAGGTTAATTACCGCAACATTTTCATTCTAATCACAACGATGGCGACGATGCCATGCGGTAATTTTTTAACATCGGCGAACGGCGTTGGCGGCGGGAAATTGGTCGACGGGAGGGGGTAAATTAACTGCTTTAAAATCAGTTTGATAGAAGGTTTTTATGTGTGATGAATGCGCGATATCACATTAATTAAGCCGTAATGTTCAATAGATTATGTCCAAAAATGCCGTAATCCCCGCGGTCTTTTGCGGCCGAGGGGAAATAATCAGAGAAGAAAACTCAAAAGTAATGGCCGATATTTTGGTAGGAACCGATGATATGTTCGATCAGCAGACGGGTTTTTAACGGCAGATTGCGGGTGTAAGGATAAACGGCATAAATACCCAATACCTTGCCGCAGTGGCCGGCCAGGATCTCCGTCAGTTTGCCGTCCTGCAAATCCTCATACACCATGCAGCGCGGCACCATGGCGATGCCGTGGCCGCCGATCACCGCTTTGCGGATCGCCCGCGCATTGTTGGCCGACAGGTTGCCGTTAACCTGCAGCTCGTAGATTTCGTTGCGCCCCGGCCGTTTCATCAGCCAGTTGGCGGTGCCGCTCTCCTGGTAGGTGTAGGTCAGGCAATTGTGGCCGAGCAGGTCTTCGGCGCTGCGTGGTTCCGGGTGGCTTTCCAAATAGCCCGGCGAGCAGACGATCACCCAGCGGGAATCGAAGATCGGCCGGGCAATCAGGCTCGAATCTGGCATAGTGCCGGTACGGATCGCCAGATCGATGCCTTCTTCCACCAGATCGACGAAGCGGTTTTCCAGCCGCATTTCGACCTTTAGACTGGGATGCAGTGCGCAAAACTCCGCCACGCTCTCGCTCAGCAGCAGCTCGCCCGAAATGGTCGGCACCGACATGCGGATGGTACCGGTTAATTCTTCGCTTTTTTCGCTGACGGCGTACAGTGCCTCCTGCACTTTGGCGCCGATCTCTTTGGCCTGTTGGTAGAGCGCCTGGCCGCTTTCGGTCAGCGTCAGGCTGCGCGTGGTGCGGTACAGCAGCCGGGCGCCCAGGGATTTCTCCAGCCGCCCGATGCGTTTACTGACCACCGAACTGGTGATGCCGGCGCTCTCCGCGGCCTTGCTGAACGAGCCGTAGTCGACAATCAGGGCGAACAGAATCAGGTCGTTGGCGTATTCGTGAGTGGCGAGCATAATCGGCTGTTCCCTTCAGCGGATAGAGGCGTCAGTGTAAGTCTCTCGTTTCAATAAGCAATCATCAAAATGCCCTTGGCGTCGAAATCAGAGGCTGCGCGAGCAATGAGAATTCGTCTTGATCTCATTCTCGTGCCGCTTACAATGCCTGCCAGATCGCGACTTCAGAGGTTTTTTCATGGAACTGCTACGGGTGGTTTATCACCAGTATCGTTGGCCATTTCTGGCGGTTATGGCATTGACCATGACCAGCGCCGGCTTAGGCATCGGTATTATTGCGTTTATCAATCAATACCTGATGGACGCCGGCGGCGATGCGTTGGCCGTACTGCCAATGTTTCTCGCCCTGCTGGCATTGCTGATGGCGGTCACGCTGGGATCGCAATTGGCGCTGACGACATTGGGCCATTACTTCGTCTACCGCCTGCGCGGGCAGTTAGTGAAGCGCATCCTGGATACCGATATTGAACGCCTTGAACAGTTAGGCAGCGCCTCATTGTTGGCGAGCCTGTCCAGCGATGTCCGCAATATCACCGTCGCCTTCGTGCGCTTGCCCGAACTGGTGCAAGGGGTGATTTTAACCTTGGGGTCGGCGGCCTATCTGGGGTGGTTATCGCCGAAAATGTTGGCGGTGACGGCGGTGTGGGTCGCCGTCACCGTGGTGGGCAGCGGCTGCCTGGTCTCGCGGGTTTATCGCCATATGGCCAGTTTGCGCGAGTCGGAAGAGCGCCTCTATCATCATTACGAATCGGTGATTGACGGTCGCAAGGAACTGACGTTAAACCGCAAGCGAGCGCAGGCGCTGTACGAACAGACCTATCAACCCGATGCGCAAACTTACCGCCACCATATCATTCGCGCCGATACCTTCCATTTGAGTGCGCTCAACTGGTCAAATATCATGATGTTAGGCGCGATTGGGCTGGTGTTCTTTATGGCTAACAGCCTGGGATGGGCGGACTCGGCGGTGGCTGCCACCTATTCCCTGACGCTGCTGTTCTTGCGCACGCCATTACTGCAGGCGGTGGGGGCGTTTCCGACGCTGGTCAGCGCCGAAGTCGCCTTCAACAAGCTGAAGACGCTGCACTTGGCCGAGTACCAACCGGCGTTCCCTGTCGCCGCCTGCCGTTCCTGGCAGACGCTGGAGCTGCGTGACGTGGTTTTTCACTATGCAGATAAGGAACAGCAGCCCGGTTTTGCCGTCGGGCCGCTTAATCTGACGCTGCGGCGTGGCGAGCTGGTCTTTTTGATCGGCGGCAACGGCAGCGGCAAGTCAACGCTGGCGATGCTGTTGACCGGATTGTACCGACCGGTGAGCGGCCACATCGTGCTGGATGGCGTCGCCCAGACCGCGGCGGATATGCCGGACTACCGCCGGCTATTTTCGGCGATTTTCACCGATTTTCATCAGTTCGATCGTTTACAAGGGCCGGAAGGCGGTGAACCCGATGCGAAGCTGGTCGCCGCCTGGCTCGAGCGGTTGAATATGAAAAGCAAACTGCAGTTCGACGGCACCAGGGTGACCAATCCGCAACTGTCGCAGGGGCAGCGCAAGCGTCTGGCTTTGCTGCTGGCGGTGGCGGAACAGCGCGATATCTTGCTGTTGGATGAATGGGCCGCGGATCAGGATCCGCAATTCCGGCGCATTTTCTATCGTGAACTATTGCCAGAACTGCGTGCGCTGGGCAAAACGGTGTTTGCCATCAGCCATGACGATCACTATTTCGAATACGCCGATCGGTTGCTTGAGATGCGCTCGGGTCATTTACGTGAGCTGACCGGCAGCGAGCGTGAACATGCCAGCCGGGATTCCGTCAGCAGAATCGGTTAACTCACGCCGGCCCGGGCGAGACCAAAGCGGGCCGGTGCTTCTCTTCGTATGATCCCAGTATGTCGTTTCATTTTATCCCCCGCCTTTAGCGCTGTCTGTTGTCGATTTGGCTTACGGCCAGTCAAATAATTGATAGTTGAATTATTTACTAGTGGTTTAATTTTGACCTTTCAAGGTATGACACACTGCACGTTCGTTCGCCTATCAATTCAAGTTATCGCCTGCCGATAACAGTGATATCCACGGTGCCGTTCTTACCAGGGCGGTAATGCAGATCTATGGCTAGCAGTTGTTTTTTAAATTTCCATAGGAAAAAACGACTTTATTGATCGTTAAAACAGATCGATAATTAATGTTTGAATGGTTTAATCTATTGGTTGAGGGCGCTGTGGTGAGCAAGGATGGATCTGATATCAAACGTAGAGCATGGCTGTGTGTGTTTATCGGTAGCGGGCTATTCTGGCTGTTAACCGCCGCCGTGATTTACTGGTTACTGAGTTAGCAGGTTAAGCAGGAAGGCGATTCGTGAACAAAAAGCAGGCTAAAAACCGTGAGGGCGCTGAGCGTCGCGCACCGTCCAAAATTCCGCCGTCATGGGTGCTGAGCGATGAGCAGCGCGCCTTTATTGAAGATTTATGGCAGGACACCGACTCTGAGGCGGCGCGGCCCCCATCGCGCCGCAGCGTTAGCTGATCACGCGGCTGCGGCCGGCCAACGCGCCGAACAGCATTTGCAAGACGGTCAGGCACAGCAGGGCGATCAACGGCCAGCGCCAGCCTTCCGTCAGATCGTGCAGTAAGCCAAATAGGGTGGGCCCCAGCGCCGCTAACAGATAACCGACGGATTGCGCCATACCCGACAGCAGCGTCGCCTGATGATGATGCTGACTGCGCAATCCAAAGAACGACAGCGCCAGCACCAGCGAACTCCCCGCCCCCAACCCGGCAAACGTCAGCCACACCAGTGAACTGGCGGGTTGCACCAATAATCCCCCGACGCCGATGAAGATCAGCAGCGAGCTGCCCAACGCTATTGCCCGCTGATCGCGCGCACGCGGCAAAATCACCACCATGACAAAGTTGGCGACGATTGCCACCACCTGGTAAACGAACAGTTCGAAACCCGCCTGCTGAGCGGAGGTGCCGTGGCTGGCGGCAAAGGCGCTGAACCAGCCGATGATGGTGTAGAAGGCGATCGATTGCAGCCCCATGAACATCGCTACTTGCCAACCCAGTGCACTGCCCCAGGGAGAGCGATAGCGTTGCAGCTCTGTTGGCTGCGGCTCTTTGGCGACGGGGGTGGCGGAGCGCCGCAGCTGCGGCAGCCACACCAACAGCGCCAGCAGCGCGGGCAAACCCCAACACAGCAAAGAGAACCGCCAGCCGAGGTTGGCCAGGGAGGCCAGTGGCACGGCCAGGCCGGAAGCGATGGCGGCAACCAGTGACATCACCGCCGCATAGGCAGCGATCATCGCGGCAGCGCGATGTGGGAAATCTCTTTTCACCAGCGTTGGCAGCACCACGTTGGCGAAGGCGATGGCGGCGCCGATCAGGACGCTGCCCGGCCAGAGCATGGCGTCTTGCGGCAGGGAACGTAGCACGATACCGCAGACCAGCAGCGCGAGGGCCAGGCCCAGGGTGCGCTCGATGCCGATGCGTTTCGCCAGCGCTGGGGTCAGCGGCGAGAGAATGGCGAACAGGATCAGCGGCAGTGAGTTGATCAGGCCGGCGGCGGTGGCGGACAACGCCAGCTGTTGCTGGATCTGCTCCAGCAGCGGGCCGACGCTGGTCAGGGCGGCGCGCAGGTTGGCCGCGATCAGCATAATGCCGACGATCAGCAAAATAGGGCGGTGTAACCGGCGACGCGGGGTCGCGGTGGACGCTGGGGATGAAGCGGGTTGCGGCATGGGTTCCTCGCACCAGGGCATGCAGTCAATCAGCGCTGCATGGCGTGATGCGTTGATTGACGTTAACGCTTACGTACCGACAAGGGGCCGATATCTGATCGCAAGTGTAGGGAAGATGGCTCGTACTGACAAGGGGATGGCCCGGCGGGATGGTGGCGGTTAATCCCCGCCGGCCGCAGGATAATTATCATTATGTGATCCTGGTCACTGAGTGAACTAAAAGTCATGGCGTGGGGCGCACCATGCGCCGCTTTCGCTTTCCGTGCAGCCCACGTCTCAGCGCTCCGGGGGTTAGCGCTCGTCATGGCATTTCATTTTTCTCCCATTCCACTTTTTGCTTTTCGATTCGTTTCGATTCGAAAGGTTTTTTGGCGGTTTTTTTGCTAAAACGGGGCTGTAAGCCCGATCACAATTTCATTGCTTTCGCTTTGCTGTAATGCCAGCGCAGTAGAGCGAAAGCCATCTTCTCCCCGGCGATGCCGGAAACCTGAGGACCGCAGCTCATGCCAGTGAATACCGCAAAGCGACGTGAACACATTATCGATCTGTTATGCGAGCACGGCAGCGTGCGCGTGGAGCAGCTCAGTAAGCAGTTTGCGGTATCCACGGTGACGATCCGCAACGATCTGCGCTTTCTGGAACGAAAAGGGTGTGCGCTGCGCGCTTACGGCGGCGCAATGCTCAATCAGCAATTCGCTTTCGATCGGCCGTTACGGGACAAAGGGCGGTTGAATCGCGACGTCAAAACGCTGATCGCCAACGCGGCGGCCGGCTATGTGCGCGATGGCGATGCGTTGATCCTCGATTCCGGTTCCACCACCGCGCAGATCGTGCCGTTCCTGAAGGGGCGGCGCGATCTGGTGGTGATGACCAATGCGCTGAACATTGCCTACGAGCTTTCGGGAAACGACGGGGTGGAAGTCATGGTGCTGGGGGGCAGCGTGCGCCGCAACTCTTACTCGCTCTACGGTCCGGCTGCCGAGCAGCAATTGCGTCAGTACCGCTTCGACAAACTGTTTTTGGGCGTCGACGGGTTCGATCTGAGCGCCGGCATCACCACGCCTCACCCCGGTGAGGCGCACCTCAATCGCGTGATGTGCGAGGTGGCACGCGAGATTATCGCGGTGGCGGATGCCAGCAAATTCGGTCGCAAGAGCTTTTGCATGATTCGCGAAGCCGGACAAATCCATCGGCTGATCACCGACAGCCGTCTTCCGGACGATTACGAGCGGGCGTTAACCGAACTGGGCGTGGAGGTCATCATCGCCGATCGGTAGCAGGGCGCCTGCATGGGGGCTTCATGCAGCAGTTGTTACAGCTTGTCGAGCAGCACAAGGCCGGTATGCCGGTCGGGATCTTTTCCGTCTGTTCCGCCCATCCCTGGGTTCTGAAGGCCGCGCTGCGGCAGGCCAAAGCGCGCGGCACGCCGGTATTGGTGGAGGCGACGTCCAACCAGGTTAATCAATTCGGCGGCTATACCGGCCAAACGGCGGCCCAGTTCCGCGATGCGCTGTGGCGCCTGGCGGATGAAGTGGGCCTGGCGCGCGAGCGCGTGTGGCTGGGTGGCGATCACCTGGGGCCCAACGCCTGGCAAGATCGCCCGGCTCAGGAGGCGATGGCGCTGGCGGAAACCTTGATCGACGATTACGTTCGCGCCGGATTTCGCAAAATTCACCTCGATTGTTCCATGTCGTGCGCCGGCGATCCCTCGCCCCTGGGGGATGCCACGGTCGCCGAGCGTGCGGCGCGCCTGTGCGCGGTGGCGGAGCGGGCCTGGGCGCAGAGCGGCGGCGAAGCGCCGGTCTATGTAATCGGCACCGAAGTGCCGGTCCCGGGCGGCGCGCAGGAGGCGCTGGCGGGTCTGCAGGTCACCACGCCGCAGGCGGTGGCGCAAACGCTGGAAACGCACCGCATCGCCTGGCAAAAAGCCGAGCTGAACGATGCCTGGCAGCGAACTATCGCGCTGGTGGTACAGCCGGGCGTCGAGTTCGATCACCACAGCGTTGAGCATTACCAACCGCAGCGCGCCGACGCATTGAGCCACTTCATCGAAAGGCAGCCGGGCATGATCTATGAAGCGCACTCTACGGACTACCAACCACCGCAGGCCTACCGCCAACTGGTGCGCGATCACTTCGCCATCCTGAAGGTGGGGCCGGCGCTGACCTTCGCGCTGCGCGAAGCGCTGTTCGCCCTCGATCGCATCGAGCGTGAATGGCTGGGGGAACGCCAGTCGGCGCAGCTGTGCGCCACGCTGGAGCAGGTGATGCGCGAGCAGCCGCAGCAGTGGAGCCGCTATTACCACGGCACGCCGCACCAGCAGTATCTCGATCGCCACTACAGCCTGAGCGATCGGGTGCGTTACTACTGGCCGCAGCCGCAGGTGCAGCAGGCCGTCGACGGGTTGCTGGACAACCTGCGCCGCAGCCCGGCACCGCTGGCGCTGCTCAGCCAGTACCTGCCGGATCAGGCGCGGGCGCTGAACGCCGGCGAATTAAGCGCCGATCCGCAGGAGTGGGTGCTGCATAAAGTGACGCAGGTGCTCGACGATTACCACGCCGCCTGTTACCCGGAGGGCCGCTGACATGCCGAACATTTTAATGACCCGCATCGACAATCGCCTGGTGCACGGCCAGGTGGGTGTGACCTGGACCAATACCCTCGGCGCCAACCTGGTGGTGGTGGCTAACGACGAGGCCGCCGCCGATCCGGTGCAGCAGAACCTGATGGACATGGTGGTGGCGGAAGGGGTGCAGACCCGCTACTTCACGCTGCAGAAAACCATCGACGTGATCCACAAGGCGGCGGACAGGCAGAAGATTTTTCTGGTGTGCAAAACACCGCAGGACGTGTTGACGCTGGTGCGCGGCGGGGTGCCGATCCGTTTCGTCAACGTCGGCAATATGCACTTCGCCGAGGGGAAGCGGCAGGTGCACAAAACGGTGTCGCTGGACGACGGCGACGTGGCCGCGTTCCGCGCGCTGGCGGCGCTGGGCGTGGAGTGCGAAGTGCGCCGGGTGCCGGATGAAGCGGGCGAGGCGATCGGCAAATTGCTCTTTTGAGCCTGGGGGGAAGCATGTTGACGGATGCGTTATTGATTGCGCTGTTGGCCGGATTGGCGGGGGTTGACCTGTTCGACGGTCTAACCCACTTCCACCGGCCGGTGGTGATGGGGCCGCTGGTGGGGCTGATTTTGGGTGACGTCTACACCGGCTTGTTGGTGGGCGGGACGCTGGAGCTGGTGTGGATGGGGATGGTGCCGCTGGCGGGCGCCCAACCGCCGAACGTGGTGATCGGCGGGGTGATCGGCACCGCGTTCGCCATTCTGACCAAGGCCGATCCTAAAGTGGCGATCGGCGTGGCAGTGCCGTTCTCGATTGCGGTGCAGGGCTGCATCACGCTGCTGTTTACGCTGTTCTCACCGATGATGCACCGCTGCGATCGCATGGTGAAAGAGCTGAACTGGCGCGGCATAGAACGGGTGAACTATCTCGGCATCAGCATCCTGTTCATCTTCTATTTCGTGGTGGCGTTCCTACCGATTTACTTCGGCGCCGACGCGGCCAGCGCCATGGTGCAGAAAGCGCCGGGCTGGCTGCTGGACGGGCTGGCGGTGGCGGGCGGCATGATGCCGGCGATCGGTTTCTCGCTGCTGATGAAGGTGATGATGAAAAAAACCTACGTGGCTTATTTTATCCTCGGTTTCATCTCGGTCACGTTCCTCAAGCTGCCGATCCTGGCAGTGGCGCTGGGCGCCCTGGCGATCGCTTTGATTGATTTCTTCAACACGCAACGCGGCGCGGCAGAGGCGACCGCCCGGCCCGCTCCGCAGGAGGACGCCGAAGATGGCATTTAACGATTCCGACGATCTGCTGGCGCAAAAGGCCGAGCAGCGCATGGCGCAGGCGCTGGCCACCAGCCAGGTGGAGCAGGATGATTATCTGGACAGCCAGCCCGCCGAGGCGCTGACGCGCGGCGACATCAACCGCATGGCCTGGCGTTCGCTGCTGCTGCAGGCGTCGTTCAACTATGAACGCATGCAGGCGGGCGGCTGGCTGTATCAGCTGATCCCCGGGCTGCGCAAGATCCACCGCAACCCGCAGGATCTGGCCAACTCGATGAGGATGCACATGGAATTTATCAACGTGCACCCGTTCGACGTCACCTTCCTGTCCGGCCTGGTGCTGGCGATGGAGCAGAACAAGGAGAAAATCTCCACCATTCGCGCGGTGAAAGTGGCGCTGATGGGGCCGCTCGGCGGTATCGGCGACGCGTTATTTTGGCTGACGCTGCTGCCGATCTGTGCCGGGATAGGCGCTTCGCTAGCGTTGGAAGGGAGCTTGTTCGGGCCTATCGTCTTCCTGCTGCTGTTCAACCTGTTTCATTTCGGCCTGCGTTTTGGGCTGGCGCACTACGGCTATCAGGCCGGCACCAGCGCGCTGGCGCTGCTGAAGACCCACACCCGGCGCATTTCTCACGCTGCGTCGATCGTTGGCATGACGGTGATCGGCGCGCTGGTGGCGTCGTATGTGCACCTGTCCACGCCGCTGGTAATGCATGCCGGCAAGGCCAGCGTGGCCTTGCAGACCGACGTGCTGGACAAGTTGATGCCCAATTTATTGCCGCTGTGTTTCACGCTGCTTATTTTCTTCCTGATGAAGCGCGGATTCTCACCGGTGAAGCTGATAGGCGTCACGGTCGCGATCGGCGTAGTAGGCAAATTTATCGGCATTTTGTGAGGAGCGAGCGATGCCAGGCATTGTGATTACCGGCCACGGCGGTTTTGCCACCGGGCTGTTGCAGGCGGTGGAACAGGTGGTGGGGCCGCAGCGGCACTGCGCGGCGGTTGATTTCCCCGAACAGATGAGTACCGCGCAGCTCAGGGACGCCCTACGCTCGGCGCTGGCTGCGGTGATGCAGCCGGACGGCGTGGTGTTCCTGACCGATATGCTCGGCGGTTCGCCGTTTCGCAGCGCCTGCGAACTGGCGGATGAGCAGGGCGATTGCGAAGTGCTCACCGGCGTCAATATGCAGCTGGCGGCGGAAATGATGCTGGAGCGCGACGGGTTGAGCCTGGATGAGTTTCGCGAGGTGGCGCTGGCGTGCGGCAAACGGGGCCTGACCAGCCTGTGGCATGAGCGCCGCCGAGTGAAGTGCGAAGACGTGCAGACCGACGGCATCTGAACGAACGCCGGGCGCGGTAGCGCCCGGCTCTGCGGGTTATACCGGCAGCGGGCTCAGCGCCAGGCGCGCCGGTTGATCTTCGCTGCGGCTGAAGCGCCAGCAGGTCTGGTGGTACTTCGCCACGCTGTTACGGTGCGCCACGCTGATCAGCGTCACGTCCGGCAGTTCATCCACCAGCAGGCAGTACATCAGCTGCTCGGTTTCGTCGTCCAGCGCGCTGGTGGCTTCGTCGAGGAACAGGATGCTCGGGCGAATCAGCAGGGCGCGGGCGAACGCCAGCCGCTGTTGCTCGCCTGGCGACAGGCGGTGGCTCCAGTTGGCGGCGGTATCCAGCCAGCGCTGCAGGTGCTTCAGGCGGCAGTTTTCCAGCACCCGCATCAGCTGCTCGTCGCTGTATTGTGTCGCCTGGCTCGGGTAGCTCAGCGCCTCGCGCAGCGTGCCGATCGGAATGTAGCTGCGCTGCGGCAGGAACAGGGTATTGGCGTTGGCCGGCAGCCCGATGGCGCCCGCGCCGTAAGGCCAAATGCCGGCGATGGCCCGCAGCAGCGTCGATTTGCCGCAGCCGGAAGGGCCGACGATCAGCAGGCGATCGCCGCGTTGCAGCGTCATCTTGGCGCCGGCCAGCAGCGGCTGGCCGTCGGGTAAGTTCAGGCTGAGATTATCCAGCGTTAACGGATGGGCGGCCTCTTCCCGCAGCTGAATGCCGCGCGGCTGATGGTGAACCTGATCGACGGCGGCGTTGAAGCCGGCCAAACGGTTAACGCAGGCTTTCCAGGTCGCCAAGTCGTTAAACGCGTCGATAAACCACGACAGCGCCCCCTGCACCTGGCCGAAGGCCGAGGCGATCTGCATCAGGCCGCCCATCTGAATGGCGCCGGAGAAATAGCGCGGCGCGGCCACCAGCAGGGGAAACACGATGGCGAACTGGCTGTAGAAGTTGGTGGCAATGTTCAGCCGCCGGGTGATGCGCATAATTGCCCACCAGTTGCTGCGAATGGTGTCAAAACGATCGCCTAGCTGCTGTGCCTCGCGCGGTTCGCCGTGGTACAGCGCGATGGCGTCGTTGTTTTCGCGGATGCGGATCAGGCCGAAACGGAAGTTCGCCTCGTACCGTTCCTGGTTGAAGCCCAGCATGACCAGCGGTTTGCCGACCCACCAGATCAGCAGCGATCCCAGCACCGCATACAGCAGCGCGAACCACACCATATAGCCGGACAGCGTGATGGCGTGCTGACCGAGCGCGAAGGTCATCGGCCCGCTGACGTGCCATAAAATGTCGATAAAGGAAAACAGCGTCACCAGGCTGGAGAGCAGCCCGAGTGACAGCGACAGGGTATATTGGGTCAATACGTTGAGATCTTCCGCGATACGCTGATCGGGGTTATCGACGATCTGTTGCTGCTCGGTGTGATAATACGCCTGGTGCGCCAACCACTTCCCCATGAACTTTTCCGTCATCCAGCGCCGCCAGCGCATCTGGAGCCCCTGGGTGAGGTAGATCTTGTAGACCGCCAACACGATAAAAATCAGCGCCAGATAGGTAAAGCGCCACAGCTGCGCCTTGAACACCGGGTAGTTTTTGTTCTGCAACGCATCGTAGAACACCTGGTTCCACTGGTTGATCAGCACGCTGATATAGACCAGGCCGAGTGACAGGATGACGATGGCGATCAGCATCATCCAGGCGCGCCATCGTTCCTCCGACACCCAAAAGGGTTTGATCAGCTGCCACACGGCGTGTTTCTGCAAGGGGGTTGCGTTCATAACGGCTCGATAATTGCGGTATTTCGTTCAGCATGGGCTGCGGGCCGGTAACAAACAAACCGTGACTGTAAGCAGTTTTAACTCCGCTAACCGTTTGAAATAAAGCGGCTGAATTGCCGGCAGCGTGCAGCTGGGCGCAATTGCGGCATACACTCCGGCGCCGGGCGGTTATACTGGCGCCGAATTTTTGCAGAAAGGATAAACGATGAAGGCTTGGTTTCCTCTGTTGCTGACCTGCGGCGTCTTCGCCAGCGTCCGGGCCTGGGCGCACATTGACGAGCCGGACATCGCCGCCGACTGCCAAAAGGTGGCGAGCTACGCCGAACTGGGAAAAAAGGCCTATCAGCGGCAGGATTACGCTAAAGCCGCCGACATCTTTCGCGATCAGGCGGCCTGGAGCGAGTTTTGCGGCCTGAGCGAGCAGGCTGTCGCTACGGCCTACAACAACGTGGCGTTGTCGCTGATGCACGCCGGCGAATTGCTCAAGGCGCAGGCCTATCTGGCGCTGGCGCCGCACGATGACAAATCGCAGCACAACATGAGCCTGTTGCGCCAACGCCTGGCGCAGTGGCCACAGCCGCAGGGGCTGGCCGGCGTGTATTGGCAATACGCCGGGCGCGGCGTGTGGAGCGAAGTGACGGTGAAGCCGCAGGGCGAGCGCTGGTTGATCGCGTTTTCCGGCTACGCCATGCCGCAGATGGGGCTGTATTACGGGCCGAACATGGGCGACTTCACCGCCGAGCTGCCGATCGAACACGGCAAGGCTGTCTACCACCAGCATGAAGCGGAAAGCGCGCAGGTCTGCGACGTGACAATGGCGTTTGGCAAACAAGCGCTGGAGATGCACACGCGGGGGGATTGCGGGTTCGGTCACAACGTGCGGGCCGAAGGGCGGTTCGTGCGGGTCGAATGACCCGCCCCGGCGATCGGGGCGAGAAGGGTTACGCCAGCGCGGCGGCGCCCAGCAGGTTTTTCCAAGCTTCCACATTGCCCAGATAGTTGCCGGCCGGCAGCAGATGCAGGCGGCCTTCGCTGTCCTGCAGCGCAAAGGTCGGGAAGCCCTGGCCTTGCACTTTGGCCAGCAGCGCCCGGCTTTCCGCGATGTGTTGCGCGGTTGGCGCGCCGCTGCTAAAGCGCATTTCGGCGATAAACGCCGCCGAAGGCAACCCCAGCTCTTTCGCCAACGCTTCCAGCACCGGCGTGTCGGCGATGCGCCGGCCTTCCTGGTAGTGCGCCCGCTGAATGCGGTGCAGCATGTCCAGCCCGCGTCCCGCCAGTTTCTCCGCCGCCAGGATAGCGGTGATCGGCGGCTCGGAATCCATCACTGCCGTGGTGTCGCGCAGCAGGCCGTTGAAATAGGCTTCGCCGAAAGGCTGGCCCGTCATCTCCGCGATGCGTTTGTCGTGCGGAATGACGTAGTTGCGCCATTCGTCGGTGATTTGGCGGCGGTTGTTACCGGTCATCATGCCGCCGGCGTGCGGCACCACCTTCAGCCCGGGGAGGCTCTGAGCCGCTTTCACCAGCGGCGCGGCGCCGTAGCACCAGCCGCACAGCGGATCGAAAATATAATGCAGAGTGGTTTCGGTCATTTTTACTCCTCGCTTGGCGCGCGGCAGTTCACCGCGGCGCCAGGGCTGGTTCAATCACGCACGGGCGCTTATTGCGGCCACTTCATCTCGCCTTTCAGCACTTTCGCGCTCAGTTCCAGGCTCGACTCGTCTTTCAGCGTCGGGTAGTGTTTTTTCATCGCTTCAATCAGCGCGGCGGAATCCTTGGCTTTCGGCAGCTCGGCTTCCAGCGTGGTCAGGTATTTTTGGGTAAAGTGCACCGATGCCAGCGTTTGCGCTGCGCCCGGCAGGAAGTGGCCCGGCACGACGACCTGTGGCTTCAGTGCTTCGATGTTTTTCAGCGTCTGCTGCCAGTGCTGGCGCGATTCTACGCTCTGGTTGTCGGCGATCCACGGATGGATATTGTCACCGGCGACCGCGACACCGCCCACGACCGCTTTCAGCGCCGGGATCCACACGAAGGTGCGATCGGGGGTCGGGCCGTTCAGGCCTTTCACTTCCACTTTCTGGCCGTCGATGGTGAAGCTGTCGCCCTGCAGCGGCTGCGGCACGATCACGGTTTTCGGCGCGTTGTCTTTCAGGATCGGGCCCCAATAGGCGACTTTACCGTCTTTGGTGGCGTTGATGTCCTTGATGGTGCCTGGCGAAGCGATGATTTTCGCCTCCGGGAAGGCTGCCTTGATCACGTCCAGACCGAAATAGAAATCCGGGTCTGAGTGGCTGATATAAACGGTGGTCAGTTTCTTGCCGGTCGCCTTGATCTTTTTCACCAGCTCTTCGGCATCGTTACGCTGGAACTGAGCGTCGATCAGCGCCACTTCGTGTTTGCCGCTGACGATTTCGGAAGACACCGGGAACACGCTTTTCTCGCCCGGGTTATACACTTCCATGGTCAGGGTATCGGCAGCGGTGGCGTAAGTGCTCAGGGTGGCGACGCCGGTGAAGGCCAGAGTTAACAGTGATTTTTTAAACATGGGCAGAGGTCCTTAGGTATCAGTTAATGTTGTAATGATGTTAGGTTGCATAAAGCGATAGAAAAACCGGATAATAAGCAATTATTCGTTGCATAAATCGGACTAATCATGGATCGCATTACCGCCGCTGAGGTTTTTGTCACCATCGTCGATCGCGGCAGCATGATCGCCGCCGCGGAAACGCTGGAGATGTCGCGCGCGATGGTGACGCGCTACCTGGCGCAGATGGAGCAATGGGCCGGGGCGCGTTTACTGCACCGCACTACCCGTAAGCTTAGTCTGACCGACGCCGGGGAGCGTACTCTGGAACGTTGCCGGCAAATGCTGGCGCTGGCGGGGGAGATCGATCTGGTGGAGGAAGGGCAGAGCGACGAGCTGCGCGGCCTGCTGCGCATCACCTGTTCGCAGTCGCTCGGGCAAACGGCGCTGGTGGGGGCCGTCGCTCAGTATCTGAAACGTCACCCGCAGGTGGCGGTCGATCTGCAGATGAACAACCGGGCGGTGAACCTGGTGGAGGAGCGCATCGATCTGGCGCTGCGCATCACCAACGAACTGGATCCCAACCTGATCGCCCGGCCGCTGTCCACCTGCGCATCGGTGGTGTGCGCCGCGCCGGCATATCTGGCGGCGCACGGCACCCCGCGCCAGCCGCAGGATCTGGCGTTGCACAACTGCCTGACCTACTCCTATTTCGGCAAAAGCCTGTGGCACTTCGATGCTCAGGGCGTGAAATCGGCGGTGGCGGTCAGCGGCAACCTGAGCGCCAACGAATCGGTGGTGCTGATGGCCGGCACGGTGCAGGGGGCGGGCATTTCCATGCAACCCTATTATTCGGCGGCGCCGCTGCTGGCCAGCGGCGAACTGGTTGAGTTGCTGCCGGGTTATCGGCCGCAGTCGATGGGCATCTACGGCATCTATACCTCACGCCGCCAGATGCCCGCCACCTTGCGCACCATGCTGGACTTTCTGGTGGAGTGGTTCGCCACCGATCCGCAGTGGCAGGCGACGCTGCGCTGATACTTCGGCAATATTCCCACGCCGCTTTCAGCGCCTGACGGCGGCGGCCAGTCGGGCGGCAAAGGCGGCGGCCTGCTGATGAAGGTGGTCGATAAAGGCCGTCACCAGCGCCGACGAAGGGCGGTGCAGCGGCCGGATCAGGCTGACGGTGAACGGCACGTCGATGCTGAACGGCCGCACGTGCACACCGTTGCCGGCATAGTCGAGCGCCGTCAGCGGGTTGACGATCGACACCCCCACGCCGGCCCTCACCATGGCGCACACCGACGCCGCGCTGTGCGTTTCCATCACCATGCGGCGCTCGACGCCCTGTTCGCCGAACAGCGCATCCAGCAGGTGGCGATAGCTGTCGGTGCTCGACAGGCTGATAAAGTTCTGCCCGGCGAAGTCCTGCGGCGTCAGCCGATCTTTCACCAGCAGCGGGTGGCCCGTCGGCAGCACGCAGACTTCGTTCAACGTCATCAACGTCACCCGCTCGGTGCCCGCCGGCGTCAGGGTGGTTTCCGTCAGCCCGAGATCGTGACGCTGGGCAGACAGCCACTCTTCCAGCAGCGGCGACTCTTGCGGGATGACGCTGAAGCTGACTTCCGGGTAACGTTCGATAAAGGGCCGACACACCGCCGGCAGCAGCGATTGAGAAAATACCGGCAGGCACACGATCGACAGCTGCGCCTGCTGAAACTGGCGAATGCCGGCGGCGGCGTTGACGATGCGATCGAGGCCGTAATAGGAGCGCTGCACTTCTTCGAACAACCGTAGGCCCTGCACCGTGGGGGACAAGCGACCGCGCACCCGGTCGAACAGCTGCAGCCGGATCAGCTTCTCAAAGCGCGCCAGCTCGCGGCTGACGGTCGGTTGCGAGGTCTGCAGCAGGGCCGCCGCCTCGGTCAGGTTGCCGGTGGTCATCACCGCCCGAAAAATTTCGATCTGCCGCAAAGAGATGCTGTGCATGGTGAGGCCGCTCGATTAAGGGGAAAGCCATATCATAAATGAATAGACTATGGCTAAATAGATATTTTCCACCCGATTCAGCGTGCGGCACTATGGCTCTATCTGCCGTCATTTTCGAATTGGGAATATCGCCATGCCACGCCCGTTGCACGACACCTCCACCGCGTTGAACGCCGCTAACCTGTTGGCCTTGCCGCAGCGTTTCGGCTGCCCGGTCTGGGCCTATGATGCTGACATCATCAGCCAGCGCATCGCTCAGCTGCGCCATTTCGATACCGTCCGTTTCGCGCAGAAGGCCTGTTCGAACATTCATATTTTGCGCTTGATGCGTGAGCAGGGCGTGAAGGTGGATTCGGTGTCGCTGGGCGAGATTGAGCGGGCACTGCGGGCCGGTTTTCAGCCGGGCGGCGAACCGAGCGAGATCGTGTTTACTGCGGACGTGTTGGATCACGCCACGCTGGCGCGCGTCAGCGAATTGAAGATTCCGGTCAACGCCGGTTCCATCGACATGCTGGATCAGCTCGGCCAGGTTTCCGCAGGGCACCCGGTGTGGCTGCGCATTAACCCGGGGTTTGGCCACGGCCATAGCCAGAAAACCAACACCGGCGGCGAGAACAGCAAGCACGGTATCTGGTATGCCGACCTGCCGCAGGCGGTGGAGAAGATCCGCCGCTACGGCCTGAAGCTGATCGGCGTGCACATGCACATCGGTTCTGGCGTCGATTATCAGCATCTGGAGCGGGTCTGCGATGCGATGGTGCAGCAGGTGATCGATCTCGGTCATGACATCAGCGCCATTTCCGCCGGCGGCGGCCTGTCTATCCCGTATCAGTACGGCGAAGAGGCGATCGATACCGAACACTATTTCGGTTTGTGGAACCGGGCGCGTGAACGCATCGCCGCGCATCTGGGGCATCCGGTGCAGCTGGAGATTGAACCCGGGCGTTTCCTGATGGCTGAAGCAGGCGTCTTGGTGGCCGAGGTGCGGGCGGTGAAAGACATGGGCAGCCGCCACTTCGTGCTGGTGGACGCCGGTTTTAACGATCTGATGCGCCCGGCAATGTACGGCAGCTATCACCATATTTCACTGTTGCCGGCCGATGGGCGCGCTACCTCGGGGCAACCGCTGCGCGAAACGGTGATCGCCGGGCCGCTGTGCGAATCCGGCGACGTCTTCACCCAGCAGGCGGGCGGCGGCGTGGAAACCCGCGAACTGCCGCCGGTCCAGATCGGCGATTATCTGGTGTTTCACGACACCGGTGCCTACGGCGCGTCGATGTCCTCCAACTACAACAGCCGCCCGCTGTTGCCTGAAGTGCTGTTCGAAAACGGCGAGCCGCGTTTGATCCGCCGCCGCCAAACCATCGAAGAACTGATCGCGCTGGAACTTATCTGATCAGCGGGCGGGCGCCTGGCGCCCGCTTCACAGCGTCATGCGGCGGTGCTGGCCATTGGGCAATTGCACATCCAGCGACAGCGTGCCGCCCATCGCCTCGATATAGCGTTTGAGCGACGACAGCTTTATTTCGCTGCCGCGCTTTTCCAAATTGGCGACGGAGGGTTGGCTGATGCCGAGCCGCTTCGCCAATTCAACCTGAGAGACCGCCAGCTCTTCCCTCAGCATTGCCAGCCGCAGCTCGAAAATTTCCTTGTCCGCTTTTTGCCTGGCTGCGGCAACGACGGCGGGATCGAGTTTATCGATCAGTTGGGATAAAGGTTTGGCCATCTGCACTACCTCCGGGTTGCCAGATAATGTGAAAACTCCATGGCGGCGATGGGCAACATGCGCTGGTAAAAGCGTTGGTCGCCAGTTTTATCGCCGCCGCACAGCAATACCGCTTGCCGCTGTGGGTCAAAGGCGAAAAACCCTCTGAAAGGGCGCCCGCGATGTTGAACGCGCAGCTCCTTCAACTGCCGGGCCGCGTCGGAAAAATGCAGCGTATCGGCGTGCGGCCGCGCCAACTGCGGGCCGAACGTCTGTAATTTGAAGATCGCCGCCAGGATGCTGGTTTGCTGGGCGTTGTTCAGCGCTAAAAACCAGTCGTCGAACCGTTCGACGGTCACCACTTGCCACATGATGCGCTCAGAATATAGCTTTTATGCTATATAGTGTAAAGGTTATTGTTCGAACAATATGCACGAACGCAGGGAGCGGAAAAAATCCAAAAGCGGGAAATGCGGCGGGCTACGCAATATGAACGCATGGGTGACTGCTCACCCATGCAGCGATGTCATTACGGCTGTTCGTGCGCGTTGTTGAGGGTGGCGACCGAGTGGCGGCGCACCAGCGTCGGGCTGAACATGTTGGTGATTTCCGGCAGCGGTTGCCGGTTGGCCAGCGCCAGGGCCAGCTCTGCCGCCTGGGTGGCCATCGCGACGATAGGGTAGCGAATGGTGGTCAGGCGTGGGCGCAGGTAGCGCGAAATCAACACGTCGTCGAAACCGATCAGCGAAATTTCCCCCGGTACGTCGACGCTGTTATCGCTCAACACCGACAGCGCGCCGGCGGCCATCGGATCGTTATAGCAGGTAATGGCGGAGAACGAACGGCCGCGGCCGAGCAACTCGGTCATCGCCTGTTCGCCGCCGATCTCGTCCGGTTCGCCATAGGCGATCAGCTTTTCATCCACCGCGATACCGTGTTCCCGCAGCGCGTCGAGATAGCCCTGCAGCCGGTCGGTGGCGTCGGAAATCTGGTGAGTGGAGCAGATGATGGCGATGCGCTGGTGCCCTTGCTGGATCAGATGACGGGTCGCCAACCAGGCGCCGTAGCGATCGTCGAGCGCCACGCAGCGTGTTTCGAAGCCCGGCAGCGTGCGGTTGATCAGCACCATGCCCGGGATCTGTTGCATCCAGCCGCAAAGTTCCTGATCGCTCAGCCTTTTGGCGTGCACCACCAGCGCTTCGCAGCGGTGCCGCACCAGCTGTTCAATCGCCTGGCGCTCTTTTTCGGCGTCGTGGTAACCGTTGCCAATCAGCAGAAAATTGTGGGTGGCATAGGCCACCTGCTCGACCGCTTTGACCATTGCGCCGAAGAAGGGATCGGAAACGTCGGAGACGATCAGGCCCAGCGTCTCGGTGGATTGCTGCGCCAGCGCCCGTGCGTTGGCGTTAGGGTGATACTGCAGTTGTTCCATGGCGGCCAGCACCGCGGTGCGCGACCCTTCGCTGGCCTTGGGGGAATTGTTTATCACGCGGGATACCGTGGCCACGGAAACACCCGCCAGCCTGGCAACATCCTTTATCGTAGCCATATCAGTCAACACATCCTGGGTAATCGCTTACATCCCCCAGTTTTGCGGAAAAAAACCGGGGCTGCAAGCGGTCTCGTGCGCAACTTGTGGCGGCCGTTGCAGAATCTCTTCGAGTCTGTACGCATAACCATCGACGACCGAACGATAGCGCAATTTGTACGTTGGCACTGGCGCCGGGCTGAGGTAACGTCTGTACATTCCGATTTGCGCCGAGAATGCCATGTCCATTAAACGCTATCCGCAGCTCGCCCATTGGGGCGCTTATACCGCCGTGGTTGAAGACGGTCGGCTTATCCGTTGTGAACCCTTCGTCGACGATCCCGACCCTTCGCCGCTGCTCGATTCCATCGTCCCGATGGTCTACTCCGACAAACGCATCCGCAAGCCGGCGGTGCGCCGCTCGTGGCTGCAAAAGCGCGAGGGCAGCGACCGTACGCTGCGCGGCAGGGAAGATTTCGTTGAGGTGGGCTGGGAGTTAGCGCTCGATTTGGTGGCGCAAGAGAATCGCCGGGTGCGCGAGCGTTACGGCGCCTCCGGGTTGTTTACCGGCTCTTATGGCTGGTCGTCGGCCGGGCGGCTGCACCATGCCCGCTCGCTGGTGCGGCGGTTCTACTTCAGCGGCGGCGGCGGCGTCGATCAGCAGGGCAACTACAGCTGGGGCGCGGCGCAGTTCTTTCTGCCGTATGTGATCGGCACTTTCTCGCCCTTGACCGGGCGCGTCACCAGTTGGCCGAGCGTGGTGGAGCATTGCGAGCTGTTTGTGGCGTTTGGCGGGTTGGCGCTGAAAAACGCTCAGGTTTCTTCCGGCGGCGCGGCGGAACATGCGCTCAAACCCTGGCTGCAAAAGCTGGCGCATAAGGGCACGCCGGTGATCAACATTAGCCCGATGCGCGACGACTGCCCCGCGTTCGTCAACGCGGAATGGATCCCGATCCGGCCGAATACCGACGTGGCGCTGATGCTGGCGCTGGCTTATGAAATCCAGCGGCTGGGCGCGCAGGATGAAGCCTTCCTGCACAGCCACTGCGTGGGCTATCAACAGCTGGCGGATTACCTGAACGGCGCCGGTGACGGCGTGGCGAAAACCCCCGACTGGGCCAGCGCCATTACCGGCATTCCGGCGGCGCGTATTGCGCTGCTGGCGCGGCAACTGATCGGCGTGCGCAGTTTCATCACCTGCTCCTACTCCGTGCAACGCGCACATCGGGGGGAACAACCGTACTGGATGATGATCGCGCTGTCGGCGATGCTGGGCCAGGTGGGGCTGCCGGGCGGCGGCTTCTCGTTCGGCCACGGCTCGATGAACGGCGTCGGCAACCCGCGCGTGGATACCCCCGCGCCGACCATGCCGGTAGGAGAAAACCCGGCCGGGCTGGCGATCCCGGTGGCGCGCATCTGCGACATGCTGTTGCACCCCGGCGAAGCCTATCAATTTTGCGGCGAGACGCGGCATTATCCGGATATCCATTTGGTGCACTGGGCCGGCGGCAACCCGTTCCATCATCATCAGCAGTTGAATCGGCTGGTGGAGGGGTGGCAGAAGCCGGACACGGTGATCGTTCAAGATATCTGGTGGACGGCGGCGGCCAAAATGGCGGACATCGTGCTGCCGGTCACCAGTTCGCTGGAGCGTAACGACATCGGCGGCTCGTCGCGCGATCGCTACGTGTTGGCGATGCATCAGGCCATTGCGCCGCAGCATCAGGCGCGCAACGATTTCGATATTTTCGCCGATCTGGCGGAGCGTCTCGGCTATCGTGAGCGCTTTACCGAAAATCGCGACGAGCGGGCTTGGATCGAAGCTATCTACCGGCAATGCGGCGCAGCGCAGCAGCGCGCCGGCGTCGCCTGGCCCGAGTTTGAGGATTTCTGGCGCCGGGGCTATGTCGAACTGCCCGCGCCGGCCAAAGAGTTCGTCTTTTTTGAGGCGTTCCGCGCCGATCCGCAGGCTAACCCGCTGCAAACGTCCAGCGGCAAGATAGAGCTGTTCAGCGAGCGGATCGCCGGCTATCGCTACGAAGATTTCGCGCCGCATCCGCAGTGGCGGCCGCCGGTGGAGTGGCTGGGCGCGCCGCAGGCCAAAAACTGGCCGCTGCACCTGATCTCCATTCAACCGAGCGATCGCCTGCATAGCCAGATGGATCCGGCGCCGCTGGCGCAGGGCAACAAGACTGCCGGGCGCGAAACCTTGTACATGCATCCGGACGATGCGGCGCCGCGCGGCGTGGCGGACGGCGCCGAAGTGCTGGTTAGCAACGCACGCGGCAGCTGTCTGGCGGGGGTATCGCTCACCGATGGCGTGACGCGCGGCGTGGTGCTGATGGCGACCGGCGCCTGGTTCGAGCCGGGTTACGACGCGCAGCGCCGGCCGGTCGAGCAGGCGGGCAACCCGAACGTGCTGACGCTCGATATCGGCACCTCGCCGCTGACGCAGGGGCCGAACGCCATGAGCTGTCTGGTGGAGGTCAGCGCATTCACCGAACGTCGGGATCAAGATAGTTAGCGCTGACCAGCAATTGGGTCGACAGCGGGATGTTATCGCGTTGCTGTTGACGCAGTTGTGTCGCGGCCGCGGCGAAACTGGAGACTGTTAATGACAGTGTGAAGTGTTGCCCAACCTCGTTATCCGGTACAAGGATGTGTAATGCTTCCCGATCGACGGATAAACGATAGTTGGGTAGATGTCTTTGGCGTGGTTGCCCGGGGGCGAGTGAAAAGGAAAGGGGCTCACCATCATCGTTGCGTAATTCATCAACCGTGAGGCTGAGATAGCTAGAAGCATCGGTTGCGCCGCCTCCTTCTGCCAGGTTTCTATTCTCCCGCAGAGTGAACCCCTGCAACTGCACTGGCTCATCGCAAGTCAACCGATACTGCAATGGGGCGCTGTGCAGCAGAGTGGATTGCTGAGACAGTGTCCCAATATTGTGCTCCCCCAGATAAATGCTGTTTTGTGTGGTCGTTAGCGTGCAGTTAGCGTTAGCCCCAAAACTGATGGCTATGGCTGCCAACCCATAATAAATCACTTTCATGTGTTCTCCTGATATCGATGAACGTTTAGCGACACACGGCTTCGGAGTGGCTGATGCCGGCACGATTGCGGGAAGAGGTGTCGGCAGCAATTGCGAAATAACATGCCTGTCCCGACGAGTGTTTCATGCTGAAGCGTTGTGAAGACGCATCGTTCTTCGCGTGGTGCGCTTTCTGATGTTCAATGAAGGCTGCGCCCTGATCATTGGTAAAAGCGACCACTCGTTGTTGTTCATCCAAAATCATGCTGCCGATAGCGGGTTTTGTGCCGTCTGCATAGCTAATCTGGACAATGGCCCGCAATGTATTAATGGCACCGATATTGATACGTTTAACGCTGCCACGTGCCAGATTGATCTTGCGCACGCCGTTATCGATATCGGCGCCGGGGGGTAAGGTGCTGGTGTCTACGTTAATCAGACTTGGTTGATACTCACGCAGCCTTGGGATGACCGCCTTACCTTGCTTGCCATAGGTTTTCACCTTTCCGCCTGGCGTAGACACGCTGATTCCGGCGAGGCCCGGTATCGTCAAGACGCCGAAGGTATCGCCGATTTTCTGTGGTGAGAGCGTTAGCCCGCTGCTGTCTGCCACCAGGGAGCCAGAGGCACTGTAGTAAAATGCCTGCTGATTTTCTGACAGATGGCTATAGCTGCCGGAAAGCGTTGTGAACGGACTCAAATAGTTCACATTGCCTGAGTAGGTGCCGTTGTTGGATTGGGTGCCCTGTGTTGCATTGAGTCCATAAGCCAGATCGCCATTCAACGCTTGGCCGGAAAGCGAGTTGCTGATGCTACGATGTCTTCCGTTGCTTATCATATTGGCGCTATAACGTCGGTTTTTTCCCAGAGGCAATGAAAGGGTGGCGAACACCCTGGTATCGTTATCGCGAACCTCGCGGCTGCGCTCTTTTTCCAGGCTAACGCCAACGGTGGCTGCGCCAAATTGACGGTTCCAGAAGGCGTAGACTCGTTGATTTTGTTGCTTATCTCCCCCTTCAGCGCGTGTAACGCCTAAAGATAGATTTCCAATGTATTTATGGTGCCAGCCTAGGCCCAGGCTGTAGCTTTGACGTTGGTGTGAAGATGATGCGCCGTGCGATACAGGCCAATAAGTTCCTTCGCCGTCATCTTTACGTGGAGAACGAAGCTGTGTGGGCGAACGGTATCGCTCTGACTGGATGCTGTAACCGGCGTTCAGCTTAAGGTTTTTTATCAGGGGCAATGCACTATTCAGCTGCAGCTTGGTGCCCTTTCCACTTGGCGACTGCGCCACGTGGCTCAAGGCTGTAAAACGATAATCGCTATTGGCAACGCTATAACCGGCGGCGATGCCGCGATAATCGCGGCTGAGGAAACTTCCCCCTCTCACCTGGTGGTGGTTGAGCCATGGCAAAGAGAATGAGCCAGTGATGAAAGGCATTTCTGTACTTTTTTCCAGGCTGTGAGTGCGCCCGAGAGCAAGGGAGTAACTGCCCTGGCGGGGAGTAGCGCGTCCTGAGGTCGTCAGATAAGGGACGATGAATTGTTTGCGGCTACCGTTACTTTCCGTGACGGTGACGGACAAATCGACTGCGTCGAACTGCGCAGGGATATCGGTCAGGCGGAAAGTGCCCGGCTGCACCTGCGTAGCGTAAACTAATCTGCCATTCTGAAAAATCTCAACCTTGGCTTGGCTCTCGGCGATACCTTCGACTACCGGCACATCACTGCGTTGACTCAATGACAACGACGAGTCAGGCAGCCATTGCAGGCCATCTAAGGTAATGCCGCTGTAAAGCGAATCTGATAACGTCGCTCGTCCCAAACGCATCATGGCGTCGTGATCCGTCAATGTCCGCTGCAGATAACTATTATAAGGCGTGTACCCCTGATGTCGTTCTGACTTGTTATAGGTGCCATTATGGCGAAACAGCCAATTATTGCTGTTAAAGCCGGTTTCCAACGCCGCGTAATCACTGCTGTGATTTTGGCTGTCGAATCGGCTCGCGGTATAATTCAGCATCAGGGCATGGCCGCCAAATTCATAGTCCGCCGGTTGTCGACGGATATAGCGCTCGGGCAACAGCAAAATCAATTGATTATTACCGGTTTCATTGTCGATGCGGCTGCCTTGATAACATTGGCTCATCAGCATATCTGCCTGAGTGTTGAGCTTGCAGGGGTATAACCCTAGGCTTTCTACGAGTTCAGCGTCGTATTGCCATTCGCCTTGTTTGTCTATGTTGACTTCATGTCGTCCATGATTTTGTCCGTTGACGTTGATGAATAGCGCTTGTTTTCCTGCGGGGAATTTCGCTCCAGAGGAAAAGTAATCAGCAATCTCACTGGGTAATCCAAGTGCGCGCATCATTTCAATATCGTAGTCAGCCAGGCTGGTCGAGGCATAGCCTATAGGCAGACAAAACGCCAGCAGACGTAGCGGTATATGCAATTTCAAAGGCTGCCTCACTGGATTGGGGCAAGGTTGACCGTGATATCGGGTATGGCGCGCCCCGTGTTACTGATTGGCGTGAAGTGCAAACGGGAGGGGGGGCTGGTAAGCCTATCGCTCTTACGTGTACCGATCGTTTGCCCAGGCAGCAAATAAGGTTGTTCTAAAACAAACTGCTGGTTACTGGGTTGTACGGTGATGGAAGGGGCTAACCTGACAACGTAAGGGCTGAGATTTTTGACTTGTATAGAATGCCCATTTTGTTGCCAATGCAAGGTTTGCCAGGGAGATTTGTTTTCCGCCAGCGCGGAGGGCGTGGCGATAGCGACGACCCGATGCCGAGTATTCACCTTAAGCTGGTTGCTTTTTTCTCCCATATCGGGAATTTCCTGGAAATAGATATGGCGCATTTGCTGACGGGTTTTATCAAGTCCCGAGGGATCGGCAAGCATGACGCGTACCAGCTGAGATTTACCCGGATCAATACGCGCGGCTGGCGGAGAAAGAATGAATAAGGGATCTTCTCCTTGCTTGCTTAATACATTTTTAACAACGGATGAGAATAGCAACACAGGATAATTACCGATATTATCGACTCTTACCGTTGTCTCTCCTTTCTCTTGATTGACCAAAAGGCTTATTTTTTCCAGTTTAATGGTTGCTTGGCCATAAAATGGAGTAAGCAATATAAATATTGCGGTGAGATAATGGATGAGACCTTTCATTTTATTTCCTGAATAGCGGAGAATAACGAACTCTAGTCAAAGGACGTTAAGGTATTTTGCCAAACAAAGAGGCTGAAATAAGTGGGGACAGCGAAGTGTCCCCACCTGGTGATTACAGGTAGTGAACCGAAAGATTCACAGAAGCTTGCAATGCAATGCTGTCTTGCATTTGGATGCTTTTATCATCAATGTAGCTAAGCGGGGTAAGGAATGAACGGTAGTTGAATGTGCCGCTCAGGTTCTGACCGATCGCCATGTTGTCGTAATTAGCATCTGATGTGACCGCAAAGCGATTACCTGAGGCAACAGAGAAAATAGCCTGTTCGTGATCTGCACCGTCAGTTACATTGGTCAAATCAAAAATATCATCGCCTTCAGGAATCAGCGCCGCACGCACGGTTTCACCATCCATAGCGATATCTGACAGTGCAAGGCCCAGCACGGCGATATCTTTATTGCTGGCGTCTTTTGCCAGCGATGCGGTGAAGCTTCTGTCCATATATTGATAATCGGCATCGCCGCTGGCGCTGGTAACTTCAATGCCCATGCTGGTCGGTGCCGTGCAGTTTACGGTGAACGGGATGCTGCCCATGCCGTTGCCTTCCAACTGGACAGGATTTACTTTATCAAAAGCTTCGCTGGAATGGCGGCCAAGATCAATGCTATTGGTGTTGGCAGCAATACTGCAGCTGGTGTTATTGTAAATTTCTCCGGAGAAATCTACAGACGTACTGGCTGTTTTTGCGGCCAGTACGCTCGTGCACGACAGAGGTAGCAGGGCTAAAAATAAATATTTCTTCATTCAGGTTTCCTTCTGAGAATATGCCACTAAATAAATAAAAGTCGTATTGCTTGAAAATATAAAGCAAGGATGTCGCAATTTTTTACTAGCGATTCAATGCAGGGTTATTTTATTTTTCAATCTCAATTCTTGCAATATTCTGCTAAAAATTTACATCAAAATAGATTTATATTCTGATTGATTGGTTTTTATTATTCAATTTTAATTATTAATTCTGTTTGGTTGTTAGTGCATAGGTTTTATTGCTTGCAGTTTTTTTAATTATTAATAATTAATTATCCTCGGCACGCACTTTTGCCGTGAGATCACGATAACAGCAAGGTCTGGAGGTGGCTTTGTTGTTAGCTGGCGCTTTTTGACTTTGTCTTTTTATTGTTGCCGTGCTTGAAAAGCAAGAAAACGCATTGCATACGTTGATCAAAATGACACGTTGGATATCACGTCTAACTTGGCTCTTGCGTTTGAGAATAGTTTTCGTAATTGATCTCTTTAGCGTGGATGATACAAGAGGGATTAAAGGATCTGCTTCAGTCTCGATTAGGCCGAACCCTCATGTGCTGCACTTACCTGCATATGCGCATGGTCTTTTTGCTCCCCTCACTCGCTTCCTGCGGATGACGCATCATTATTGATCTTTCCGTCGTGAGGATTATTTAAGTTTCATTGAGTTATTACAATAGAACGCGGGAAATTTACAGCTGGTTGCATTTGGAGCAGAACTCTTGCGATTCGGCGGTAGTTTCCTGCACGACATCTCTCTAGAGTAGGTGATCCCAGAGGTATTGATTGGTGAGAAATCAGCATACTCTGTATGTTGAAGCCATTTTCAATTGCACCAACCTACGCGGATGCGTAGGTTTTTTTTTGCCTGCCATATAGTATTCTTTTCCCTACAACGATTTACGCCTCCATGGCCAAGGGAGAAGGGCATGATCTTTTCACTGCTGCGCGCGCTGTTTCGCCTGTTGTTTCGGGTTCGGGTCGAAGGGGACGTCCAGCACTTCGAACGGCAAAAATTACTGATTACGCCGAACCACGTCTCTTTCCTCGACGGCGTGCTGTTGGCGCTATTCCTGCCGATAAAACCGGTGTTTGCGGTTTACGCCAGCATCGGCGAGAGCTGGTTTATGCGCTGGCTGCGGCCTTACATCGATTTTGTCTCGCTCGATCCTACCAAGCCGATGGCCATCAAGCAGCTGGTGCGGATGGTCGAACAGGGACGGCCGATCGTTGTGTTCCCTGAAGGGCGCATCACCGTGACCGGCGCGCTGATGAAAATCTACGACGGCGCGGCGTTTATCGCCGCTAAATCGGGCGCCACCGTGGTGCCGGTGCGGATCGACGGCCCCGAATTCAGCCCGTTCGGCCGTATGGCTGGGGTGTTCAAGATCCGCTGGTTCCCGCAAATCAACATTCGCATCTTGCCGCCGACCACGCTGCCGATGCCGGAGGCGCCGCGTGCGCGCGATCGCCGGGCGTTGGCGGGCGATCGGCTGATGCAGATTATGATGCGGGCGCGGATGGACACGCGCGAACCGCAGACGCTGTTCCATGCCTTGCTGGCGGCGCAGCACCGCTATGGGCGCCGAAAACCGTGTATCGAAGACATCACTTTCAAAGAAGACAGCTACCAGACGCTGATCAAAAAATCGCTGGGTGTCAGCCGCATTCTGCAACGCTTTACCGCCGAAGGGGAACACGTCGGGCTGCTGTTGCCGAACGCCACTATCACCGCGGCGGCGATCTTCGGCGCTTCGCTGCGCAATCGCATTCCGGCGATGCTCAACTACACCGCCGGCGCCAAGGGCCTGAACAGCGCGATGACGGCCGCCGGTATCAAGACCATCGTCACCTCGCGCCAGTTTCTGGAGAAGGGCAAGCTGACCCACCTGCCGGAACAGGTGCCGCAGGCTAACTGGGTATATCTGGAAGATCTGAAAGACACTGTCACGCTGGCGGATAAGCTGTGGATCCTGCGTCACTTGCTGCAGCCGCAACGCGCGGCGTTGCCGCAACGCCCGGAGGACGCGGCGCTGATCCTGTTCACGTCTGGATCTGAAGGCCACCCCAAGGGCGTGGTGCATTCGCACGCCAGTCTGCTGGCCAACGTAGAACAAATCCGCACCATCGCCGATTTCACGCCGCGCGACCGCTTCATGTCGTCGCTGCCGCTGTTCCACTCGTTCGGCCTGACGGTGGGGCTGCTGACGCCGCTGATCACCGGCAGCCGCATTTTCCTCTACCCCAGCCCGCTGCACTATCGCGTGGTGCCGGAGCTGGTGTATGACCGTAACTGCACGGTGCTGTTCGGCACGGCGACCTTCCTTAACAACTATGCGCGCTTCGCGCATCCGTATGATTTTGCCCGCCTGCGCTATGTCGTGGCCGGCGCGGAGAAACTGGCGGACAGCACCAAACAGATCTATCAGGACAAATACGGCATCCGCATTCTGGAAGGCTATGGCGTGACCGAGTGCGCGCCGGTGGTCTCGATCAATGTGCCGCTGGCGACCAAGGTGGGCACCGTCGGCCGCATCATGCCGCAGATGGAGGCGCGCCTGATCGCGGTGCCGGGTATTGATAACGGGGGCCGTCTGCAGCTGAGGGGGCCGAATATCATGAAAGGCTATCTGCGGGTTGAGCGCCCCGGCGAACTGGAGCCGCCGGCGGCGGAAGATGCGAATGGTGTACTGCAGCCGGGCTGGTATGACACCGGTGATATCGTCAGCCTGGATGAGCAGGGTTACTGCACCATTCGCGGCCGCGTGAAACGCTTCGCCAAGCTGGCGGGTGAGATGGTGTCGCTGGAGAGCGTCGAACTGCTGGCGCAACGGCTGTCGCCGGAAAAACTGCATGCCGCCACGGTCAAAGGCGACAGCAGCAAGGGGGAGGCGTTGGTGCTGTTCACCACCGATCCCGCTATTACCCGCGAGGCATTGCTGCGGGTGGCGCGCGAACTGGGCAGCCCGGAGCTGGCGGTGCCGCGCGATATTCGCCTGCTGAAAACGCTGCCGGTGCTCGGCAGCGGCAAACCCGATTTCGTCACCCTGCGTCATATGGCCGAACAGCCGGAGAGTGCCTGATGAATCCTTCGACCGAGTCCCCTTTGTTGTCACGCGGCATGATCGCGGTGATCAGCGCACAGTTCCTCTCGGCGTTCGGCGACAATGCGTTGCTGTTCGCCACGCTGGCGTTGATCAAGCAGCAGCTGTATCCAGACTGGAGCCAGCCGATCCTGCAGATGGCCTTTGTCGCCACCTATATCATTCTGGCTCCATTCGTCGGGCAGATCGCCGACAGCTTTGCCAAAGGGCGGGTGATGATGTTCGCCAACGCCCTAAAATTGGCGGGAGCGTTGGTGATCTGTTTTGGGGGGGACCCGTTCCTGGGTTACAGCCTGGTCGGCGTGGGGGCCGCCGCATATTCACCGGCCAAATACGGCATTCTGGGCGAGATCACCAGCGGCGAGAAACTGGTCAAGGCTAACGGCCTGATCGAGGCCTCGACCATCGCGGCCATTCTGACCGGTTCGGTGGCCGGCGGTATTCTGGCGGACTGGCATGTGGTCGCGGCGCTGGCGGCCTGCGCCTTGGTTTACGCGGGGGCCGTGGTCGCCAACCTGTATATTCCGCGTCTGGCGGCGGCGCGCCCGGGGGCTTCATGGCGGCCGCGGGCCATGACGAACAGTTTCTTTACCGCCTGCGTTACGCTGTGGCGCGATGGGCAGACGCGTTTCTCCCTGATCGGCACCAGCCTGTTTTGGGGGGCCGGCGTGACGCTGCGTTTTCTGCTGGTGCTATGGGTGCCGGTGGCGCTGGGTATCGCCGATAACGCCACGCCGACGCTGCTGAACGCCATGGTGGCCGTCGGCATCGTGGTGGGCGCGGGTGCCGCCGCGCGCTTCGTCACGCTGAAGACGGTGAAACGCTGTATGCCGGCCGGGATCCTGATCGGCGTCGCGGTCGCGGTATTTGCGCTGCAAACGACCATGCTCAATGCCTACGTCTTGCTGGCGATCATCGGCATGCTGGGAGGCTTCTTCGTCGTACCGCTCAATGCGTTGCTGCAGGAGCGGGGCAAACATTCGGTCGGCGCCGGCAATGCGATCGCGGTGCAAAACCTGGGTGAAAACGCCGCCATGTTGCTGATGCTGGGCCTGTATTCTTTGGTCGTGAAGCTGGGCGTGCCGGTAGTGGGCGTCGGCGTAGGGTTTGGCGTGGTGTTTGCGCTGGCGATTTGCGCGTTGTGGTGGTCGCAGCGGCGGTGAAACGGGGCGCAGCCTGGCTGCGCCCTCAGGGTATTAAGGTGCCGGAATGGTAAACCGGGTGTGGATTTCTTCGAGCGCCTGCAGCACGTCCTCATCCAGAATCACGTCGAGGCTGTCGAGGTTGATTTTCAACTGCTCCACCGAGGTGGCGCCCAACAGGGTGCTGGCGACGAACGGCTGCTGACGCACGAAGGCCAGCGCCATCTGCGAAGGGTCCAGCCCGTGTTTTTTGGCCAGCGCCACGTATTCGGCGATCGCCAGCTGGGTTTGCTGCCCTGAATAACGGTTGAAGCGGGTGAACAGCGTATTGCGCGCACCGGCCGGTTTAGCGCCGTTGAGGTATTTACCGCTCAGCGTACCGAACGCCAGGCTGGAATAGGCTAGCAGTTCTACCCCTTCGTGCTGGCTGATCTCGGCCAGGCCAATCTCAAAGCTGCGGTTCAGCAGGCTGTACGGGTTTTGGATCGACACGATGCGCGGTAGTTCGTGTTTCTCCGCCAGCTGCAGATAGCGCATCACGCCCCAGGGCGTTTCGTTGGAAACCCCGATATAGCGAATTTTACCGGCGCGCACCTGCTCGGTCAGCGCCTCCAGCGTTTCCAACAGCGTGACCGTAGCTTTGTCGTCGGTGTATTGATAGTTGAGTTTGCCAAAGCAGTTGGTGGCGCGCTGCGGCCAGTGCAATTGGTAAAGATCGAGATAATCGGTATTCAGCCGCTTGAGGCTGGCGTCCAGCGCGGCGCGGATGTTTTTGCGATCCAGCGCCTGCTGCGGGCGGATACTGCTGTCGGTGCCGCGCACCGGGCCCGAGACTTTGCTGGCCAGGACGATTTTTTCGCGATTGCCGCGCGCTTTGATCCAACTGCCGATATAGCTTTCGGTCAGGCCCTGGGTTTCCGGGCGGGGCGGTACCGGGTACAGTTCGGCGGTGTCTATCAGGTTCACGCCTGCGGCCAATGCATAGTCCAGTTGCGCATGGGCGTCGGCTTCGCTGTTCTGTTCGCCAAAGGTCATGGTGCCCAGTCCCAGCACGCTCACTTCTAAAGAACTGTGGGGAATACGGTGGTATTGCATTAACGGCCTTCCTTTCTTGTTAGCGCTGACGGGCCGTGCGGCCCGGTGAAACAGGAGCCCAATTCAGAAGACGGCGCAAAGTCCGTCGGGCGGCGATGTCGCCTTTCCTGACTATAACCAAGCGGTGAAGATGGGGGAAGCGGATTCCGTGCGGACACGAATGAGGGCTACCGCGCTCGAGCGGGCGATAGCCGGCGCGCGGTGATTAGCGTTCGATAACCTGGGAAACCTGATCGCCGTTGATCTGGCGGTGGTTGCCTTTCTCATCTTTATAACTGATGAGTCCGGTGTCTGTGTCGATCTCTGGTTTGCCTTGCGTCAGGATCATGTTGCCGTCTTTGGTCGCCATGACGTAGTCGCTGGAACATCCCGCCAAACCGGCGGCCATCACCAGCGCAGACACTGCCATTACCCACTTTTTCATCCTGCGGATCCTCGATTATGCAGAAAACAATGTTCTTTCAAGATTAGCAAACTCTTGGCCGGGGGCGTCTCAGATAAGTCTTTATCTGATAAGAAAAAGTGAAATGAGGGGGCAACGAAACGGCGGAAGCCGCCTATGGCGGCCTCCGCGTAGGGTTATTCCGGCGAACGGTTTTTCTTGCTGCGCATCAGATTGAGCGCCTCTACCGACATGGAGAAGAACATGGCGAAGTAGATGTAGCCTTTCGGCACGTGCACCTGGAAGCTTTCCAGCATCAGCGTGAAGCCCACCAGGATCAGGAACGCCAGCGCCAGCATTTTTACCGACGGATGGCGATTGACGAATTCGCCGATCGGCCGGGCGGCGAACATCATCACGCCGACGGCGATCACCACCGCCGCCATCATGATGAACAGATGGTCGGAGAGGCCCACGGCGGTAATCACCGAGTCCAGACTGAAGATGATATCCAACAGCATGATTTGCACGATCGCGCCGAAGAAGCTGTGCACCTTGGTGTGGTGCTCTTCTTCCGACCCCTCGATGGTTTCGTGGATCTCTTTGCTGGCTTTCCAGATCAGGAACAATCCCCCCAGCAGCAGGATCAAATCGCGGGCGGAAATAGAGTGATCCAGCACGGTGAACAGCGGGTGCGTCAAGCGGATCACCCAGGCTATGGAGGCCAACAGCGCCAGACGCATAATCATGGCGGCGGCCAGCCCGAGCCGGCGAGCTTTGTTCTGTTGCGCTTTGGGCAGCTTGGCCACCACCAGCGACAGAAAAATGATGTTATCAATACCCAGTACGATCTCAAGAATGGTTAGCGTACCTAACGCTAACCAGGCATTGGGATCCATAATCCATTCGAACATTGCCCGACACACCTTAATACTAAATAAATGCAAAGTGTGAATTATACGCGTTTATCGCGGCGCTGACAGGGCTAGCTAAACCAGAGTTAAACGAAATCGCTTAGATTGAGAAATGTCTTGCCAGCAGCGCGCCGGTAAAACCCTTTTTCAGATAGAAACCGCGCGGCAGCGTCATGATAGGTTGCCCCTGTTCGCCGATGGCTTCGGTGAGCGCCTTGTTGTTGGCCGCTTTGGGGCGCAGTTGCAGCACTTCGCCGTGGCGCGCGGTGATGCGTTCTACGTGACCGAGCACGATCAGATCCATCAGTTCTTCCCAATCGCGGCGCAACCTCTCTTCTTCTGCCGCGCTCGGGCTCCACAGCAGCGGCGAGCCGACGCGGCGTTCGGCCAGCGGGATCTGCCGTTCGCCTTCTACCGGTATCCATAACACGCGCGCCAACTTGTGGCGAACGTGGCTGCTGGCCCAGGTGACGCCGCTGTTGCCGGTGAGCGGGGCGACGCAGACAAAAGTGGTTTCCAGCGGTTTGCCGGCGGCGTCGACAGGAATGGTTTTCAGCTCAATGCCCAGTTCGGGAAAGTCCTGCTCCGGTTTGCTGCCGGCCATGGCGCCGAGGTACAGCTCCAGCAGCATGCCCACCCAGCCCTTATCGCGTTTCAGATCCTTGGGGATCGGCAACTGCGCGCGGGCGGCCAGCTCGCCAAAGCTGGCGCCGGCCAGCGCCTGAGCGCGCTCGAACAGCTGCCGTTCATTTTCCGGCGGGGGCGGCAAAGGGGATAAAAATGCCATAAATCAAGCCTGTCGAATTTGGTTGAAAAATGTACTGCAATTATACACGGCGAGCGATAACCGCTGTCGCCTGGGGAAAAGAATAATAGTAGCATGATTTTACATGACTTTTTTTCTTTCCTTACGTGGTCGACAATACACTCACGGGGCTTGTTCACCTGAAGCCACCGACAATAAACAGGATCTTACACCTATTTATCCACAGATTTATGGGATAACCCAAATTTTTGCCGATCACTGGTTCAATTTACAGCCTTGACTCAGGCAGTTTTTTACGAATTTGTCCGTTTTGTGCGTAACTTGCCCGCATAATCTGTGGATAAAAACGGCGTTGGTGGATCTTTCGCCAGGGTAAGATCCTTACCGTGCATAGATCACATTTTTGACCTGTTCATCATTGCGTGTTGTTGGTTAATCATATGTTTTTAAAGTAAATTTGTGTTTTTCGGTATGAGGGGAGATTTGAGGGGGTGAGAGTTTTACCGGCTTATCCCTCGAGTTCTGCACACACCTATCCACAGAAAAAGTGAATAAAACCGGCTTAAAAGGCTGGGGTATGTTTATAACTTTGCCTATATCTGTGAGTTATCCCAATGTTATCCGGCCCGCAGCACCGTAAAGCAGTGGTTTACCGCCTGTAGCTTGTGTGAAACAATCAGGACATCTATGCGAATTTAAGCTTATCGAGGTAGTCCGGTGATCGATGATGATGGCTACCGCCCGAATGTTGGTATCGTAATCTGTAATCGTCAGGGGCAGGTCTTATGGGCCCGCCGTTACGGTCAGCACTCCTGGCAGTTTCCCCAAGGTGGGATTAACCCTGGCGAAACTGCGGAGCAGGCGATGTACCGTGAGCTGTTCGAAGAAGTGGGGCTGAGTAAAAAGGATGTGCGCATCCTGGCTTCGACCCGCAACTGGTTGCGCTATAAATTGCCGAAACGTTTGGTGCGTTGGGACACAAAGCCGGTTTGTATCGGCCAAAAGCAAAAATGGTTTTTGTTGCAGCTACTGTGCAATGACGCTGATATCAATATGCAGCGCAGCAGCACGCCGGAGTTCGACGGTTGGCGCTGGGTGAGCTTCTGGTATCCGGTGCGCCAGGTGGTGTCGTTCAAACGCGACGTTTACCGCCGGGTGATGAAAGAATTCGCCGTGACCGTGATGCCGATGCAAGAGCAGGCGGCGCCGCGGCAGGCCCCCGCTTATCGCCGAAAGAGAGGTTAAGTTAAGCCGACTATGCTCACGCGCTTGCGAGAAATTGTAGAGAAGGTGGCCGCGGCGGCCAGTCTGACGGATGCGCTGGATCTGCTGGTTAATGAAACCTGTCTGGCGATGGACACCGAAGTGTGTTCCATCTACCTGGCGGACAACGATCGCCGCTGCTACTACCTGATGGCCACGCGCGGTCTGAAAAAGCCGCGCGGGCGCACTATCGCATTGGCGTTTGACGAGGGCGTCGTCGGGTTGGTCGGCCGCCGGGCCGAGCCTATCAACCTGGCCGATGCTCAAAGCCACCCCAGTTTCAAATATGTCCCTCAGGTGAAAGAGGATCGTTTCCGATCCTTCCTCGGGGTGCCAATCATTCACCGGCGCCAGCTGTTGGGCGTGCTGGTGGTGCAGCAGCGTGAGCTGCGCCAGTTCGACGAAAGCGAAGAGTCTTTCATGGTCACCCTGGCCACTCAGATGGCCGGGATCCTTTCACAGTCGCAGCTTAACGCCATTTTCGGCCAGTATCGCCAAACGCGCGTGCGCGCGCTGGCGGCCTCGCCCGGCGTGGCGGTGGCGGAAGGGTGGCAGGACAGCAGCCAGCCTTCGCTCGATCAGGTTTACCGCGCGTCGACGCTGGACACCGCCAGCGAGCGCGAGCGCCTGACGTTGGCGCTGGAAGAGGCCGGCGCGGAATTTCGTCGCTTCAGCAAGCGTTTTGCCGCCAGCTCGCAAAAAGAGAGCGCGGCGATCTTCGATCTTTATTCTCACCTGCTAAACGATGCCCGCCTCAAGCGCGAATTGTTCGCCGAAATTGATAACGGCTCGGTGGCGGAATGGGCGGTGAAGCAGGTGATAGAAGCCTTTGCCGAACAGTTCGCCAAACTGCAGGACACCTATATGCGCGAGCGCGGCAGCGACCTGCGCGCGCTGGGCCAGCGCCTGCTGTTCCACCTCGACGACACCACTCAGGGCGCCACCCAGTGGCCGGCGCGTTTTGTGCTGGTGGCGGATGAACTGACCGCGACATTGCTGGCCGAAGTGCCGCAGGATCGCCTGGTCGGCGTGGTGGTGCGCGACGGCGCCGCCAACTCGCATGCGGCGATTTTGGTGCGGGCGATGGGCGTGCCGACGGTGATGGGCGCCGACATCCAGCCTTCTCTGCTCAGCCAGCGGCTGCTGATCGTTGATGGGTATCGCGGCGAACTGCTGGTCGATCCTGAGCCGGTGCTGGTGCAGGAATACCAACGGCTGATCAGCGAAGAACAGGAACTGAGCAAGCTGGCGGAAGACGACGTCGAACAGCCGGCGCAGTTGAAAAGCGGCGAACGCGTTCAGGTGATGTTGAACGCCGGCCTCAGCCCGGAACATGAACAGCTGTTGGGCGGCCGGGTGGACGGCGTGGGATTGTACCGCACTGAAATTCCGTTCATGTTGCAAAGCGGTTTCCCTTCCGAAGAAGAACAGGTCGCGCAGTATCAAGGTATGTTGCAGCTTTACCCCAACAAACCGGTCACGTTGCGCACGCTAGACATCGGCGCCGACAAGCAACTGCCCTACATGCCGATCAGCGAAGAAAATCCCTGCCTGGGCTGGCGCGGCATTCGCATCACTCTGGACCAGCCGGAGATCTTTTTGATACAGGTGCGCGCCATGCTGCGCGCCAATGCCGGCACCGGCAACCTGGGCATTTTGCTGCCGATGGTCACCAGCCTGGAAGAGGTCGATGAGGCCAAGCGCCTGATTGACCGCGCCGGGCGCGAGGTGGAAGAGGTGCTTGGCTACGCGATCCCGAAACCGAAAATCGGCGTGATGCTGGAAGTGCCGTCGATGATTTTCCTGATCCCGCATTTGGCCGGGCGCGTCGACTTCATCTCGGTAGGCACCAACGATTTGACCCAGTACCTGCTGGCGGTGGATCGCAACAACACGCGGGTAGCCTCGCTGTACGACAGTCTGCATCCCGCGATGCTGCAGGTGCTGAAGCTGATCGCCGAACAGGGGAAAGCGGCCGGGCTGCAGCTTAGCCTGTGCGGTGAACTGGCCGGCGATCCGATGGGCGCGCTGTTGCTGGTGGGCATGGGCTATCGCAATCTGAGCATGAACGGCCGCAGCGTGGCGCGCATCAAATACCTGCTGCGACATATCGACCTTGCCGACGCGGAAGTGTTGGCGCTCCGGGTGTTGAACACCCAAATGACCACGGAAGTGCGCCATTTGGTGGCGGCGTTTATGGAGCGACGCGGCATGGGCGGGTTGATTCGCGGCGGCAGATAATCGCCGCGCGATGTGATTTTTTTACAGAACTTTTCCCGCGCTGCCGGCCCGGACCACGCTAAGCCTATGTTATGATGCGCAACCTCAGCGCGACGCATGTTCGTCGTCTTGCAAACCGCAGCGGCCAATGCTGCCGTTTGCAAGGCGCGAGGTAATGTCCGTCGCCGTTTGGCACCTGCCGCCCCCGCATGGGGAAAAATAACAGACATGTTGTGGTGATAGATGAGCAATAGCTATCTGGCGTTTCCTAAATTTGATCCGGTCATTTTCTCCATTGGCCCGGTTTCTTTGCATTGGTACGGCCTGATGTATCTGGTCGGCTTCGTTTTTGCCATGTGGCTGGCGGTGCGCCGCGCCAACAAGCCGGGCAGCGGCTGGACCAAAGACGAAGTGGAAAACCTGCTCTACGCCGGTTTCCTGGGCGTATTCGTCGGCGGCCGCGTGGGCTATGTGCTGTTCTACAACCTGCCGTTGTTCCTGGATAATCCGCTCTATCTGTTCAAGGTCTGGGATGGCGGCATGTCGTTCCACGGCGGTTTGATGGGGGTGATTCTGGTGATGTTCTGGTTCGCTCGTCGCACCAAACGCACCTTCTTCCAGGTTTCCGATTTTATCGCGCCATTGATCCCGTTCGGTTTGGGCGCCGGCCGCCTCGGCAACTTCATCAACGGTGAACTGTGGGGCCGCGTGACTACCGACACCCCTTGGGCGATGCTTTTCCCAAGCTCGCGCAGCGAAGACGTGGCCCTCGCCGCCGCCGATCCTTCTCTGCTGCCGCTGCTGAACCAGTACGGCGTGCTGCCGCGTCACCCGTCCCAGCTGTATGAACTGCTGCTGGAAGGCGTGGTGCTGTTTATCATTCTGAACCTGTTCATCCGCAAGCCGCGGCCGATGGGTGCCGTATCGGGCCTGTTCCTGATCGGTTATGGCGCATTCCGCATTATCGTCGAAGCGTTCCGCCAGCCGGATGCCCAGCTTGGCCTGTTCGACGGCGTGATCAGCATGGGGCAGATCCTGTCCATCCCGATGGTGGTGGCCGGTATTATTATGATGATTTGGGCGTATCGTCGTCGCCCGCAGCAACAACTGTCGTGAGGGACAAATGAAACAGTATCTGGATTTGATGAACAAGGTGCTCGCCGAGGGCACTCCTAAAGCCGACCGTACCGGCACTGGCACGTTGTCGATTTTCGGCCACCAGATGCGTTTCAATTTGCAGGATGGCTTTCCGTTGGTGACCACGAAAAAATGTCACCTGCGTTCGATCATTCATGAGCTGTTGTGGTTCCTGAACGGCGATACCAACACCGCCTACCTGCGTGACAACAAGGTCACCATTTGGGACGAGTGGGCCGATGAAAACGGCGATCTCGGCCCGGTGTACGGCAAGCAGTGGCGCGCCTGGGGGGCGGCGGATGGTCGTCAGATCGATCAGCTGAGCAACGTGCTCCAACAGCTGAAGCAGGATCCGGATTCGCGCCGCATCATCGTTTCCGCCTGGAACGTCGGTGAGCTGGACCAGATGGCGCTGGCGCCGTGCCACGCGTTCTTCCAGTTCTACGTGGCGGACGGCAAGCTCTCTTGCCAGCTGTACCAGCGTTCCTGCGACGTGTTCCTGGGCCTGCCGTTCAACATCGCCAGCTATGCGCTGTTGGTGCACATGATGGCGCAGCAGTGCGATCTGGAAGTGGGTGATTTCGTCTGGACCGGTGGTGATACCCACCTGTACAGCAACCACATGGAACAGACGCGGCTGCAGCTGACGCGTGAACCACGTCCGTTGCCGAAACTGGTGATCAAACGCAAGCCGGCTTCGCTGTTCGATTACCGTTTCGAAGACTTCGAGATCGAAGGTTACGATCCGCATCCGGCCATCAAGGCGCCGGTCGCGATCTGACCTTAACCGCATCACACCAGGGGCGCAGCGATTGCGCCCCTTTTTTTATCCGCATTGCGCGCCGCGCCGCATTTTATTGTCGCCATTTGTCACTATAGGGAAAACATTGCGCAGCTTGCCGCAAGGCTTGCGCATGCGGCTTTATCACTTTGTTACGGCCCTTACACTGGCCGCATGAACGAAAATACGCTATCGAACATCGATGACCGCCAGCGTGGTATGACGCTGATTGAGCTGTTGGCGGCGCTCCTGATCGCCGGCATGCTCACCGGCTGGGGCGTCGGGCAATGGCGCTATCATCAGCAAGCGCTGCGGCTGGAACACACGGCCCAACAGCTGCTGGCGTTTTTGCTGCGACTGCAGGCGGACGCCAACTGGCGTAACCGCCCGGCGCTGCTGTGGTTCAAGAACGGCACGCCCTGGTGTCTGGGCGGTGGCGTGCCGCCGCCGGATTGCGGTTCAGCCGAAGGCTCCGTTTTTTTTCCGTTTTATCGTGACGTTGCGCTGAGCGGTTATACCGACAAAGAAATCGGGTTTTACGGTTTGCGCAATACTGCGCAGGCGGGGCATATCCAGCTCAGCAATGAGGCAGGCGGCCTGCGGCTAGTGCTGTCTGCCCGAGGGCGGCTGCGTTTATGCAGCGAAGGGCTCCGGATAAGAGGGATCGCGCCATGCTGACTGTCGAACGCGGTTTTACTCTGCCGGAGGTCATGTTGGCGCTGGTGTTCGGCAGCGTGATCGCGCTTGGCGCGGCAAAAACTTACCCGCTGTTACGCCAGCAGAACGTGGCCGTCGGTCAGCACTTTCGGCTGGAGTCAACGCTGCGACAGCTGGCGTTCGGCATTGAGAAAGATCTGCGCCGCGCCGGTTTTTGCGCCGGACAGTGCGCAGGCCGTCCGTTGCTGATCGGCCAGGCATCGGGAGAAGCGGCGGGCAGCTGCGTTATCGTCGCTTACGACATCATCCGCAGCGGGCAATGGCTCACCTCGGGTGAGGATGCAGGCTATTTCGGTTATCGGCTGCGCAATGGCGGCTTGGAAGGGCAGCGCGGCGTAAGCCAATGCGATGGCGGCGGCTGGGAGCGGCTGCTCGATCATGACGAGGTGCGCATCGAACGGTTTCATGTAGCGATAGAACGGGGGGAGCATGGCGGGGCCTTGGCCCGCCTGACGCTCGTGGGGCGCTCCGCCAGCGATACGCGTATCAGGCGCAGTCTGAGCGGGAGCGTCGAAATGGCGGCGCTGCCATGAAGCGGTGCACCCAGCGAGGCGGTAGCACCCTGGCGGCGGTGATGTTGCTGCTGGCGCTGGGGCTGATGTTGCTCAATGCTCAGCATCGGCAATTGGATAACGCGCTGTTACTGGCCGCCGATCAGCAGCGTTACCTTCAGGCTTACAATCAGGCCGCTTCGGCGCTGAGTTGGGGGATGAGCCAGCGTTGGCCGCGCGTCGAGCTGAGTGCAGCGGCCTGGCTATGCAGGCAGCGCGTGGAATTGACGGCCTGCGCCCGGCTGTCTGCCAGAGCGGGGGTGGTGACGGTACGCGGCCTTGGTGAGATGCGCGGGGGGGAGCCGCTTTGGCTGTATCAATGGGGCGTGTTTGACGATGCAGAGGCTGCTGGCAAGGTGCAAGCGCAGCCAGGGGGGCGGTTGGATTTTTGCCCCGAGAAAAGGCTGGCTGACTGCGATGGCTAACGCTCGCGCAGGGCGGCTATCCCGCAACGGCTTCAGCCTACCGGAGGTATTGGTGGCAGCCTTGCTGTTCTCGGTGTCGCTGCTTGGCTTGTTACAGTATCATCAGGTGCTGTTGCAGTCGTTTCAGCGCCAGTGGCACTACCGGCAAGCCTGGGCGCTGGCGCACCAGCAGTTGGAAACGTTCGCTGTCACCGGGCGGCTCGATGCCGAACCACCGCCGGAAGGCTGGCGACGTGAGGCGGCGCTTGACGATGCGGAGAGTGATTGCCGTCGATTGACGGTCAGGGTTCAAACGCCGCAGCGGCAGTGGGCAACGCTGAGCCGTTGGTATTGCACCCGTTTTTGAGCCGGTATGTTTTTTGTTTTAAAGGAGCGTTCATGTTCACGGTTTATCATTCCAATCAGCTGGATTTATTGAAGACGCTGACCAGCGCGCTGATAGCCAGAGATCCGTTGGCCGATCCTTTTCAACAGGAAGTGGTGCTGGTGCAGAGCCCCGGGATGGCGCAATGGCTGCAGATGCAGCTGGCGGAACAGTTCGGCATCGCCGCCAATGTCGCGTTTCCGCTGCCGGCGACCTTTATTTGGGACATGTTCACCCGGGTGCTGCCGGATATCCCGAAAGAGAGCGCCTTCAGCAAGGACGACATGACCTGGAAGCTGATGTGGTTGCTGCCGGAGATGCTGACCCAACCGGCGTTTGCGCCGCTGCAGCACTATCTGACCGATGACGGCGACAAGCGAAAAATTCATCAGTTGGCCGGCCGGGTCGCCGACCTGTTCGACCAATATTTGGTTTATCGCCCGCAGTGGCTGGAGAGTTGGCAGCGCGGTGAGCGCATCGACGGTCTGGCGGAGGCTCAGCAATGGCAGGCGCCGCTCTGGGCGCGGTTGGTAGAGTACACGCGCGAACTGGGGCAGCCGGAATGGCACCGCGCTAATCTGTACAGCCGCTTTATCCACGCGCTGGAGCAGGCAAAAACGTGCCCGCCCGGTTTGCCGCCGCGGGTGTTTATCTGCGGCATCTCGGCGTTGCCGCCGGTCTATTTGGAGGCGCTGCAGGCGCTGGGACGGCATATCGATATCCACCTGATGTTCACCAACCCCTGTCGTTATTACTGGGGCGACATTCAGGATTACGCTTTCCTGGCCCGCTTGCAGAGCCGCAAGCGTCGTCATTACCATCAGGCGCGTGAGCAAGGGCTGTTTCGCGAGCCGGCCGACGCGGCGCGCCTGTTTGACGCCGAAGGTCAGCAGCAGCTCAGCAACCCGCTGCTGGCCTCCTGGGGCAAGCTGGGGCGCGATCACCTCTATCTGCTGTCGCAGATGGAAGGGGCGCAAGAGGTCGACGCCTTTGTCGATATCCCGGCGGATACCATGCTGCACGCCGTTCAGCGCGACATGCTGGAGTTGGAAGATCATGCGGTAATCGGTATTACCGCGGAAACGCTGGAAAGCAGCGTCAGCAAACGCCCGCTTGATGAGAATGACCGCTCCCTCAGCCTGCACGCCTGCCACAGCCCACAGCGGGAAGTGGAGGTGCTGCACGATCAACTGCTGACCATGCTGGCGCAGGATCCGTCGTTGACACCGCGCGACATCATCGTGATGGTAGCGGATATCGACAGCTACACGCCTTATATTCAGGCTGTGTTCGGCAACGCCCCCGCCGAGCGCTACCTGCCGTTCGCCATTTCTGACCGTAAAGCGCGGCAGGCGCATCCGGCGCTGCAGGCGTTCATTTCACTGCTCGATTTGCCGCAAAGCCGCTTTACCTCGGAACAGGTGCTGGCGCTGCTGGAGGTGCCTGCCCTGGCTACCCGTTTCGCCATCGGCGAAGAGGGGCTGCGCCTGCTGCGTCACTGGGTTGGTGAATCCGGCGTTCGCTGGGGCCTGGACGACGATAACGTGCGCGAACTGGATCTGCCCGCCACTGGCCAGCATACCTGGCGCTTCGGCATTACGCGCATGCTGCTCGGCTACGCGATGGACAGCAATGCCGGCGATTGGCAGGGCATTTTACCTTACGACGAATCGAGCGGGTTGGCCGCCGAGTTGGCGGGGCAGTTGGCAGACCTGCTGGCGCAGCTCAGCCACTGGCGGCAAGTCTTGAGCGAAGCGCGCCCGCTCGAGGCGTGGCTGCCGTTGTGCCGGCAACTGCTGGATGCCTTCTTCGCCGCGGACAGTGACACTGAAGTCGTGCTGGCGCTGATCGAACAGCAGTGGCAGCAGGCCATCAATTTTGGCCTGGCGGCGCGCTATCCCGACGAGGTGCCGTTGACCATTCTGCGTGACGATCTGGCGGCGCGCCTCGATCAGGAACGCATCAGTCAGCGCTTCCTCGCCGGGCAAATCAACTTCTGTACGCTGATGCCGATGCGTTCCATTCCGTTCAAGGTGGTGTGCCTGCTGGGCATGAACGACGGCGTGTATCCGCGCACGCTGCCGCCGCTGGGGTTCGATCTGATGGCGCAGCAGGTCAAACGTGGCGACCGTAGCCGGCGGGATGACGACCGCTATCTGTTCCTGGAAGCGATTTTGTCCGCTCAGCAGCGGCTGTATATCAGCTTCATCGGCCGTTCCATTCAGGACAACAGCCCGCGCTATCCTTCGGTGCTGGTCACCGAGCTGCTGGAGTACCTGGAGCAAAGCTATTGTCTGCCGGGAGACGAGGAACTTAGTGCAGACGACAGCGCCCGCCGAGTGGGCGAGCACTTGCTGAAGTGGCATGCGCGCATGCCGTTCGCCGCCGAGAATTTCTTGCCGGGCTCGGAGGCGCAAAGCTATGCCGCCGAGTGGCTGCCCGCCGCCGATGGTCGCGGTGCGGCGCATCCGGCGTTCAACCAGCCGCTGCCCGCCGAAGCGCTGCAGCAAATAGCGTTGGATGAGCTGCTGCGGTTTTATCGCCATCCGATTCGTGCCTTCTTCCAGCTGCGCTTGGGCGTCAGTTTTATCCTGGAAGAGACCGAGTTGCCGGACGAAGAACCCTTCACGCTGGATAACCTCAGCCGTTACCAGTTCAACAGTCAACTGCTGAATACGCTTATCGACGGCGACGATCCCGAGCGGCTATTCCAGCGGGTGCGCGCCGCCGGTGGGTTGCCCTATGGCGCCTTCGGCGAAATTTATTGGCAAAAGCAGCAGGAAGAAATGAGCGAACTGGCCGAGCAGGTGCGTGCGGAACGGGCGCAGAGCCATAGCCTGGAGCTGGATATCGATATCGCCGGCGTGCGCCTCAGTGGCTGGCTGCACCAGGTGCAGGATGACGGCCTGTTGCGCTGGCGGCCCGCTACGCTGTCGGCGGTGGACGGCATATTGTTGTGGCTGGAGCACCTGGTGTATTGCTGTGCCGGCGGCACCGGCGAGAGCCGCATGTATGGCCGCAAGAACTCCGCCTGGCGCTTTGCCGCGCTGGCGCCAGAAGAGGCGCAGGCGCAGTTGGCGGAACTGCTGGCGGGTTATCAACGCGGTCTGTGTGAGCCGCTGCTGTTGCTGAACAAGAGCGGCTGGGCGTGGCTGAGCCAGTGCTATCTGCCGGAAACGCAGCAAATCGACTGGGAGGAAGACGCGCAAATTAAGGCCCGCGCCAAATTGCTGCAGGCTTGGCAGGGCGATCAGCGCATTCCCGGAGAAGGGGAAGATCCCTACGTGCAGCGAGTATTCCGCCAATTGGATAATGAATACTTGGCGCAAATTCTGGCTGAAACAGAGCGTTATCTGCTGCCGGTGGCGCGGCATAACCTGGGGTAACAATCCCCCGGTGGTGCTGTGCAGCGGGAGGTGGTAAAAATAACGAAGGTTATATTCAACCATTGGGGTAATTCCCGGTCTGACATAACGTACAGGCATATACCCGCCGTGTTCGGACCGCCACATTGGCGAAGAACACGGCGAGTACCGATTTGGTTATGTGGTTTTGATGCACGTCGCCAACGTCAGGGAGTGGGCGTAGCGACGTCAGAATAGGGGGTTATTTTGGATATGCGCAGACAGTTGGCCCGTATCGCCGGGCTGGTATTATTGGCTATGTGTTGGGCACCGTTGAGTTGGGCCGCGCAAGGATGGCAACCGCTGGCGGAGAAGATCAACAAGAGCGAACACGATCCGCGTCAGTACGAGGCGATCAAGTTGGCTAACGGCATGACGGTGTTGCTGGTGTCCGATGCCCAGGCGCCGAAATCGCTGGCGGCGCTGGCATTGCCGGTCGGGTCGCTCGAAGATCCGAACAGCCAACTGGGCTTGGCGCACTATCTGGAACATATGGTGCTGATGGGCTCCAAACGCTATCCAGAGCCGGAAAACCTGTCCGAATTCCTGAAAAAGCACGGCGGCAGCCATAACGCCAGCACGGCCTCTTATCGCACCGCCTTCTATCTGGAAGTGGAGAATGACGCGCTGGAGCCGGCGGTCGATCGCATGGCCGACGCCATTGCCGAGCCGCTGCTGGATCCGGGCAATGCCGATCGTGAGCGCAACGCGGTGAACGCCGAATTGACGATGGCGCGTTCGCGCGACGGCATGCGCATGGCGCAGGTCGGCGCGGAAACCCTTAACCCGGCGCACCCGAGCGCGCGTTTCTCCGGCGGCAATCTCGATACGCTGAAAGACAAGCCGGACAGCAAGTTGCATGATGAACTGACCGGCTTCTATAAACGCTACTACTCCGCCAACCTGATGATGGGCGTTTTGTACGGTAATCAGCCGCTGCCGCAGTTGGCGGATATTGCGGCGAAAACCTTTGGCCGCGTGCCGAATCACGACGCCAGCGTGCCGCCGATCACCGTGCCGGCCGTGACGCCGGAACAGCAGGGCATCATCATTCACTATGTGCCGGCGCAGCCGCGCAAGCAGCTGAAGGTCGAGTTCCGCATCGATAACAACAGCGCCGCGTTTCGCAGCAAAACCGATACCTACATCAGCTATCTGATCGGCAACCGCAGCAAAAACACCCTGTCTGACTGGTTGCAGAAGCAGGGGCTGGCGGACGCCATCAATGCCGGCGCGGATCCGATGGTCGATCGCAACGGCGGCGTCTTCGCCATCAGCATTTCACTGACCGACAAAGGTCTGGCCAAACGCGACGAGGTCGTCGCCGCCATTTTCAACTACCTGAAAATGCTGCGCAGCGAAGGCATCAAGCAGAGTTATTTCGACGAAATTTCGCATGTTCTGAATCTGGACTTCCGTTATCCGTCGATCACGCGCGACATGGACTACATCGAATGGCTGGTGGACACGATGCTGCGTGTGCCGGTTGAGCATGCGCTGGACGCACCCTACCTGGCCGATCGTTATGATCCCAAGGCGATCGCTGAACGTCTGGATGCCATGACGCCGCAAAATGCGCGCATCTGGTTCGTCAGCCCCGATGAGCCGCACAACAAGACGGCCTATTTCGTCAACGCGCCTTACCAGGTCGACAAAATCACGCCACAGCGCTTTACGCAGTGGCAGCAGCTGGGCAGCGGCATTTCTCTGTCGTTGCCGGCGCTCAACCCGTACATTCCGGATGATTTCACCCTGACCAAACCGTCGCACGAGTTCAAAAAGCCGGAAATGGTGGTGGATAAACCCGGCCTGCGCGTGCTGTATATGCCGAGCCGTTATTTCGCCGACGAGCCGAAGGCCGACGTCACCGTCGCTTTCCGCAACGCCAAGACCATGGATTCCGCGCGCAACCAGGTGCTGTTCTCGCTGACGGATTATCTGGCCGGCCTCGCGCTGGATCAACTGAGCTATCAGGCGTCGGTCGGCGGGTTGAGTTTCTCGACGTCGCCGAACAACGGCCTGATGTTTAACGCCAACGGCTTTACCCAGCGTTTGCCGCAGTTGTTGACGGCGCTGATCGAGGGCTATTCCAGCTTCACGCCGACGGAAGATCAGCTGGCGCAGGCCAAATCCTGGTATCTGGAGCAGTTGGACGCCGCCGAGAAGGGCAAAGCGTTTGAGCTGGCCATTCAGCCGGTGCAGATGGTTTCCCGCGTGCCGTATTCCGAACGCAGTGAGCGCCGCGAAGTGCTGAAGACGCTGACGCTGAAAGACGTGCTGGCCTATCGCGACAGCCTGCTGGCCGAGGCCACGCCGGAGCTGTTGGTGGTGGGCAACATGAGCAAGCAGCAGGTCGACACGTTGGCGTCGACGTTGAAACATCGTCTGGGCTGTACCGGCATCGAATGGTGGCACGGCGAAGACGTGGTGGTGGACAAGAATCAGCTAGCCAACCTGCAACAGGTGGGCAGCAGCACCGACTCGGCGCTGGCGGCGGTCTATGTGCCGACCGGCTACGACGAAGTGACCGGCATGGCCTACAGCTCGCTGCTGGGGCAGATCATTCAGCCGTGGTTCTACAGCCAGCTGCGCACTCAGGAGCAATTGGGGTATGCGGTCTTCGCCTTCCCGATGTCGGTGGGCCGCCAGTGGGGCGTGGGCTTCCTGCTGCAGAGCAACAGCAAACAGCCGGCCTACCTGTACCAGCGCTATCAGGATTTCTACCCGAAAACCGAGAAGCGCTTGCGCGACATGAGCGAGGCCGATTTTGAGCAGTACAAACAGGCGCTCATTAATGAGCTGAAGCAGCGGCCGCAAACCCTCAGCGAAGAAGCCAGCCGGTTCGCCAACGATTTCGATCGCGGCAATTTCGCCTTCGATACCCGTCAGAAGCTGATTGCGCAGGTGCAACAGCTGACGCCGGCCAAGCTGGCGGATTATTTCCACCAGGCGGTGATCCAACCGCAGGGGCTGGCGGTGCTGTCGCAGGTGAGCGGCAGCGGGCAAGACAAGGCGGATTACGCGGCGCCTAAGGATTGGGTTACCTATCCGAACGCGTCTGCATTGCAGCAGATCCTGCCGCGCAAAGTGGCGACGCCATGACGGAAGTCGCCCCGCAGAGGCTGGAGCCGCTGACGCTGCCGCTGTTTGGTGAACGCCTGATCGAGGCGTCGGCGGGCACCGGCAAAACCTTTACCATCGGCGCGCTGTACCTGCGTTTGCTGCTGGGGTTGGGCGGTGAAGCAGCGTTTCCCCGGCCGCTGACGGTCGAAGAAATCCTGGTGGTGACCTTTACCGAGGCCGCCACCGAGGAGCTGCGCGGGCGCATCCGCGACAATATCCACGGGCTGCGCATCGCCTGCGTGCGCGGTATCAGCGCCAACCCGCTGTTTTCGGCGCTGATGGAAGAAATTGACGATTTGACCGACGCCGCCTCGCAGCTGCTGGCGGCGGAGCGGCAGATGGACGAAGCGGCGATTTACACCATCCACGGCTTTTGCCAACGAATGTTGACGCACAACGCCTTTGAGTCCGGCATGCTGTTTGAACAAACGCTGGTGCAGGATGAACTGCCGCTGCGGCGGCAGGCCTGCGCCGATTTCTGGCGTCGCCACTGCTATCCGTTGCCACTGGGCGTGGCGCGTGCGGTCAGCCAGGAGTGGAGCGGCCCGGAAGCGTTGCTGGCCGACCTTTCCGGTTATCTGCACGGTGAAGCGCCGGCGCTGCGTCGGCCGCCGAAGGACGAAGAAACCGTCCTGATGCGCCACGAGCAGATCGTCGCGCGCATCGACGCCATCAAGGCGCAATGGCGGGCGGCGGCGGGCGATCTGGAGGCGTTAATCGCCCAGTCCGGTGTCGATAAGCGCAGCTACAGCAGCAAACACCTGCCGAACTGGCTGAACAAGGTCGGCGAATGGAGCGGGCAGGAGACTCAGGACTACCAGCTGCCGAAGGAACTGGATAAATTTCGCCAGTCGGTGCTGCTGGAGAAGACCAAGAAAGGCGAGCCGCCGCGGCATGCGCTGTTCACGGCGATCGACGAGCTGTTTGATGAACCCTTGACGCTGCGCGACCTGATCATGGCGCGCGCGCTCAGCGAGATCCGCACTTCCATTCAGCAAGAAAAGCGCCAGCGCGCCGAGCTGGGGTTTGACGACCTGCTCAGCCGGCTGGACGGCGCCTTGCAAAGCGGTGGTGGCGAACAGCTGGCACAGGCGATCCGCCAGCGTTACCCGGTGGCGATGATCGATGAATTCCAGGATACCGATCCGCAGCAATACCGCATTTTCCAAAGACTTTACGTCGGCCGGCCCGATTGCGGCCTGCTGCTGATCGGCGATCCCAAGCAGGCGATTTACGCCTTTCGCGGTGCCGACATCTTTACCTACATGCGGGCGCGCTCAGAGGTGAGCGCCCACTATACGCTGGAGACCAACTGGCGCTCGTCGCCGTCGATGGTCGCCAGCGTTAATCACCTGTTTTCTCAGGTAGAAAAGCCTTTCCTGTTCGGCCAAATCCCCTTTATCGAGGTCAGCGCGGCGGAAAAGAACCAAGGGCTGGCGTTTGAATTGCACGGCAAGCCGCAACCGGCGATGCAGTTCTGGCTGCAGCAGGGGGAAGGCGCCGGTGTAAGTGATTACCAACAGCTGATGGCGCGCCTGTGCGCCACGCAAATTCGCGACTGGCTCAGCGCCGGGCAGCAGGGCCAGGCGTGGCTGCAGGGCGGCAAGATGCCAAGGCCGGTACAAGCCTCCGATATCACGGTGCTGGTGCGCAGCCGCAATGAGGCGGCGTTGGTGCGCGATGCGCTGAGTGCGCTTTCTATTCCGTCGGTGTATCTGTCCAACCGCGATAGCGTGTTCGACACCCCGGAGGCCAAAGACCTGCTGTGGTTGTTGCAGGCGGTGTTGGCGCCGGAGCAAGAGCGCACGCTGCGCAGCGCCATGGCCACCGGGCTGATGGGGCTGGACGCGCCGACGTTGGACGGCCTGAGCCGCGATGAGCGCGCCTGGGACTCGCTGGTTAATGAATTCGACAGTTACCGCACGCTCTGGCTGCGCCGCGGCGTGTTGCCGATGCTGAGCGAGGTGATGAAAGCGTGCCAGCTGGCGGAGAACCTGCTGGCCAGCGCCGGCGGCGAGCGTCGCTTGACCGACGTGCTGCATCTGGGGGAGCTGTTGCAAGAGGCGGCGGCGCAGCTCGACAGCGAGCATGCGCTGGTGCGCTGGCTGGCGCAGCAGATCGCCCAGCCTAATCGTCAGTCCGATAATCAGCAGCTGCGGCTGGAGAGCGACCGGCATCTGGTGCAGGTGATCACGATTCACAAGTCTAAGGGGTTGGAGTTCGATCTGGTGTGGCTGCCGTTCGTCGGCAACTTCCGCCAGCAGCAACAGGCGCTGTATCACGATCGCCACAGTTTCCAGGCGTTGCTGGATCTCGACGCCAATGAAGAGAGCCAGGCCTGGGCGGAGGAGGAGCGATTAGCGGAAGACCTGCGTCTGCTGTATGTGGCGCTGACCCGCTCGGTGTACCACTGCAGCATCGGCATCGCACCGTTGTTCCAGGGCACGCGCAAGAAACAGGGCGATACCGATCTGCACCGCAGCGCATTGGGTTATCTGGTGCAGGGCGGGCAAGCCGGTGACGCCGTGTATCTGCAGGAGCGGCTGCAGCAATTAGCGGGCGGCGGTATCGCGCTGTCGCTGGTTGAACCGCCGGATGAAGAACCCTGGCACCCCCAGGCTTCGCTAACCGAGGCGTTGGAGGCGAAAAGCTTTACCCGGCGGATCCAGGATTTTTGGCGGGTGACCAGCTATACCGGTTTGCAACAGCACGGCGCGAGCCTGATGCAGGATCTGCTGCCGCGTCTGGATGTCGACGCGGCCGGTGAGCGCGGGGAAGAAAGTGAGCCAGCGCTTACACCGCATACCTTCCCGCGCGGCGCAACGCCCGGCACCTTCCTGCACAGCCTGTTTGAAACGCTGGACTTCACCCAGCCGCTCGACGAACAGTGGCTGCTGGAACAGCTACAGCAGCAAGGGTTCGCCGAACACTGGCAACCGATTCTGCTGGCGTGGATGCAGGTGCTGCTCAATACGTCGCTCGACGACAGCGGCGTGACGCTGGCGGCGCTGACGCCGCAGCATAAGCAGGCAGAGCTGCAGTTCTATTTACCGATTAATCGGCTGTTGCAGGCGAAGGAGCTCGATTCCCTGGTGAAGCGTTACGATCCGCTTTCCGCCCGCTGTCCGGCGCTGGATTTTCACCAGGTGCAGGGCATGCTGAAAGGCTTTATCGACCTGGTGTTCTGCTGGCAGGGCAAATACTACCTGCTGGACTACAAGTCCAACTGGCTAGGAGAGGACAGCAGCGCCTATACCCGGCCGGCGATGGAGCAGGCGATGGCGGAGCATCGTTACGATCTGCAATACCAGCTGTACACGCTGGCGTTGCATCGTTATCTGCGCCATCGGTTGCCGGATTATGATTACCGACGCCATTTTGGCGGGGTGATTTATCTGTTCCTGCGCGGCGTGGATGCGGCGCACCCGGGCAATGGCATTTTCACCTGTCTCCCCGAGTTTGAGTTGGTGGAGGGGATGGATCGCTTGTTCAGCGGCGAGGCTGCGGCGGCGGGGGAAGGATCATGATCGCACTGCTGGAGCAGGCGGTGGCGCTTGGCGCGCTGCGCCCGCTGGACGTGCAGTTCGCCCGCGTGGTGGCGAACGAAGACGAGCCTGATATTTTGCTGGCCGCCGCCTGCCTGAGCGCAGAGGCGGGGGCAGGTCATGTCTGCCTGATGCTGGAGCAGCTGCAGGCGGACACGTTGTTTGAAGGGCGCCAACCGGCGCTGGCGCTGGCGGTGTGGGAGGCGGCCGGGCGGCCGGATAGCACGCGTTGGCAGCAGCGTTTGGCGACCAGTGCGGCGGTCGGGGACGGCAGCGGCGCAACGCCGCTGGTACTGCGCGGGTCGCGCCTGTATCTGCAGCGCATGTGGCAAAACGAAGGTGAAGTGGCGGCGTTTATCGGCGGCGAAGGTGAATCGCTGGCGGTGCCGGAGGCTGAGCTTCGCACCATTCTCGACCGCTTGTTCGGCACGGCGAGTGATGAACCCGACTGGCAGAAGATCGCCGCCGCGGTGGCGGCTACGCGGCGTATCGCGGTGATTTCCGGCGGGCCGGGCACCGGTAAAACCACCACCGTCGCCAAGCTGCTGGCGGCGCTGGTGCAGCTGGATGAAAGCGCGCGCTTGCGAATTCAACTGGCGGCGCCGACCGGCAAGGCGGCGGCGCGCCTGACGGAGTCGCTTGGCAGCGCCAGCCGTCAGTTGGCGTTGACCCCGGCGCAGCAGGCGTTGTTCCCGACGGAGGCGGCGACGTTGCACCGTCTGTTGGGGGCGCAACCGAACAGTCAGCGCATGCGCTATCACCGTGGCAACCGGCTGCATTTGGATGTGCTGGTGGTGGATGAGGCTTCGATGGTCGATCTGCCGATGATGGCGCGCCTGATTGCCGCGCTGCCCGATCGGGCGCGGGTGATTTTCCTTGGCGACCGCGATCAGCTGGCTTCGGTAGAGGCCGGCGCGGTGCTGGGGGATATTTGCCGTTTTGCCGAGCAGGGATACAGCGATGCGCGTGCCGCAGAGCTGAGCCGCCTGACCGGCTGTTCGATCGAAGGGCGGCAGGCCGACGCGGAAGCGGTGGTGCGCGATAGCCTGTGTCTGCTGCGCAAGAGCTATCGCTTCGATGCCCGTTCCGGCATCGGCCAGCTGGCGTTGGCGGTCAACGCCGGCGCGGGGGATCGCGCACTGGCGGCACTAAACGGCAGTTTCGGCGATGTCGCGGGCTATGCGCTGGCGACGAGCGAAGAGTATCAGGCGCTGTTGGATGCCTGCGTGGCGGGCTACCGCGACTATCTGCGGCTGACGGCCGAAGGGGCGGACGCGGCGACGGTGCTGGCGGCTTTTGGCCGTTTCCAGGTGCTGTGTGCGCTGCGTGAAGGGCCGTTCGGCGTCGCCGGCCTGAACGAGCGCATTGAGCTCGGGCTGCAGCGTGCGGGCCTGATCGACCGCAAACCGGGCGTGCTCGGCCGCTGGTACCGGGGGCGGCCGGTGATGATCGGCCGCAACGACAGCGCACTGGGGCTGTTCAATGGGGATATCGGCATTACATTGCCGGATGAGCACGGCGATCTGCGCGTGCATTTCCAACTGCCCGACGGCAGCATCAAGTCGGTACAGCCAAGCCGTTTGCCGGCGCATGAAACCGCTTATGCCATGACGGTGCACAAATCACAGGGATCGGAGTTTGACCATACGGTTCTGGTGTTGCCGAACCATTTCCTGCCGGTGCTGACGCGTGAGCTGGTCTATACCGCGATCACTCGTGCGCGTAAGCAGCTCTCACTGTACGCTACGGAGACGGTACTGCTGCGGGCTATTCGCACGCCGACCCAGCGCCGCAGCGGATTGGCTGAACGGTTGCAGGCAACGGAATAAGCGATGAACGGGCGCGGCAACGGCCGCGCCCACTGTGATTACAGATCCGCCAGCAGAATTTTGGAGCGGCGCTGGTAGTTGTACAACGCCTGTTTCTGCATCGGCAGCACGTCGACCTCCGCCGGGGTAAAGCCACGTTCCTGGAACCAGTGGATGCTACGGGTGGTCAGCACGAACAGCTTCTTCAGCCCCATCTGGCGCGCCTGGTTTTCTACCCGCTGCAGCAGCATCTCGCCGCGCGAAGAACTGCGGTAATCGGGATGTACCGCGACACAGGCCATCTCACCGATTTTTTCCTCCAGGAACGGGTACAGTGCCGCACAGGCGATGGTCAGGTTGTCGCGTTCGATAATGGTGAACTTGTCTATCTCCATCTCCAGCTGTTCACGTGAACGGCGCACCAGAATACCCTGTTGTTCGAGCGGCCGGATCAGTTCCAGGATGCCGCCGATGTCGTTGATCGTCGCCCGGCGCACCTGCTCGGCGCTTTCCATCACGATTTGGGTGCCGATGCCGTCGCGCGAGAACAGCTCTTGCACCAGCGCGCCATCCTCCTGATAGCTGATCAAGTGGCTGCGGCGCACGCCGCTGCGGCAGCCTTTCACCGCGCCGCGCAGGAAGCGCACGGTGCCGGAATGGTAATCGCCGCCTTCCTCCAGTTCTTCAAGGCGCTTTTGCGCGTCGTTGGGGAACAGTTCGGAAAGGATATTGCCTTCTGCATCGGTCACGCCCTGTGAGGAGCAGAAACCGATCATTTTTTCCGCTTTCAGTTTGATCGCCAACTGGGTGGCCACTTCTTCCGAAGTCAGGTTGAAACTCTCGCCGGTGACTGAGACCGCGACCGGACCGATCAGCACGATGGCGTTGCTGTCGAGTTGGCGATGGATCGCTTCTTCATCGATGCGGCGAATGCGGCCGCTGTGGCAATAGTCGATGCCGTCATCGATACCCAGCGGCTGAGCGATGATGAAATTGCCGCTGACCACGTTAATGTGCGCGCCCTGCAGCGGCGTGTTGTTGAGGCTCATCGACAGGCGGGCGGTGATGTCCAGCTGCAACAAACCGGCGGCCTGCTTGACCAGTTCGAGCGTATGGGCGTCGGTTACGCGCGTGTGCTTGTGGTAGATCGGCTCAGAGTTATGCTGCGCCAGGTTGGCGTCGATCTGCGGCCGTGCGCCGTAAACCACTACCAGGCGGATGCCCAGACTATGCAACAGCCCGATATCGTTGACGATGTTGGAGAAATTCTCGTGTTCGATGGCTTCCCCGCCGAGCATGATGACAAACGTCTTGCCACGGTGGGCATTGATATAAGGGACTGAGTGACGGAATCCTTGCACCAGCTCTGTACTACGTTCCTTCACGGGCAAACCTCTTGTGAATATTTATACGATATTTTTGTATTTTTATTCTTTTATGGCGCTAATGGCAAGTGGGAAATCGTCATGAAGAGCGAGCTAAGGGCGCTAAATCGTTAATAAATTGAAAAACCATAAAAAGATTTTCTGATGACAGGGCTGGCATGATTGGTTAAAGTTTTTCGGCACCCCCATTTTATTGGTGTTTTTTTAATCTGTTGTAAACAGCTATTACTGCCGGAGCCGCATGCCAAACGCTAATCACAATCTGGGCCGCCGTCGTTTATTACAGGGCGTTGCCGCCAGCTGGTTGCTGAGTGTGAGTCGCACGGGCTTCGCCGCGTCGTCGCACGTGATTGCCGTGCGCGTCTGGCCATCCTCCACTTATACCCGCGTCACGCTGGAATCCAACGTCGAGCTGAAATACAAGCAGTTTGCCCTGACCAATCCCGATCGCGTGGTGGTGGATATCGAAGGCGTCCACCTCAACAGCGTGCTGAAAGGTATTGCCGGGCAGGTGCGCGCCGACGATCCGTATCTCAAGCAGGCGCGCGTCGGCCAGTTTGATCAGAATACCGTGCGGCTGGTGCTTGAGCTCAAGCAGAGCGTCAGCCCGCATATTTTCACGCTGGCGCCGGTACCGGAGTATCGCAACCGTCTGGTGATGGATCTCTACCCGACCAAGGGCGGCAGCGGCGGTGAGGAGTATGATCCGCTACTGGCGTTACTGGAAGATTACAACAAGGGCGATCTGGAGCGCACGCTGCCGCCGGAAGCGCCGCAGGCCGGCAAGGCGGGGCGCGATCGGCCGATCGTCATCATGCTGGATCCTGGCCACGGCGGCGAAGATCCCGGCGCTATCGGCAAGTACAAGACGCGCGAGAAAGATATCGTGCTGCAGATTGCCCGCAAGCTGAGCGCCATGATCAAGCGCGAGCCGAACATGAAAGTGTTCATGACGCGCAACGAAGATGTGTTTATCCCGCTCAAGGTGCGTGTCGCCAAGGCGCGCAAGCAGCGCGCCGATCTGTTCGTTTCGATTCACGCTGACGCCTTTACCAGCCGCGCCGCGCGCGGTTCATCGGTGTTCGCGTTGTCCACCAAGGGCGCCACCAGCTCGGCGGCCAAGTTCCTGGCGCAGACGCAGAACGCGTCGGACCAAATCGGCGGCGTCAGCAAGAGCGGCGACCGCTATCTCGACCATACCATGTTCGATCTGATCCAGACCGCGACCATCAACGACAGCCTGAAGTTCGGCAAGGAAGTATTGAATCGGATGGGGAAAATCAACCGGTTGCACAAGAATCGCGTCGATCAGGCCGGTTTTGCGGTGTTGAAGGCGCCGGATATCCCGTCGATCCTGGTAGAGACGGCATTTATCAGCAACATCGAAGAGGAGCGCAAGCTGCGCACCAGCCATTTCCAGCAGCAGGTGGCGGAGTCGATTCTGGCGGGGATCAAGGCTTATTTCGCCAACGGCGGCGCGCTGGCGAGCCGATAAAAGCAGGGCCGGGCGCGAGTCCGGCTATTTTTGCGGATTGCAGATACAAAAAAACACCCGGAAGGGTGCTTATCTGTTGTCATCAAGAGTTGGTTGCGGAGGCCGGATTTGAACCGACGACCTTCGGGTTATGAGCCCGACGAGCTACCAGGCTGCTCCACCCCGCGTCCGTCTTGATGCTGTATTACTACGAAACCACCGTTCATGTTATGCCGCTGGTACGACATTCGGTTGGTTGCGGGGGCCGGATTTGAACCGACGACCTTCGGGTTATGAGCCCGACGAGCTACCAGGCTGCTCCACCCCGCGTCCGTATAATACTTTGTTATCGAAGCCAAACGCAAATACCGCCAATGCGGCATCGGTTGGTTGCGGGGGCCGGATTTGAACCGACGACCTTCGGGTTATGAGCCCGACGAGCTACCAGGCTGCTCCACCCCGCGTCCGATGGATGCGCACTATACTCTCCGTGCGTTTTGTTGCAAACCCTTTTTGCATTTTATTGGCCTAAACCCGTTTTTCTGCTGGATTTGCCCGCAATTTGCCTTCTTTTTCATCACCATCCTCCGTGCGGCTTTTTTTATTTGCAGCGATTCCTTTATCAATGAGCGTTTGTTATCGTTCAGCCGGTAGATCATATCAGTTTGAGAGTGTGCGCGATGAAAGGACGTTGGGGCAAATACCTGCTGGGCGGGTTGTTGGTGGCGGTGTTGGCGGGCTGTTCGTCCAAGCCGACCGATCGGGGTCAGCAATATAAAGACGGCCGTCTGGATCAATCGCTGGAGCTGGTCAATCAGCCCAACGCCAAAGGTTCGCCGGTCAACGCCAAGGATTATTCGGATCAGCTGATGGAGATCAAGTACGCGTCGCCTTCGCTGTTTAACCGCAACAACAGCACCTATCAGGCGGTGCAAAGCTGGATGGCGTCCGGCGCCGACACGCGCATGCTGAGCCAGTACGGCCTCAGCGCTTACCAGATGGAAGGTGTCGACAATTACGGCAACGTGCAGTTTACCGGCTACTATACGCCGGTGGTGCAGGCGCGCTATACCCAACAGGGCGAGTTCCGCTATCCGCTGTACCGCATGCCGCCGAAGGGCAGAGGCCGCTTGCCGGATCGCGCGGGCATCTATTCCGGCGCGCTTGACGATCGCTATATCATCGCTTACACCAACTCGCTGATGGACAACTTCATGATGGAAGTCCAGGGCAGTGGCTATGTCGACTACGGCAACGGCCAGCCGCTGGTGTTCTTCGGCTACGGCGGCAAGAACGGCCACGCCTATCGCAGCATCGGCAAGGTGCTGATCGATCGCGGTGAAGTGGCCAAGGCGGACATGTCGATGCAGGCGATCCGTCAGTGGGCGGATACCCACAGCGCCGCAGAGGTGCGTGAGCTGCTGGAGCAGAACCCGTCGTTCGTGTTCTTCCGTCCGGAAGCTTTTGCGCCGGTGAAGGGCGCCAGTGCGGTGCCGCTGATCGCCAAAGCCTCGGTGGCCTCCGACCGTTCGCTGATCCCGGCGGGCACTACGCTGCTGGCCGAAGTGCCGCTGCTGGACAACAAGGGTAAATTCACGGGAAAATACGAGATGCGTCTGATGGTCGCACTCGACGTGGGCGGGGCCATCAAGGGCCAGCATTTTGACATGTATCAGGGCATCGGGCCGGATGCCGGCCACTCGGCGGGATACTACAACCACTATGGCCGCGTCTGGGTGCTGAAGAACAACGGTGGCGGTCAGTTGTTCAGCGCGAATCAGTCAACTGGCGGCGGTTCGTTGCTGGCCACTCGGTAAACGCATACGGCGTGAAAAGATTGACCCGCAAGGGCCGGATTTTCCGGCCCTTATCATTTGCATTACGAAGGTAATTAAAGCGTTATGAGCACAGCTTATTCGGAAGCCTATCTGCAGCGTTTCGGCGGCACGGCGCGATTGTACGGCCAGCAGGCGCTGGTGGTGTTCGCGCAGGCGCACGTCTGCGTGATCGGCATCGGCGGTGTGGGTTCCTGGGCGGCTGAGGCGCTGGCGCGCACCGGCATCGGCGCCATCACCCTGATCGACATGGATGATGTCTGCGTTACCAATACCAACCGCCAGATCCACGCGTTGCGCCAGCATGTCGGGCAATCGAAAACCGAGGTGATGGCGGAGCGTATCCTGGCGATCAACCCGGAATGCCGGGTGACCTGCATCGACGATTTCATCACCCCGGACAACGTCGCCGAGCTGCTGGACCATAACTTCAGCTACGTCATCGACGCGATCGACAGCGTGCGGCCGAAGGCGGCGTTGCTGTCATACTGCCGCCGCTTCAAGATCCCGGTGGTGACCACCGGCGGCGCCGGCGGTCAGGTCGATCCGACCAAAATCGAAGTGGCCGATCTGGCCAAAACCATCCAGGATCCGCTGGCCGCCAAGCTGCGCGAGCGGTTGAAGCACGATTTCAACGTGGTGAAAAACGGTAAGGGTAAGCTGGGCATCGACTGCGTCTTCTCCAGCGAACCGCTGGTTTACCCGCAGCCGGACGGTTCGGTGTGCGCTTCGCGCAGCACGGCGGAAGGGCCAAAAAGAATGGATTGCAGCGCGGGGTTCGGTGCGGCGACCATGGTTACCGCCACCTTCGGTTTCGTCGCCGTATCGCACGCGCTGAAAAAGATGGTGGCGAAGGCGGCGCGTCAGGCGTAACGGGCGGCGATCGCCTTGACGGCGGAGCCCAAGGCCGCCAGGCCGCTGGCGCGGGTGGCGCTCAGCTGCGCGCGCAATGCCAGACGGTCGAACAGCGCCAGCGGATCCAATGCGGCGATCTGCTGCGGCGTTTTTCCTTCCACTTCGGTCAGCACCACCGCCAGCAGGCCGCGCACGATGCGGCCCTCGCTGTCGCCATAGAAGTGCAGCGTGCCGTCTTCCAGCAATTGGTGCCCTAACCAGACACGGTTTTCACACCCGCTCAACGCCATTTCTTCACTGCGCAAGGCCTCCGGCAGCGGCGGTAGCCGTTTTGCGAGCATGATCAGCTGGCGGTAGCGGTCTTCCCACTGTTTCAGCGCGCTGAAGGTGGCAATCAAGGCTTCGGCGGTGATCTCTCGGCCAAAAGGATGGGGGGCGAGCATAGTGTCTCCGGAAATCACGTCAGTCGGCCAGCAGATCGAGGGCGTGAGTCAACGCGCTGACCAGCGTATCGACATCCTGTTGTGTATTGTAGGGGGCGAACGACGCGCGCAGCGTGCCGCTGACGCCTAATGCCGCCATCAGCGGCTGCGCGCAGTGCTGGCCGGCGCGCAGCGCAATGCCTTGCTCCGCCAGCAGCGTGACGATGTCGCTGTGGTGTATGCCGGCGACATCGAACGCCAGCAGGCTGGAGCCGGAGCTGCGGAAGCTGCGAAAGCCCGGCAGCTGCGCCAACCGCTGTTCGGCCTGATCCGCCAGCTCGCGGCTGTAGCGCTCCGCCGCCGCCATGTCCTGTTCGCTGAGCCAGGTGAGTGCGGCGGCCAACCCCAGCACGCCGGCGATGTTTGGCGTGCCGGCTTCGAAACAGTGCGGCGGCTTTTGTGGGGTAAAACCGTCGAACGACGCCTGGGTCAGCATCTTGCCGCCGCCTTGCCAGGGGGCCATCTGCGCCAGCAGCTCGGCTTTGCCGTACAGCGCGCCGATGCCGGTCGGGCCATACAGCTTGTGGCCGGAGAAGGCGTAGAAATCGATATCGAGCCGCTGTACGTCGGCCGGGCCGTGAACCACGCCCTGAGCGCCGTCAATCATCACGTGCGCGCCGGCGGCATGCGCCATGGCGATTGCCGGTGCCAGATCCGGGCAGCCGCCGGTGACGTTGGACATTTGCCCCAGCGCCAAAAGGCGGGTTTTGTCGTTGAGCAGGGCGGGCAGCTGCGTCAAATCCGGCAACCGATCGGCGCCGATGGGCAGTTTCACCACCCGCGCGCCGGTTTGTTCCGCCACCATCAGCCAGGGGATCAGGTTAGCGTGGTGTTCCGCTTCGCTCACCAGGATTTCATCGCCCGGCAGCAGACGCGGGCGCAGGTAGCTCTGCGCCACCAGGTTGATCGCCTCGGTGGTGCCGCGCGTCCAGACGATGTCGTCGGCCGACGGCGCATTGATCAATTTCGCCACCTGGCCGCGTGCCTGCTCGAAGCGGGCAGTCAGATCCTGCGCCGCCCGATGCTGGCTGCGGTGCACGGTGGCGGCGTCATCGCGATAAAATTGCTGCGTGGCGTCGATGACCGCCTGCGGTTTCAACGCGGTGGCGGCGCTGTCCAGATAGATACCATCCTGCGCGAGCGCGGGAAACTGTTGGCGAAAAAGGCTGGGGTTAAAAGGCGTCATACCCTGATTGTCACTGGCTTGAGTCGATGGGTGATCCTGTCCTATTTTGCCGCCGGAGACAAGCGATCCTGCCTATTAGGACTTATCGCCTGGCAAAATTGGAAAAGTTTGTTATGCTATTAAATGTGCGCTTATTAATCGCATCTATACACATAAAAGGTATTTATCAGCATTTAAAACTAAAAAGGAGTCCTCAATGAAGAAAACAGCCGCAGTTCTCTCTGCCCTGATGCTTACGTTCACCCTGGCCGCCTGTTCCAGCAACTACGTGATGCATACCAATGACGGACGCACCATTGTCGCTGACGGCAAGCCAAAAGTGGACAACGATACCGGCATGATCAGCTATAAAGACGCTAACGGCGTCGAGCAGCAGATCAACCGCGCCGATGTGAAAGAGATGGTTGAAAGCAACCAGTAACCGTCAGGCAAAAAAAAGCACCGCAAGTTTTGCGGTGCTGCATAAAATCACTATGGACAGACAGGGTAAATGTACAGGAAGTGAAAAAACAGTAGCCTAGCTACCATGTCCGGAATCGCCGGACAATTTGCAAACACAACATCACAACCACAAGCCAAAAGTTCATCGGCGTCCTCGACACCCACTCCCTTTTCGTTCCGGCCCGGGAAGTGCCGCCACTATAGGTATTTGCTGGCGCATCCTCAACGGACAAATTATAATGGCTCGGATTAAAAAAACTAATGGCAATACGCCGTTAGCGTTTACCGATGGCTTGCCACACAAAGCCGCCCGATTTTCGGCGCCGAATCATTCGGATTAATGTTACACAAAAGTAGCTAATTTAATGTCTAAACGCTTACCTCCCCTCAATGCGCTGCGCGTGTTCGATGCGGCCGCTCGCCACCTGAGTTTCACCAAGGCGGCGGAAGAGTTGTTCGTGACCCAGGCCGCGGTGAGCCACCAGATCAAGTCGCTGGAGGACTTTCTCGGACTGAAGCTGTTTCGCCGGCGCAATCGCTCGCTGCTGCTGACCGAAGAGGGCCAAAGTTACTACCTCGATATCAAGGAGATTTTCTCTTCGATCAACGAGGCGACGCGCAAGCTGCAGGCGCGTAGCGCCAAGGGGGCATTGACCGTCAGTCTGCCGCCGAGCTTCGCCATTCAGTGGCTGGTGCCACGGCTGTCCGGCTTTAACTCAGCTTATCCGGGCATCGACGTGCGCATCCAGGCGGTGGACCGCGAAGAGGACAAGCTGGCGGACGACGTCGACGTGGCGATTTTCTACGGCCGCGGCAACTGGCCGGGACTGCGCGCCGAGCGCCTGTATGCGGAATATTTGCTGCCGGTGTGTTCGCCGAGCCTGCTGACCGGCGATCATCCGCTGAAAACCGCAGAGGATCTGGCTTATCATACGTTGCTGCATGACGTTTCACGCCGCGACTGGCTGGCCTATACGCGCCAGCTGGGGTTGCAGCACATCAACGTGCAGCAGGGGCCGATCTTCAGCCACAGCGCCATGGTGGTGCAGGCGGCAGTGCACGGTCAGGGCGTGGCGCTGGTGAACAACGTGATGGCGCAAACCGAGATTGAAGCCGGTCGCCTGGTGTGCCCGTTCAACGATGTGCTGGTCAGTAAAAACGCTTTTTATCTGGTATGTCATGACAGCCAGGCAGAACTGGGTAAAATAGCCGCCTTCCGGCAGTGGATCCTGGCGCGTGCCGCCAGCGAACAAGAGAAGTTCCGCTTCCGCTACGAACAATAAGGCCGGCCGCCGCCTTGCCGCGGCCGGTGATTTTTAATGGGATAGATCACGATGAGCAGCCGTTCCATGCTGGTTTTCGCCGCTATCAGCGGCTTTGTGTTTGTCGCGTTGGGCGCATTCGGCGCGCATGTGTTAAGCGGTACGCTCGGCGCCAATGAAATGGCCTGGATCCGTACCGGGCTGGAGTATCAGGGGTTCCACACCCTGGCCATCCTGGCGCTGGCGGTCGCGATGCAGCGCCGCGTGAGCCTGTGGTTTTACTGGAGCGGAGCGCTGTTGGCGTTCGGCACCGTGTTGTTCAGCGGCAGCCTCTATTGCCTGGCGCTGTCGCACCTGAAGGTCTGGGTATATATCACGCCGGTTGGCGGCGTGTGCTTCCTGATCGGCTGGATATTGATGTTGATTGGCGCTTTGCGTCTGAGGAAAAAGGCCGAGCGCCATGAATAAGATTGCGTTGTACTGCCGCCCCGGCTTTGAAAAAGAGTGTGCGGCAGAGATCACCGACAAAGCCGCCCAGTTGGAGATTTACGGCTTTGCACGGGTAAAAGAGCACAGCGGTTACGTGCTGTTCGAATGCTATCAGCCGGACGATGCCGATCGCCTGGCGCGGGAGATTCCGTTCCGCGAACTGATTTTCGCCCGCCAGATGATCGTGGTGGGTGAGCTGCTGCGCGATCTGCCACCGGAGGATCGGGTATCGCCGATCGTTGGCATGCTGATCGGCGTGGTTGATCGCGGCGGCGAGCTGCGGGTGGAAGTGCCGGACACCAACGAAAGCAAAGAGCTGATGAAATTCTGCCGCAAATTGACGGTGCCGCTGCGCGCCGCGATGCGCGAGCAGAAGGTGCTGATGGCGCGCGAGAACCCGACTCGCCCGGTGGTGCACGTGTTCTTCATCGCGCCGGGCTGCTGCTACGTCGGTTACTCCTACAGCAACAACAACTCGCCGTTCTACATGGGCATTCCGCGTCTGCGCTTCCCAGCCGATGCGCCGAGCCGTTCGACGCTGAAGCTGGAAGAAGCGTTCCACGTGTTCATCCCCGCCGACGAGTGGGACGAACGCCTGGCCAGCGGCATGCACGCGGTCGATCTGGGCGCCTGCCCGGGCGGCTGGACCTATCAGCTGGTGAAACGCAGCATGATGGTGCATTCGGTGGATAACGGCCCGATGGCGCCGAGCCTGATGGAAACCGGCCAGGTGACGCACCACCGCGCCGACGGCTTCAAGTTCGAGCCGAACAGCAGCAAAATCTACTGGCTGGTGTGCGACATGGTGGAGAAACCGGCGAAAGTGACCAGCCTGATGATTCAGTGGCTGGTGAAAGGTTGGTGCCGCGAAGCGATCTTTAACCTCAAGCTGCCGATGAAAAAGCGCTATGAGGAAGTGTCGCAAAACCTGATGAGCATCCGCGAAGCGCTGGGCGCTGCCGGCATCAGCGTCGAAGTGCACGCCAAACAGCTGTATCACGACCGCGAAGAGATCACCGTACACGTGCGCCGCATGTGGTCGGCGGTGCCGGGTCGGCGCGACGAGCGCGATTAATCGCGTTAAACCTGATGAAGGGCGCTGCTTGCAGCGCCCTTATTGTATCGGCAGACGCAGCTGCTGCAGGTTGCCGTCCAGCGACAGATCGGTGCGCAGCGTGGCGACTTGTTTGCTGACGTAGGCCAGCTCGCGGTGCTGCTCCAGCTTGCCGCGCCATTTTTCCGGCACCTGTTCCAGGTGCTGATAAAGCCCATCCAGATTACCCGATTGCTGCAACAGCAGCACGGCGGTCTTCGGCCCGATGCCCGCCACGCCGGGGATCTTGCTGCTGCCGATCCCCGCCAGCCCCCAATAGTCCGGTAGCTGCTGCGGCTGTACGCCGAATTCCTGTTGCACGAAAGGCATATCTAGCCAGCGTTTTTGGAAGTAATCGCGGATCTGTACGTTCGGCGCCAGCAGTTGGCAATAGCCTTTGTCGGTGGAGACGATGGTCACCTGATGGCCGCCGCCGGCGACTTTCGCCGCCAGCGTGGCCGCCAGATCGTCCGCTTCGTTGCCGGGCGAATGCCAGCTGGCGACGCCCAGCTCGGCGAAGGCCTCGCGCAGCTGCGGCATCTCCTGCTGCAGGTTTTCCGGCATCGGCGAACGCCCGGCCTTGTAGTCCGGCAGAATTTGGTGACGCCAGCTATCGCTGCGATCGTCCTCGTCGAATACCGCTACCGCGTGGGTCGGGCGGCTGTGCTGGAGAAGCTGCTGCAGCGCGTGGCGGCAGGCGTTGACGCAAGGGGAGCCCTGCACGGCGTGAATGCGGCGGATGAGGTTCAGGGCGTCGACAATCAGTAGGTGTATCATCATGGGCAATAAGGTCAGTAAAAACAGGGCGGCTGTTACGCCGCCCGGGATTGAGGATCAGGCGACGATTTCGTAGCAGGGCACATAGGCGCTGCCCGGCAGTTTCATGCGGTGCTGGGCGACAAAGCCCTGCAACAGGCTGTCCATTTGTTTCATCATTTGCGGTTCGCCGTGCAGCTTGTACGGGCCGAACTGCTCGATGGCGTGGATGCCGTTTTCCTTCACGTTGCCGGCCACGATGCCGGAGAACGCGCGGCGCAGCGCGGCGGCCAATTGCTCCGGCGGCTGGTTCGGATACAGATTGAGGTTCGCCATGTTCTCGTGGGTCGGCTCGAACGGCAGCTGCAGATCCGGCGCGATGCGGATCGACCAGTTAAAGCTGTAGGCGTCGCCGGTGTTGCGGCGGTTTTCCTTCACCAGCGGCATGGCTTTCTTCATCTGCCGCGCCACTTCCGCCGGATCGTCGATGATAATGGTGTAGTGACGGCGCGCCGCGTCGCCCAGCGTGTTCATGATGAACTCGTCCAGCACGCGGAAGTAGTCGGCGCTCTCTTTCGGCCCGGTCAGGATCAGCGGCAGCACCTGTTCGCTGTTCTCCGGATTCATCAGGATACCCAGCAGGTACAGCAGCTCTTCGGCGGTGCCGACGCCGCCAGGGAAGATGATGATGCCGTGCGCGATGCGCACGAACGCTTCCAGACGTTTTTCGATGTCCGGCATGATCACCAGCTCGTTCACCAGCGGGTTAGGCGGCTCGGCGGCGATGATCGACGGCTCGGTCATGCCGATGAAGCGGCTGTTGTGGTAACGCTGCTGTGCGTGACCGACCGCTGCGCCTTTCATCGGCGCTTCCATGGCGCCCGGCCCGCAGCCGGTGCAGATGTTCAACTCGCGCAGGCCCAGCTGGCTGCCGACCTTGCGCGCGTACAGGTATTCGTTCTCGTTGATTGAGTGGCCGCCCCAGCACACCACCATGTTGGGATCTTCATCCAGATGCAGCGTGCGTGCATTGCGCAGGATCGAGAACACCAGGTTGGTGATGTGGGCCGAGTTTTCCAGGTTCAGATGCTGGAAACGGCCGGCGCTGGCGATTTGGCCGTGCACGAACAGGATGTCGCGCAACACGGCGAACAGGTTGGCCTGCAATGAACGGATGATGCGGCCGTCGACGAACGCCTCTTCCGGCGGGTTGACCAGCTCCAGTTTCACGCCACGCTCGCGGCGCAGCACGTTGATATCGAAGGTTTCATAGCGCGACAGCAGCTGTTTGCTGTTGTCGGTTTGGCTGCCGGAGTTCAACACGGCCAGCGAACAGTTGCGGAACAGGCGGTACAGGTCGCTGCTGGCAGTGCGTTTCAGCATGTCTACTTCCAGCTGCGACAATAAATCCATAGAGCCAAGCGGGCTGATGTGTGTAATCAAGGTAACTCCTTTGCACCCGGTGCGGGGCGGTAGTAATCCATACGCAGCAAAACAGCATCTCGTTATGGTTGGTGTACTGCGGTGCAACGGGCGTTCTGCCCGGCTGCAGCCTCGTTTTAACCTTACCGCCGTCCCTGCGCTTTTACCAACACAAACCGCTCGTTAGCTCAGTTGTTGAGCAATGTTTCGCACTTATTGGCGCGCCAGGCGGCCGTGCTCGGGAGTGAACGCGACGTTGCTGCGCCACGGGTTGATGTCCAGCCCGCCGCGACGGGTGTAGCGGGCGTAAACCGTCAGGCTCTGCGGCCGGCAGTAGCGCATCAAATCATTGAAGATGCGCTCGACGCACTGTTCGTGGAATTCGTTGTGGTGGCGGAAGGAGACCAGGTAGCGCAGGAGCGCTTCGCGATCGATCTTGCCGCCGCGATAGCTTATCTGCACCGAGCCCCAGTCCGGTTGATGGGTGATCAGGCAGTTGGACTTCAGCAGGTGGCTGACCAATTGCTCTTCCACTGCCTCTTCACCGACGGCGTTTAACAGGTAGTCGGCGTTGAACTCATAATTGTCGATGCGGATATCCTGTTGGTCGATGCAGTCGCCGGCCAGACGGGCGATCGGCGTGCCTTCCAACTGCTCGACGCTGAACAGGGTGACGCTGACTTCGCCCTGGGCGCAGGCGGACAGATCGCGTTGCAGGGTGCTGCGCACCGTTTCCCCATCGGCGAACGGCGTTTGGTTGAAGCTGTTGAGATACAGCTTGAAGCTTTTCGATTCGATCAGGTTCAGGCTGTCGGCATTGAGGCTGATCTCGCCGACCGCCACCTGCGGCAGCCCGTTGGCGTTCAGCCAGGAGAGTTCGTACAGCGTCCAGATGTCCGCGCCGTGGAAGGGCAGGTTGTCGGGATACAGCCCCAGCGGCTCGCGGTTCATGCTGCGCGGCACCGCCTGCAGCAGCGTGGCGTCGTAGCGATCGCGGTAGGCGGTGGGTTTGCCCAGCGTCAGCCCCGACAGGGCCTGGTGGTCTTGATATGAGGACATCTGCTGTCACCTCGGTCAGAGATAGGTACAATGGCCGTCAGTTTAACGTATGCGAGAAAGAATATGGACCATGATGTATCGCACGCCCTGCGTGAATTCACTCAACGCTATGTCGAGTTGTGGCAGCAAGAGCGCGGCCACGCGCCGGCCAGCGAGGCGCTGTACGGCGTGCCGTCGCCCTGCATCGTGGAGAATCGCGAGGACGACGTGCTGTGGTTGCCGCAGCCTTTCGAACCGGCGGCGACGCTGGAGAAGGTAGAGGCCGCGCTGGAGCTGCGTTTGCAGCCGGACGCGCACCGTTTCTACACGCAGCAATACGCGGGTGACATGAGCGCGCAATTTGGGGAACATCGCCTAAGCCTGCTGCAGGTCTGGAGTGAAGAGGATTTTATCCGCCTGCAGGAGAACCTGATCGGCCATCTGGTGACGCAAAAGCGCCTCAAACTGTCACCGACTCTCTTCCTGGCGACCACCGAATCCGAGATGACGATGGTGTCGCTGTGCAACGTCAGCGGCAACGTGGTACTGGAGCAGTTCGGCAGCGATAAGCGCACCTTGTTGGCGGCGACGCTCGGGAATTTCCTCGATGCGCTGCGCCCTATGCTGGACTGAAGCGCGGCGGATTCGCCGTCGCCCGTGTGAGAGATCTCTCACACGGGCTGTGAGATATCGCTCTTAATTTTTCCCACCTTTTTCCAGGCTATGAGATTATTGTTATCCAGATCAATTGGTTAGAATTTCTTTAGGATAACTCTTAGTCTTAATTTAGTGTGAGACACCTCCCAAACCCTTGTGATTCCGGGGAATTTAAGCGATCTTATCGTTACCGGAACGGAACCGGCGGAGCAGGAAAGCATCAGGATGATGCAGCTTCAGGAAGAAGAAAGGGATGCGCTCAGGTAGAGCGAAGGATGGCGTCAGGAGATGCCCAGGATGTTTCAGGATAGAAACCAGGGACACCTCCAGGACGGAGATTGAGAGCCGACACAGGACTGTCGGCGGGTCAGGAAGGCTGAGGAACCGCGTCAGGACGATGCTGCAGGATGATGCAAGGATCACTTGGTCAGGATGGCCGCAGGAAAAGTTTTCAAGGATTGAGCAGGGAGCACACTGTGTAGCGGGATAGCTATAAAACGAACCGGGGGCACTGTTAACGCAGTGCCCCCAACTTTTTGTTCTCTCCCGCCGTGCGTGCTCCTCTGCTTAATCCATCGCCAGCGTTAACCAATCGCGCCCAGCGTATCGCCTGCGCCCTGTTTTTTCGGCAGCAGGAACAGCGTGGCGTAGATATCCAGCAGGTAAATCGCCGCCAGCAGGCTGATGGCGGCGGTAAATGACACCTGCGTCACCAGCGCACCGATTACCAATGGCCCCAGGCCGCCGACGCCGCGCCCCAGATTGAACAGGATGTTTTGCGCGGTGGCGCGCGCCTGTACCGGGTAGGTATCGGAAATCAATGCGCCGTAGCCGCCGATCATGCCGTTGACGAACATGCCCATCACGGCGCCGGCGAACAGCATCAGCATCGGATCGCTCAACTGAGCGTAACCGATCACCATCACTACCGCGCCTACCTGATACAACACGAAAATCTTCCAGCGGGCGAAGCGATCGGCCAGCACGCCAAACAGCCAGATACCGAACGTCATGCCGACCACCGTCACCGCCGTCCACAGGCCGGACTTGGTGAGTGAGAAGCCGAAGTTTTTCGCCAGGTAAGTCGGCATCCAGATCATCAGCCCGTAGTAACCGAAGTTTTGCACCGAACAGAGAATGAAGATGCCGATGCTGGCCTTGCTGGTAGCGCGATCCTTAAACAGCAGGCGCAAACGCTGCAGGAAGGAGAGCGGCCGCCCGGCGTCTTTCTGCCGCACGAACGCCTCCGGCTCGCCCAGCGTGCGGCGGATCAGGAATGACGCCAGCGCCGGCAGCAGACCGACCAGGAACATACCGCGCCAGCCGATGTGTTCCAGCAGCAGCGGCGTCAGGAAGGCGGCTGCCAGCACGCCCAATTGCCAGCCCATGCCGACGTAAGCCGAAGCGCGGTTGCGTTTCTCCGCCGGCCAGGCTTCGGCGATCAGCGCCATGCCGATGCCGAATTCGCCGCCCAGCCCGATGCCTGCCAGGGTGCGATAGGCCAGCAGATCCCAATACCCTTGCGCCACGGCGCACAGGCCGGTGAACAGGGAAAACATCAGAATGGTGATGGTCAGCACCCGGATGCGGCCGAAACGATCGCTAAGGTGGCCGAAGATCACGCCGCCCAGCACCGCGCCGATCAGCGTCCAGGTGACCAGTGAACCGGCGGCCGATGAGGTTAATCCTAATTCGATGCTGATAGCCGGCAGCATAAAGCCGAGGATCAGCAGGTCAAACCCGTCCATGGCATACCCGGTGACCGAAGCCAGCATGGCTTTACCGGGCGTCGCGTGGTTTTTTTTCTCTGTTATTACGGACATGAATCTTTATCTGTGTGGTGAATTCGGTGGCCCTATTGTGCCGCGCGGCGGCGATCGCCACCAGATAAAAACGGCAGCCGGTCTCGGGCGCGCCAAATTTGGACTATAAAAATGCTATGCTTTGCCGCCTTTCAGCCAGCGAGCTGAATACCATAATGAAAAGAGATCGGGAATGCAGATGAGTATACATAACCAGGTGCGCCGCAGTTTGCAGGCGATTGAACAATCCATGCGCGATCTGGCGCTGTGGCAGGCCGCGCCGCCTGAGCATGAGGCTTTTTCCAGCACCGAGCCGTTCTGTATCGACAGCATGTCGGCCGAAGCCTGGCTGCAGTGGGTGTTTCTGCCGCGCATGTATGCGCTGCTGGACGCCCAAGCGCCGCTGCCGACGCGCTTCGCCATCACGCCTTATTTCGAAGAGGCGCTGAAAGATCGTGAGCCGAGCAGCCTGCCGCTGCTGGTGCTGCTGCAACAGCTGGATTTGATGTTGAATAAAGAGCCGTAATCCGCCGGCGGCGCGCAGATTTTTGCCGTCCGGCAGTGTAGAGTACTCGCGCGGATGCCGGGCAGGAGAGCCGACGGTGTCTTTCGGCTCGGTTGAACCGCGACGGTTGACCGGGGGCTGCATTAGGATGATGAGGTGCTGCAATAATGGATTTATTAAGGTTTATCCTGCGTTTGCCTTTTACCCTGGTTAAGGGCGTTTGTCGCCTGCTGGGTGGGGTGTTGTCGCTGTTGGGACGGTTGCTGAGACCGCTGGTCGGCAACCTCAGCTGGCGCGCGCCGGCCTGGTGGGCTGCGCTGCCGCGCGGTTTCTTGCGGCTCGAAAGCGGCGTGGATAAACACCCGAAAGCGATCGGTCTGGGCCTGCTGCTGCTGGCGGGGGCCGCGGGCGGCGCGTTTTACGGTTGGCACTGGTGGCAAAATCGGCCCCAGCCCATCGAGCCGGCGCCGTTGGTGGTTCAGGAGATCAGCGCCGAGGTGGCCAACCCCGAGCCGATAGATTACGCCGCCGCCCGGCAGGCGCCGCAAACGGTGAGCCTGACCTTCAGCGGCTCGGTCGCGCCGATCGCCGTGGTGGGTAAAACCGTGAGCGCCGGTATCACCCTCAAACCGACGGCGGAAGGGCAGTGGGCGTGGAGCAATGAATCAACGCTGGTGTTCTCGCCGAAAAAACCGCTGCCGATGGGGGCGAAATATGAGGTGGCCCTGGAGCCCGCCACCTTGCTGGCGCCGCAGGTCAAGCTCGCCAAAACCCGCTATGCCTTCACCGTGCCCGCGTTCGATTACCGTCTGGGGCAGGCCGAGTATTACCGCGATCCACAGAATGCACAGAAACGCAGCGCGATTTTCAATCTGCAGTTCAACGCGCCGGTTGACGTCGCCAGCTTTGAAAAACAGATTTCGCTGGGATTGAAGGAAGGCAGCACGTCCTCCGAGAAAAAGCTGAACTTCTCTCTGGTCTATGACGAGAAAAAACTGAACGCCTGGGTGCATTCCGAACCGCTTCAGGCGCTGGATCAGGGCGGCGCGGTGCATCTGACCGTCGGTAAGGGCGTTAAATCGACGGCGACCGGCAACGCTGTCGAAGAGGCGAAAAGCAACTGGGTCAAGGTACCCACCCTCTACAGCCTGGCGCTGAGTGACGCCAGCGCTCAGGTCGTGGACACCGACGGCGGCCAAGGGCAGCGTGCGCTGGTGGTCGGTTTCAGCGATGCGGTGAAGGATAAAGAGTTGGTGCGGGCCACCAAAGCCTGGCTGCTGCCGCAGCATGATCCGAGCGATGCCGAGGCCGCCAACGATGCCGAAGACTTCTATCAATGGACGGTCGACAGCGTCGGCAAAAACGTGCTGGCGCAGGCGACGCCACTGCCGTTGACGCTTAACGAGGCGGAAGAGGCCTATCAACCGCAGTTCAGCTTCCGTTTCGACGCTCCGGCGCACCGCTTTGTGTTGCTCGAGATAGACAACCAGCTGGTCTCTGTCGGCGGTTACAAGATGCCGAAGAAGGTTTATCGGGTGGTCGAAGTGCCGGAGTTCCCGAAATCGCTGCAGTTCATGTCGCAGGGCTCGCTGCTGTCGGTTAACGGCGACAAGCAGATCAGCGTGGCGGCGCGTAACGTGGCGGGCCTGCGGCTGGACATCAAACGGGTGATCCCGAGCCAGCTGCAGCACATTGTCTCCTTCAAAAGTCGGGACTACTCGTCCACGGAATTCAACCGTCTCAACGACGAATATTTCACCGAGCATTTCAAATACCAAACGGCGCTCAACAACGAGCGGCCGGGGGAAGTGAACTATCAGGGCATCGATCTCTCCCGTTATCTCTCCACCAACGCCAGCTCCCATCGCGGGGTATTCCTGCTGACGCTGTCCGAATGGCAGCCGAACCGAAAACCGGCGGCGGAAGAGGCGGGCACCGAGCAGGATCAGGAACAAGATGAAAGCGAAGGGGAAGAGCAGCCCGACGTCGGCGATTCGCGCTTTGTGGTGGTGACCGATCTGGGCATCGTCGCCAAGAGCTCGCAGGATAAGACGCGCGATGTCTTTGTGCAGTCGATCCAAAGCGGCGCACCGGTCAGCGGCGCCACCGTGTCGGTAGTGGCCAAAAACGGCGTGACGCTGCTCAGCCAAACCACCGGTGCCGACGGCCACGTGCGTTTCCCGGCGCTCGATGTATACACCAACGAGCGCCAGCCGGTGATGTTCCTGGTGGAAAAGGAAGGGGATGTCTCCTTCCTGCCGACCGGTAGCTATAACGATCGCGGGCTGGACTTCTCGCGCTTCGACGTCGCCGGTGAACAAACGCCGACCGATCCGCGCACCCTCAGCAGTTATCTATTCTCCGATCGCGGCGTTTATCGGCCGGGGGATACTTTCAATATTGGCCTGATCACCCGCGCCGCCGACTGGGGCGTTGGCCTGGCCGGCGTGCCGGTGCGTGCCGAAATTCGCGATCCGCGCGACAAGCTGATGTCCACCGTACCGCTGACGCTGGGCGCCAGCGGTTTCAACGAGCTGAGCTATACCACCGATGAAAACTCACCGACCGGCGAGTGGAACGTCTATCTGTATCTGATCGGCAAAAACAACGATACCTCCACGCTGCTCGGCCATACCGCGGTCAATGTGAAGGAGTTCGAACCGGATCAGCTGAAAGTGAAGCTGGCGTTGACGCCGGACCGCCAGCAAGGCTGGGTAAAACCGTCTGAGCTGAAGGCCAGCATCGACGTGCAGAACCTGTTCGGCACCCCGGCGCAAGATCGCCGCGTGACCACCAGGCTGACGCTGCGGCCGATGTATCCGAGCTTCGATCGCTTCCCGGATTATGCGTTCTACGAAAACCGGCAAAACAGCGACGGGTTCGAAACCGAGCTGGAAGATCGCACCACCGATGAGCATGGCGCGGCCGATATTCCGCTCGATCTGAAATCCTACGCCGACGCGACCTATCAGCTGCAGCTGTTGTCGGAGGCGTTCGTCGCCGGCGGCGGGCGTTCGGTGGCGGCTACCGCCCGTACGCTGGTTTCGCCTTACGATTATCTGATTGGGGTGAAGGCCGACGGCGATCTGGGCTACATCAATCGCGACGCGGAGCGGCATCTGAATGTGATCGCCATCGATCCGGCCCTGAAACAGATCGCCATGCCGAATCTGAAGCAGGTGCTGATCGAACAGAAATACATTTCGGTGCTGACCAAACAGGATTCGGGCGTTTACAAATACCAGTCGAAGATGAAGGAAGTGCAGCTGTCGGAACAGCCGCTGGCGCTGAGCGAGCAGGGCGCGGATCTGCGGCTGACGACTGATAAGCCGGGCGACTTCGTGCTGGTGATTGAAGATGCGCAGGGCAAGACGCTCAACCGCGTCGCCTACAGCGTGGCCGGCAACGCCAACCTGAGCCGTTCGCTGGATCGCAACGCCGAACTGAAGCTGAAACTGAACCAGGCGGAATACCAGCCGGGCGAGGAGATCGAGGTGGCGATTAACGCGCCTTATACCGGCAGCGGTTTGATCACCATCGAGAAGGACAAAGTTTACGCCTGGCAGTGGTTCCACAGCGATACCACCAGCTCGGTGCAGACGATCCGCGTGCCGGCCGGCATGGAGGGCAACGGCTACATCAACGTGCAGTTCGTGCGCGACATCAACTCCAGCGAGATCTTCATGAGCCCGCTGAGTTACGGCGTGATGCCGTTCAAGATCAGCACCAAGGCGCGCCAAAACAGCCTCGAGGTGACGGCGCCGGCGGTCATCAAGCCGGGTGAAAACCTGACGATGACGGTCAAGACCGATGCGCCGCAGCAGGTGGCGCTGTTCGCCGTCGATGAGGGCATTCTGCAGGTGGCGCGTTATCGCCTGAAGGATCCGCTGGAGTTCTTCTTCAGCAAGCGCGAACTGAACGTGAGCAGCTCGCAGATCCTCGATCTGATCCTGCCGGAATTCAGCAAGCTGATGGCGCTGACCGCGGCGCCGGGCGGCGATGCGGGCGAAGGGCTGGATCTCAACCTCAACCCGTTCAAGCGCAAGCGCGATAAGCCGGTGGCCTATTGGTCCGGCATTACCGAGGTCAGCGGCGAGAAACAGTTCGTCTATCCGGTGCCGGATTACTTCAACGGCAAGATCCGCGTCATGGCGATTTCGGTGACGCCGGAGAAAATCGGCAAGGCGCAAACCGCCGCTACGGTGCGCGACAGCTTCATCATGACGCCGAACGTGCCGGCGATGGTGGCGCCGGGCGATGAGTTCGACGTCAGCGTGGGCATCAGCAACAACCTCGAAGGGCTGAACGGCCAGTCGGCAGCCATCAACGTCCTGCTGACGCCGCCGCCGCAATTGGAGGTGGTGGGCAACGCGACGCAAAGCCTGACGCTGGCGGAAAAACGCGAGGGCGTGATCGCTTTCCGCCTGCGCGCCAAAGCCGTTTTGGGCGATGCGCCGCTGGTGTTCGACGCCCGTTACGGCGACCAGGCCAGCCGCCGCACCGTCAGCACCTCGGTGCGGCCGGCGGCGCCGTACCGCACCCAGTCGGTGATGGGGCGCATGAGTGGCAGCAGCCAGAACGTCGATGGCCTGCGCCAGATGTTCGATGCTTTCGCGCAGCGCCGGGCGGCGGTGTCGAATTCACCGCTGGTGCTGACCAATGGGCTGGCGCAATACCTGGCGGATTACCCATATTACTGTTCCGAGCAGATCGTCAGCCGTTCCATTCCGCTGATGCTGCAGAGCCGTCACCCAGAGATGAAAAGCAGCCTGAGCCAGGCGGAAGTCAGCAAGCAGCTGCGCAATCTGCTTGGCGTGCTGCGCGCCCGCCAGAACGACAGCGGGGCGATCGGCGCCTGGCGTTCATCGCCGGATGCCGATCCTTTCGTCACGCCTTATGTGGTGCAATATCTGCTCGAAGCCAAAGCGGCGGGCTACGCCCTGCCGGAAGGCATGCTGGATGAAGCCAACGGCGTGTTGCGCGAGCTGGCGGCCAGCGGGTTCGACGATCTGTATCTGCTGCGCCTGCGCAGCTGGGCGGTTTACCTGCTGACGCTGCAGGGCGAAGTGACCACCAACTCGCTGGCGGCGGTGCAGGATACGCTGCAAAAACGCTATGGCGAGGAGTGGAAAACCGACCTGAGCGCGCTGTATCTGGCCTCTTCCTATCGCCTGTTGAAGATGGACGACGAAGCCGTCGCGTTGCTGCAACCGAGCTGGCAGCAACTGAGCAAAGCCTATGACAGCGCCTGGTGGACGCAGAACTATTTCGATCCGCTGGTGCAGGATGCGACGCGGCTGTATTTGATTACCCGTCACTTCCCTGAGAAGGTGGCGTCGATTCCGCCGCAGGTGCTGGAGAACATGGTCAAGGCGCTGAAAGAAGAGCGTTACACCACGTACTCCTCTGCAATGAGCATCCTGGCGCTGGAAAGCTATTCGACTGAGGTGGCGGCGCAATCCGCCAATGCGGACGCGTTAGGCATCGTGCAGGTGGGCAAAAGCGGCAGCGAGCCGCAGCGCATCAGTGAGCTGCAGGGGCTGTTCGTTCAGGGGCAGTTTAACGCCGATGCCACCGCCGTGCGCTTCACCAACGGCGGCAATGCGCCGGCCTGGTATGTGGTGACGCAGGCCGGTTACGATCTGAATGCGCCGCAAAAAGCGCTGTCGCGCGGCATTGAGATTGTCCGCGATTACACCGACGAGCAAGGCAAAGCGGTGACGCAGGTGACGCTGGGGCAGAAGATCAACGTCCATCTGAAGGTGCGCGCCAACTCGAAAGAGGGGCAGAGCAACCTGGCGATCGTCGATCTGCTGCCGGGCGGGTTCGAAGTGGTGCAGCAGACGCCGCCGGAACCGGCCGATACCGGCGAGGAGAGCGACGATCGCGGCGGCTGGCAGTCGCCGCTGGCCGCCACCGGCTCCACCTGGGCGCCGGATTACAGCGATATCCGCGAAGATCGGGTGATTATCTACGGCAGCGCTGGCACCGAGGTGCAGGAGTTCGTCTATCAGATCAAGGCCACCAATACCGGCAGCTTTATTGTTCCACCGGCCTACGGCGAAGCCATGTACGACCGTGAAGTGCAGGCCATGTCGGCCGGCGGCGGCAAGCTGGTGGTGGTGCCGGCGGGCAACGACTAGGCCATATCCGGCGCCAGGCCAGCGTCTGGCGCCGGAATGCTGAGAACGTATGAAGATCCTGACCGGGCGCGTGCTGCAAAACGGCTTGATGGCGGTGTTTTTACTGGCGCTGCTGTTGGCCGCGATTCGGCTGTGGCCGCATCCGCCCCTGTGGCAGGGGCTGCCGCAGTCTTCCGTTTATTACGACAGGCACGGCGCGTTGCTGCGCATCACGCTGGCCAACGACGATCGCTACCGGCTGTGGACCCCGCTGGAGCAGGTGTCGCCGTTGGCGGTGCGTGGGCTGCTGCTGCACGAAGATCGCTGGTTCTACTACAACCCCGGCTTTAACCCCGTCAGCCTGATGCGCGGCTTCTGGCGCAGCTATGTCGCCGGCGGCAAAATGCAGGGCGGATCGACCATCAGCATGCAGCTGGCGCGGATGCGCTGGCATCTCAATACCCGCACGCCGGGCGGCAAGCTGTTGCAGGTGCTGCGCGCGGTGCAGCTGGAACTGAGCTACTCCAAGCGCGATATCCTGGAAGCCTATTTGAATTACGCGCCTTACGGTCGCAACATTGAAAGCATCGGCGCCGCCAGCCTGATCTACTTCGCCAAGTCGCCGAAGGCGTTGACCCTGCCGGAGGCGCTGACGCTGGCGGTGCTGCCGCAGTCGCCCAGCTACCGTCTGGAGCCAAAAACCGGCGTGCTCGGTGCCGCATTGACGCAGGCGCGCAACCGTCTGTTCCAGCGCTGGCAGCAGGTTTACCCGACCGACGCCAGCCAGCAAACGCTGTTCCGCCTGCCGCTGGCGCTGCGGCAGCCTGAGCAAGTACCCTATATTGCGCCGCACTTTATCGAACAGCTACGCCTGCAGACGCAGCAACTGGTGCAGCGCGACACTCGCGTCGACACTACGCTGGACGTCGGGTTGCAGCGGCTGGTCGAGCGGCAGGTTAACGCCTTTATCGCCCGCAACCGCAGCCGCGGCATTCAAAACGCCGCGGTGCTGCTGGTGGACAGCCGCGATATGGGGGTGCGCGCGCTGGTAGGATCGGCGGACTATTACAATCGGCCGATCCAGGGGCAGGTGAACGGCACCAACGCCAAACGTTCGCCGGGATCGACGCTGAAGCCGTTCATCTACGCGCTGGGCATGGAGCAAGGCGTGTTGCATCCGATGACTATCCTGAAAGACGTGCCTTCGTCGTTCGGCGCCTATGCGCCGGAAAACTTCGACCGGCGCTTTCTCGGCCCGGTGACCGCCACCGACGCGCTGAACTTCAGCCGTAACATCCCGGCGGTATATGTCGCCTCGCAGCTGCGCCAGCCGACTTTTTATCAGTTCTTACGCCTGAGCGGCGTCGCCAATATGGCCAATGAGAGCCACTACGGGCTGTCGCTGGTATTGGGCGGCGGTGAGGTGACGGCGCAGGAATTGGCGAAGCTGTATGCGCTGCTGGCGAACCGCGGCGAGCTGCGGCCGCTTCGCATGCGATTGAACGAGGCCGAATCGACGCCGGTGCGGCTGCTGAGTGAGGAGGCCAGTTTCATCACGCTGGATATGCTGCGCCAGCACCGGCGGCCGGGCGATACGCTGGCACAGCGTTCTTCTTCGCTGCCGGTGTATTGGAAGACCGGGACTTCATGGGGCTTTCGCGACGCCTGGAGCGTCGGAATCTTCGGCCCTTACGTGCTGGTGGTGTGGGAAGGCAACTTCGACGGGCGCGGCAACAATGCGTTGGTCGGCGCCGAGGCGGCCGCGCCGCTGTTTTTCAATATCATCGACAGCGTCAACGCCAGCTACCCTGGCCTGCGGGAACCGAAACATCCGTTCCCCCAACGGCTGCGGCGGGTGGAGATTTGTCTCGCCAGCGGCGATCTGCCGACGCCGTGGTGCCAGCAAAAGGGCAAGACCTGGTTCATTCCCGGCAAGTCGCCGATCAAGGTGGACAGCGTCTATCGGCCTGTGGTGCTGGATATTCACAGCGGCGAGGTCGTTTGCCCGCCGTATGACGCGGCGCAGACTCGTACCGAAATCTTTGAATTCTGGCCTTCCGATTTGGCCAACGTGTTCGCCCAGGCCGGGCTGCCGAAACGGACGCCGCCGGTTAACCGCTGCAAGGATAACGGCATCGCCGTCGGCGGCAACGCACCGCGCATCACTTCGCCGCTGAAAAATACCACCTATACCCTGCGCCAGTCGCAGCAGGGGCGGGACAAAATCGCCTTCAATGCGGTGACGGATGCCGACAGCAAGACGGTGTACTGGTTTGTCGACGATATCTATCTCGGTAGCAGCGCCAGCAAAAAGCCGATCGACTGGCGGCCGATCAACAACGGGCGTTATCGCATTCGGGCGGTGGACGATCGCGGCCGCGCCGATACGCGCCTGGTGACCATCGAATGGGTAAACTAGCGCTGAGCCGCACGCCTGTTATACTCGCGCCCGAAACGGCTATTGACCTGGGAAAGCGATGTGATTGAGATTTTGTATCAGGATGAACACCTGGTGGCGGTGAACAAACCGTCGGGCTGGTTGGTACACCGCAGTTGGCTGGATCGTCATGAAACACGTTTTATGATGCAAACGGTGCGCGATCAGCTCGGGCAGCACGTCTTTACCGTGCACCGTCTCGATCGCCCGACCTCCGGCGTGCTGCTGATGGCGCTTTCCAGCGAGGTGGCGCGCCTGCTGTCGCAGCAGTTCGAGCAGCATCAGGTGCAGAAAACCTACCATGCGGTGGTGCGCGGTTACGTGCAGGAGGGGGCGACCCTCGACTACCCGCTGACGGCGGAGCTGGACAAAATCGCCGATAAACATGCCGATGCCGACAAGGGGCCGCAGCCGGCCGTCACGCACTACCGGCCGTTGGCGCAGGTAGAGATGCCGGTGGCCGTCGGCCGCTACGACAGCGCGCGTTACAGTCTGGTGGAACTGCAGCCGGAAACCGGCCGCAAGCACCAATTGCGGCGCCACATGGCGCATCTTCGCCATCCGATCATCGGTGACAGCAAGCACGGCGATCTGCGGCAGAACCGTGGGATGGCGCAGCATTTCGGCTGCCCGCGCCTGATGCTGCACGCCAGCCATCTGCAGCTGACGCACCCGGTGAGCGGCGAGCCGCTACAGGTGACGGCGCGCTGGGACGAAGACTGGCAAGGGGTGATGGCGCAGTTCGGCTGGGCGGGGGTATTCCCTGAACTTGCCGGGGTTGAGTTTAGCGCGGCTAACGGTCAGGATAGCTGACAATTTTTAAAGGTAATGAAGGGAGTAGGAGCCATGGCTCAGGTTGGTATCTTCGTGGGAACGGTCTACGGCAATTCGCTGCTGGTGGCGGAAGAGGCGCAAAACATCCTCAGCGAGCAGGGCCATGAGGTCAAACTGTTCGAAGAGGGCACGCTGGAGGCCTGGCAGTTTTATCGTCAGCACTACGCGCTGGTGATCACCTCCACTACCGGGCAGGGCGATCTGCCGGACAGCATCGCGCCGCTGTTCCACGCCATTCGCGATCAGGTTGGCTATCAGCCGGAGCTGCGCTATGGGCTGATCGCCCTCGGCGACAGCAGCTATGACCACTTCTGCGGCGCCGGGCGCACGTTCGATGCGCTGCTGCAGGAACAGGGCGCCACCCGCGTTGGCGAAGTGCTGGAAATCGATGCGATGGAACAGCCGGAGCCGGAAGTGGCCGCCTGCCCGTGGGTCGAGCAGTGGGGCACGCTGCTGCAGTCATAACGTAAAAAGGCGCCGTAACAGGGCGCCTTAACGATGATGCGGATCAGCCGATCCGCATTATTTGCCGCGGGTGAGTTTTTCCAGATCGGCTTCGATCTCGGCAATCTTGTGCGACACCACGCCCTCGAGATGGCGCAGGTCGTCGAGGATTTTACGCTTCAGATCCACTTCCACCTGATCGCGCTGGCACAGCTGATCCAGTTCGTCGATCACGTAACGCAGGTTCGGGTTGATCTCGTGAATTTCCTTGTAGCCCTGGCCGGCGTTGTCCGCCACCACGGTTTTACGCTGGCGCGGATACTTGAACTTCACGCTCTTGGCGAAGAACTCGCCCTTGTCCTTGCGGAAATAGATCTTGAGGATGTCGTTGTTGGCCTCTTGACGCAGGCTATAGCGATCGACGTCTTCCGGTTGATTGATGCCCAAACTCTTCAAGTTATCGTACATACTGCGCCCTCTTTAGATGTGATCGTTATATTCCACGACTGCGATTATGGCGGAAAGCGAGATCTGCGACTGTGACTGCCAGCGAAACGCAGACAAAAAAATAGCGGGTGAATCACCCGCTATTTCAATTTAGTCTATAGTACGCAATAACTCATTAATGCCGACTTTACCGCGCGTTTTGGCGTCGACTTTCTTGACGATCACCGCGCAGTACAGGCTGTAAGAACCGTCTTTCGACGGCAGGTTACCGGAAACCACCACCGAACCCGCCGGCACGCGGCCGTAATGGATTTCGCCGGTCTCGCGGTCATAGATGCGGGTGCTCTGGCCGAGGTAGACGCCCATCGAAATCACCGAGCCTTCTTCCACGATCACGCCTTCCACCACTTCGGAGCGCGCGCCGATGAAGCAGTTGTCTTCGATGATGGTCGGGTTGGCCTGCAGCGGCTCCAGCACGCCGCCGATGCCGACGCCGCCGGACAGGTGAACGTTCTTGCCGATCTGCGCGCAAGAACCGACGGTGGCCCAGGTGTCGACCATGGTGCCTTCGTCGACGTAGGCGCCGATGTTAACGTAAGACGGCATCAGCACGGTGTTGCGAGCGATGAACGCGCCCTGGCGCACGGTAGCCGGCGGCACGACGCGGAAACCTTCCTTCTGGAAGCGCGCTTCGTCGTAGTCGGCGAATTTCATCGGCACCTTGTCGTAGTAGCGGGTTTCCGCGCCGTCCATTACCTTATTGTCGTTGATGCGGAAAGAGAGCAGCACGGCTTTCTTCAGCCACTGATGGGTGACCCATTGACCGTCGATCTTCTCGGCAACGCGCAGGGCGCCGCTGTCCAACAGGCCGATCACTTGGTTTACCGCTTCGCGCGTTACGGTGTCTACGTTCACCGGGGTGATGTCCGCACGGCGTTCGAAGGCGCTTTCAATAACGTTCTGTAATTGCTGCATGCTGTTCTCTTTCCTGATGTTGTCGGTAAAAAGTTACTTGTATCACATTTTATCGTTCGGGGTGAGGGCCTCTGTCAACCGTTGCTCCAACTTTCTGCGCGTTTCTTGGTCGAGCGCGCGCCGCTCGCCGTCAGCCAGGATAAACAAATCCTCGACCCGCTCGCCGATGGTGGAAATGCGCGCGCCGTGCAGCGACAGCCCCAGGTCGGCGAACACTTCGCCCACCCGCGCCAGCAGGCCGGGTTGGTCGAGCGCCGTCAGCTCCAGGTAGCTGCGGCGATCGGTGTGGGTCGGCAGGAAGGTGACCTCGGTCGGCACGCTGAAGTGGCGCAGCTTGGAAGAGGGGCGGCGCACACGCGGCGGCTGATACTCTCGTTGGGTGATGGCCTGTAGCAGCGCCTGACGGATCGCCGCGTGGCGATCCTGCGCCAGCGGGCTGCCGTCCGGTTCCAGCACGATAAAGGTGTCCATCGCCATACCGTCGCGGTTAGTGAAGATCTGTGCGTCGTGCACGCTCAGGTTGCGGCGATCCATCTCCCCGGCGACGGCGGCGAACAGATAAGGACGATCCGGGCTCCAGATGAAGATCTCGGTGCCGCCGCGCGTCGCCTGGCGGCTGACCAGCACCAGCGGCTGGGTGGAATCGTGGGCAAGCAGATGGCGGGCGTGCCAGGCCAGCTGATTCGGCGAGTGGCGCAGGAAATAGTCGGCGCGGCAGCGGCTCCAGATGCGGTGCAGCGCCTCTTCGTCGATGTTGTCCATGCGCAGCAGCGCCAGCGCCTGCAGCCGATGGTGGCGCACGCGTTCGCGCAGATCCGGGCTGTTTTGCATGCCGCGGCGCAGCTGTTTCTCGGTGGCGAAATACAGCTCGCGCAACAGGCTCTGCTTCCAGCTGTTCCACAGGGTTTCGTTGGTGGCGCAGATATCCGCCACCGTCAGGCATACCAGGTAGCGCAGGCGAGTTTCGCTCTGCACTTCGCTGCTGAACTGCTGGATCACCGTCGGATCCTGGATATCGCGGCGCTGCGCGGTGACCGACATCAGCAGGTGGCAGCGCACCAGCCAAGCCACCAGTTGGGTTTCTCGCGAGTTGAGACCGTGCAGCTCGGCGAACTCGACCACGTCCTCCGCGCCGAGGATCGAGTGATCGCCGCCGCGCCCTTTGGCGATATCGTGGAACAAGGCCGCCAGCAGCAGCAGTTCCGGGTGCGGCAGGCGCGGATACAGCTCCACGCACAGCGGATGGCGCGGCCGGGTTTGCGCATCGGCGAAGCTCTCCAGCTTCTGCAGCACCCGGATAGTGTGCTCGTCGACGGTATAGGCGTGGAACAGATCGAACTGCATCTGCCCGACGATCTTGCCCCACTGCGGCATATAAGCCCACAGCACGCTGTGACGGTGCATCGGCACCAGCGCGCGCGACACCGCGCCGGGGTGGCGCAGGATGGCCATAAACAGATCGCGCGCTTCCGGGATGGTGCACAGCGGCTGTTTCAGGTGACGGCGCGCGTGGCGCAGCTGGCGCACGGTGGTGGAGTAAATGCCTTTGATCTCGCGGTTGCGCACCATCAGGTAGAACATGCGCATGATGGCTTGCGGCTCGCGGATGAACAGCGTTTCGTCACGCAGATCGATCAGATCGCCGCGCAGCTGGAAATCGTCGTTCAGCGGACGCGGTTTCTCGGTGGCGTCCAGCGCCAGGATGGCCTCGTCGAACAGCTGCAGCAGCATGTGGTTCAGCTCGCTGACGCGCCGCGTCATGCGGTAGAAGTCTTTCATCATGCGTTCGACCGGCTCGTTGCCTTCACCTTCATAGCGCAGCAGCTGCGCCACGTTGAGCTGACGATCGAACAGCAGACGGTTGTCGTAACGCGGCAGCACCAGATGCAGCGCAAAGCGGATGCGCCACAGGAAGCTCTGACATTCGTTCAGTTCGTTGCGCTCGGCCTGGGTGAGGAAACCGAAGCCGACCATTTCGTCCAGCGAGGTGGCGCCGAAGTGGCGGCGCGCCACCCACAGCAGCGTGTGGATATCGCGCAGGCCGCCGGGGCTGCTTTTGATATCCGGTTCCAGGTTATAGCTGGTGCCATGGTAGCGCTGGTGGCGTTCCTGCTGCTCGTTGATCTTGGCGTGGAAAAACTGCGGCGAAGGCCAAAAGCCGTCGCTGAAGATGTGTTTTTGCATCTGCAGGAACAGCGCGACGTCGCCGCAGATCATGCGCGATTCGATCAGGTTGGTGGCCACGGTCAGATCCGCCAGGCCTTCCAGCAGGCACTCTTCCAGGGTGCGCACGCTGTGGCCCACCTCCAGCTTGAGATCCCACAGCAGGGTGATGAATTCGCCGACCCGCTGCGACTGCTGTTCCGTCAGCCGGCGCTGGCTGAGCACCAATACGTCGATGTCCGACAGCGGATGCAGCTCGCCGCGGCCGTAGCCGCCGACCGCCACCAGTGCGGTTTCCGGGATATCTTCGAAGCCGTAGAAGGTCCACAGCCGGCGCAGCAGGCGATCGATGAAGTCGCTGCGCGCCGCCACCAGGCTTTCGGCGCTGGAGCCGGCGTCGAACGCCGCCGCCAACCACAGCTGAAACTGCTCCAGCCGCTGTTTCAGTTCCGGACAGGTGAGCTCGTCGTCGCCGTAAGCGCTGGGAGAGACGGGCGGCATCGGCACGGCCGGGGCCGCCTGTTGAAGAAGATTGTCAGACATAGTGCGCAGCCCATAAAAAAGGCCGGCATAAGCCGGCCTGGTGATATTCTGCACGCGGCGTTCGCCGCGGTGCTTACATCTCGTGCGTAATGATGTTGGGGATGGTGTCATCCTTGCGCAACGTCATTATCTCGCAGCCGTTATCAGTGACCACAATAGTATGCTCATACTGCGCCGACAAGCTGCGATCTTTGGTTTTTACCGTCCAGCCGTCTTTCATGGTGCGGATGCGGTAGTCGCCGGCGTTGACCATCGGTTCGATGGTGAACGCCATGCCTGCCTGCAGCACCACGCCGCCGTCGTCCGCGTCATAGTGCAGCACCTGCGGTTCTTCGTGGAACACTTCGCCGATGCCGTGGCCGCAGTACTCGCGCACCACGGAGAACTTCTCGGCTTCGACGAATTGCTGAATAGCCTTGCCCAGGGTGCGCAGACGGATGCCCGGTTTGACCATCTTCAGCGCCAGATACAGGCTTTCCTGAGTGACGCGGCACAGGCGCTCGCCCAGAATGGTCGGTTTGCCGACGATGAACATCTTAGAGGTGTCGCCATGGAAACCGTCTTTAATCACGGTCACGTCGATATTGACGATGTCGCCGTCTTTCAGCGTTTTGTCGTCGCTCGGGATGCCGTGGCACACCACTTCGTTCACCGATATACACACGGATTTCGGGAAGCCGTGATAGCCGAGGCAGGCGGAAATGGCCTGCTGCTCGTTGGTGATGTACTCGTGACAGATACGGTCCAGCTCGCCGGTGGTCACGCCAGGTTTGACGTGCGGCTCGATGATCTCCAGCACTTCGGCGGCCAGGCGGCCGGCCACGCGCATTTTTTGGATGTCATCAGGTGTTTTAATTGAGATTGCCATGAAATTTGTCCGCAGGTGTCGTTATCGTCGACAATAAGAAGCAGTGACTTATGGTATCAGCCCGGCCGGAGGCTGCCAAATTTCATTTCCCGACGCCCGGCGAAAAGCAACAAAAGTTGGTGTCGGCAGCGGGTTTATGGTATAAAGCGCGCCGGCGATCCGCGACTTGGTTCTTGTGACCTGGCAGGAATTGGCCGAAAATACTTTAACTGCACTCATTTTGTGTAAATAACACACACGTATCGGCACATCCGCCGGGGTGCCCTGAGGTGACTTGTCGCCGCCAGGGTCGGCGTTATGGGATACGTGGAGGCATAACCCCAATTAATCTATAGAGGTTTAATCATGGCAACTGTTTCCATGCGCGACATGCTCAAGGCTGGTGTTCACTTTGGTCACCAGACCCGTTACTGGAACCCGAAAATGAAGCCTTTCATCTTCGGCGCTCGTAACAAGGTTCACATCATCAACCTGGAGCAGACCGTACCAATGTTCAACGCCGCTCTGGCTGAACTGAGCAAGATCTCTTCCCGTAAAGGCAAGATCCTGTTCGTTGGTACCAAACGCGCAGCAAGCGAAGCGGTAAAAGACGCTGCGAACAGCTGTGACCAGTTCTTCGTGAACCACCGCTGGTTGGGTGGCATGCTGACTAACTGGAAAACCGTTCGTCAGTCCATCAAACGTTTGAAAGATCTGGAAATCCAGTCTCAAGACGGCACCCTGGACAAGCTGACCAAGAAAGAAGCGCTGATGCGCACTCGTGAACTGGCCAAGCTGGAAAACTCCCTGGGCGGTATCAAGGATATGGGCGGTCTGCCAGACGCACTGTTCGTTATCGATGCCGATCACGAGCACATCGCGATCAAAGAAGCCAACAACCTGGGTATCCCGGTATTCTCTATCGTTGATACCAACTCCAACCCAGACGGCGTTGACTTCATCATCCCTGGTAACGACGACGCAATCCGTGCAGTAAACCTGTACCTGACTGCTGTTGCTGCCGCTGTGCGTGAAGGTCGTTCTCAAGATCTGGCCGTTCAGGCGGAAGAAGGCTTCGTAGAAGCTGAATAATAAGGCAAGCTCGTCACTGAGCCCTTATTAACCAGGTATTGACATATGTTGGTTAGGGGGGCCTGTAAAGGCCCCCTTTGCTTATCTGAATGAGAACTGTCTCCACGCGAGATAACCGAGGAAAAATAAATGGCTGATATTACCGCTGCCCTGGTAAAAGAACTGCGCGAGCGTACCGGCGCTGGCATGATGGATTGCAAGAAGGCGCTGGTTGAATCCAACGGCGACATCGAACTGGCAATCGAAAACATGCGTAAGTCCGGTGCGATCAAAGCCGCTAAAAAAGCAGGCAACGTAGCTGCTGACGGCGTGATCAAAACCAAGATCGAAGGCAACTACGGCATCATTCTGGAAGTTAACTGCCAGACTGACTTCGTCGCGAAAGACGCCGGTTTCCAGGCGTTCGCCGACAAAGTGCTGGATGCCGCTATGGCCGGCAAAATCACTGACGTTGACGTGCTGAAAGCACAGTTCGAAGAAGAGCGCGTAGCGCTGGTGGCAAAAATCGGTGAAAACATCAACATTCGCCGCGTTGCTTCCCTGGAAGGCGACGTGCTGGGCAGCTACCTGCACGGCGCGCGTATCGGCGTTCTGGTTGCGGCTAAAGGCGCTGACGACGAGCTGGTCAAGCAAATCGCAATGCACATTGCGGCGAGCAAGCCAGAGTTCGTGAAGCCAGAAGACGTGTCTGCTGAAGTGGTAGAAAAAGAGTACCAGGTTCAGCTGGACATCGCCATGCAGTCAGGCAAGCCGAAAGAAATCGCAGAGAAAATGGTTGAAGGCCGCATGAAGAAATTCACCGGCGAAGTTTCTCTGACCGGTCAGCCTTTCGTTATGGATCCGAGCAAATCTGTTGCTCAGGTGCTGAAAGAGCACAACGCTGACGTGACCAACTTCATTCGCTTCGAAGTGGGCGAAGGCATCGAGAAAGTCGAAACCGACTTCGCTGCTGAAGTTGCCGCGATGAGCAAACAGTCTTAATGACTGTCGATGGAACCGCCGTCTGGCGGTTCCATACTATCCAGCCAGAATTACACCGGTGGCAGGCCCTGCAGCGTGATACTCACCTCAGGCGCGTTTCATCGGCTGAAATCCCCAATACTAATACTGCTTCTTAGGACAGAACACCATGGCAACCAATGCAAAACCCGTATATCAGCGTATTCTGCTTAAACTGAGTGGCGAAGCCCTGCAAGGTGCAGAAGGTTTTGGTATCGACGCCAGCGTTTTGGATCGCATGGCTCAGGAAGTGAAAGAGCTGGTCGAACTGGGAATTCAGGTCGGTGTAGTTATTGGCGGCGGGAACTTGTTCCGCGGCGCGGGCCTGGCGCAAGCCGGCATGAACCGCGTAGTGGGCGACCACATGGGAATGCTGGCTACCGTGATGAACGGCCTGGCTATGCGTGATGCACTGCACCGTGCCTATGTGAACGCCCGCCTGATGTCGGCGATCCCGCTGAACGGCGTGTGTGATAATTACAGCTGGGCAGAGGCGATCAGCCTGCTGCGCAACAACCGCGTGGTGATCTTCTCCGCCGGTACCGGCAACCCGTTCTTCACCACCGATTCCGCCGCTTGCCTGCGCGGTATCGAGATCGAAGCCGACGTGGTGCTGAAAGCCACCAAAGTGGATGGCGTATACTCCGCCGATCCGGTGAAAAACCCGGATGCGACGCTGTATGAACAATTAACCTATCAGGACGTGCTGGAGCGCGAGCTGAAAGTGATGGATCTGGCGGCGTTTACGCTGGCCCGCGATCACGGTCTGCCGATCCGCGTGTTCAACATGAACAAGCCTGGCGCACTGCGCCGCGTGGTGATGGGTGAGAACGAAGGTACGCTGATCAGCAAATAAGGCTGTTCGCCCCCCTTTTTCGGAGCGCGTGACGCCAGGCGCCGCGCGCTCTTCGAGTACGATTACGGGCTATACTTGAGTATCGCCTGCCAAGTAACCAGCTTCCAAGGGTTTGCAACGTGACTAATGAAATCAGAAAAGATGCTGATTCACGCATGGAAAAAAGCGTAGAAGCATTCAAAAACCAAATCAGCAAGATCCGCACCGGCCGCGCTTCTCCAAGCATTCTGGACGGCATCATGGTGGAATACTACGGCGCCGCTACGCCGCTGCGTCAGCTGGCCAACGTAACCGTAGAAGACTCCCGCACGCTGAAAATCAACGTGTTCGACCGCAGCCTGAGCCAGGCCGTTGAGAAAGCGATCATGAGCTCCGATCTGGGCCTCAACCCGTCTTCCGCCGGTTCTGACATTCGCGTTCCGCTGCCTCCGCTGACCGAAGAGCGTCGTAAGGATCTGATCAAGATCGTGCGCGGCGAAGCCGAGCAGGGCCGCGTAGCGGTGCGTAACGTGCGTCGTGACGCCAACGACAAGGTCAAGGCGCTGCTGAAAGACAAAGAGATCAGCGAAGACGAAGAACGTCGCTCACAAGACGAGATTCAGAAAATGACCGACGCTTACATCAAGCTGGTCGACGCCGCGCTGGCGGAGAAAGAAAAAGAGCTGATGGATTTCTAATCAGCATCGCGCAGAAAGAAAGCGTCGCCTGGGCGGCGCTTTGTTTTTTGTGGCGCAGATCCCGTTTCATCGTACTGAAAGATCATGGACAAGCGGTGTCCAAGGTTCCACACTGGAACACCTCCGATCTCATCAGACAGTTATTCAGAGTGAACTCATGAAGCAACTGACCATTCTTGGCTCGACCGGCTCGGTAGGGACCAGTACCCTGGCCGTGGTCAGGGCGAATCCCGACCGTTTTGCGATCAAAGCGCTGGTGGCCGGCCGTAACGTCGCGCTCATGGCGCAGCAATGCATGGAATTCCGGCCCGCCTTCGCCGCGATGGCGGATGAAAACGCCGCGCGCGAGCTGCGCGCTGTCCTGGCGGAAAACGGTGTCGCTACCGAAGTCTTGGCCGGAGAACAAGCGGCCTGCGAGCTGGCAGCGTTGGATGACGTCGATCAAGTGACGGCGGCCATCGTCGGCGCTGCGGGGCTATTGCCGACGCTGGCGGCGATCCGCGCCGGCAAACAGGTACTGCTGGCCAACAAAGAATCGCTGGTCACCTGCGGCCGTCTGTTTATGGACGCGGTGCGGCAAAGCCAGGCGCAACTGCTGCCGCTCGACAGCGAGCACAACGCAATTTTTCAGAGTTTGCCTGAGAACATTCAGCGTCAGTTGGGATACTCTTCACTGGACAGTCATGGTGTTTCGCGCATCGTGCTTACCGGTTCCGGCGGCCCGTTCCGCACCACGCCGTTGGAACAGTTCGCCGCGATGACGCCGGATCAAGCCTGCGCCCACCCGAACTGGTCGATGGGCCGCAAGATCTCGGTGGATTCCGCCACCATGATGAACAAAGGTCTGGAATACATTGAGGCCCGCTGGCTGTTTAACGCCTCGGCCGAGCAAATGGAAGTGATCCTGCACCCGCAGTCGGTGATTCACTCGATGGTGCGCTATGCCGACGGCAGCGTGCTGGCGCAGTTGGGGACGCCGGATATGCGCACGCCGATCGCCCACGCGATGGCGTATCCGCAGCGCGTGAACTCCGGCGTGGAAGCGCTGGACTTCTGCCGCATCGGTTCGCTGACCTTCGCCGAACCGGAACGCGAACGTTATCCTTGCCTGTACTTGGCGATCGAGGCGTTCGAGGCCGGTCAGGCGGCGACCACCGCGCTGAACGCGGCCAACGAAATCGCCGTGGCGGCATTTTTGCAGCAGCAGATCCGCTTTACCGACATTGCCGCGGTCAACCGCCAGGTGGTGGAACGTCTCGCGCTGCAGGAACCGACCTGCATCGACGCGGTCTTAGACATTGACCGTCAGGCGCGCGCCGCTGCCGAGGAGCGCGTTCGCGCGTTGTGCGGCTGATCACGGCGATTATCCGATTTTGCTCGTAATTCGCGCGTGCCGCAGCGGGGCCGTTTGTTCATGCCCCGCTGAGGTGGTATAGTCTGCGCCACCTGTCAGCGGTTATACCGTTGAATTATGGCCCGATTGGCGCTCTGTGCGCCAATGGCGGCCCGGCTGTGCCGGGTATCGCGAGGGCAGGCTGAAAGCCGTGTCGGGCACACGGCTTTTTTTGCGCGTAAGGGCCTGATGTTCCGGAAAGGCAGTTATATTTCTACTGAGGAAATAAGTACGAGTTATGTCGTCCGCAAACCAACAAGAGGCTAATCCATCTTCCCAGGGGCCGCGCCATGTCGCCATTATCATGGACGGTAACGGACGCTGGGCCAAACGTCAGGGCAAGTTACGTGTCTTCGGTCATAAAGCAGGGGTGAAATCGGTTCGCCGCGCGGTCAGTTTTGCCGCCAGCCACCATTTAGATGCACTCACGCTTTATGCCTTCAGCAGCGAAAACTGGAACCGTCCGGTGCAGGAAGTCTCCGCCCTGATGGAGCTTTTTGTCCGCGCTCTGGATAGTGAAGTAAAAAGCCTGCATAAACATAACGTCAGGCTGCGGGTGATCGGCGATATCAGCCGATTCAGCGCGCGTTTGCAGGAGCGGATCCGCCGCTCTGAAGCACTGACGGAAAATAACGATGGCCTGACGCTCAATATCGCTGCCAACTACGGTGGCCGTTGGGATATCATTCAGGGAGTAAGGGAACTGGCCGAACAGGTACGGGTAGGGGAGTTGCACCCGGATCAGATCAGCGAGGAATTATTGAGCGAGCGGGTTTGCATGAGCGACCTGGCGCCGGTGGATCTGGTTATCCGCACCGGTGGCGAGCATCGCATCAGTAACTTCCTGCTGTGGCAAATCGCCTATGCTGAACTTTACTTTACTGATGTGCTCTGGCCTGATTTCGATGAACTTGTCTTTGAAGGTGCGCTGAATGCATTTGCACAACGTGAGCGCCGCTTCGGGGGAACAACACCTATCGGCGCCGATGCGTCCTAGGGAGAACTTTTGCTGAAGTATCGCCTCATAACTGCTCTGATTTTAATCCCGATCGTTATCGCGGCGCTGTTCCTGTTGCCGCCGCTGGCCTTTGCTCTGGTAACGCTCGTCGTGTGCATGTTAGCAGCCTGGGAGTGGGGCCAATTGGCCGGTTTTACCTCCCGTTCGCAGCGCATCTGGTTGGCGATACTGTGCGGTTTTCTGCTGGCGTTGATGATGCTCAGCGTCCCCGCTTACCATCAATCCGTGCCGCAGATAAGCGGCTCGCTGTGGCTGTCGCTGGCCTGGTGGCTGGCGGCGTTGCTGCTGGTGTTGTTCTATCCCGGTTCGGCCTCTATCTGGCGCAATTCGCGCCCGCTGCGCCTGCTGTTCGGCTTGCTGACCATCGTGCCGTTCTTTTGGGGCATGCTGGCGCTGCGCCAGTTCGGCTACGAGCAAAATCCGTTTACCGGCGCCTGGTGGCTGCTGTACGTGATGCTGCTGGTGTGGGGCGCGGATTCCGGTGCCTACATGTTCGGCAAGCTGTTCGGCAAGCATAAACTGGCACCGAAGGTCTCGCCGGGTAAAACCTGGGAAGGGTTGATCGGCGGGCTGCTGACGTCGGCGGTCATTTCCTGGCTGTTCGGCCGCTACGCGCCACTGAACGTGGTGCCGACCACGCTGTTGGCCTGTTCGGTGCTCGCCGCGCTGGCTTCGGTGCTGGGCGATTTGACCGAAAGCATGTTCAAACGCGAAGCGGGCATCAAGGACAGCGGGCATTTGATTCCCGGTCACGGCGGCATACTGGATCGTATCGACAGCCTGACCGCGGCGGTGCCGGTGTTTGCCTGCCTGATGCTGTTGGTGTTTTAATCCGTCGATGACGGAAAGTGAGGGATGATGGTCAGCGTGCTTTGGAACCTGGTGGCGTTTCTGATTGCGCTCGGTATCTTGATTACCGTGCATGAGTTCGGACACTTTTGGGTTGCCCGTCGTTGCGGCGTGCGCGTTGAACGCTTTTCCATCGGCTTCGGCCGGGCGCTGTGGCGCCGTACCGATCGCCAGGGCACCGAGTACGTCATCGCCTTGATCCCGCTTGGCGGTTACGTGAAGATGCTGGACGAGCGCGTGGAGTCGGTGGCGCCGGAAATGCGCCATCAGGCCTTTAACAACAAAACCGTCTGGCAGCGCGCGGCCATCATCAGCGCCGGCCCCATCGCCAACTTCCTGTTTGCTATCCTTGCCTATTGGCTGGTGTTCATCATCGGCGTGCCGAGTTTCCGCCCGGTGATCGGCGAAATCGCGCCGCAATCCATCGCCGCCAAGGCCGAAATTTCGTCTGGCATGGAACTAAAGTCGGTTGACGGCATCGAAACGCCTGATTGGGAATCAGTTCGTCTGGCGCTGGTGGCGAAGATTGGCGATGCGCAAACCGAAGTCGGCGTCGCGCCGTTCGGCTCTTCGCAGGTGGTGACCAAAACCCTGGATTTGCGCCAGTGGAACTTTGAACCGGACAAGCAGGATCCCGTTGTCGCGCTGGGCATTATGCCGCGCGGCCCGCAGATCGAATCCGTGTTGGCGGAAGTGCAGCCTAACTCGGCGGCGCAAAAGGCGGGTTTACAAGCGGGGGACAGGATCGTTAAAGTCGATGGTCAGCCGTTGGGTCGTTGGCAGACGCTGGTGAAGCGTATCCACGATGGCCCGGGGCAGCCGCTGGCTTTGGAGATTGAAAGAAACGGCGCCCCCTTGTCTTTGACGCTGATACCGGATACAAAGCCGGTGGGAAAAGACAAATCGGTGGGGTTTGCAGGCATCATTCCAAAGGTGCTGCCGCTGCCGGAAGAGTATAAGACGATTCGCCAGTATGGACCGTTCCCGGCGCTGTATCAGGCCGGCGACAAGACCTGGCAGCTGATGCGGCTGACGGTCAACATGCTGGGCAAATTAATAACCGGTGATGTAAAGCTGAACAACCTGAGTGGCCCGATCTCGATTGCACAGGGAGCTGGGGCGTCAGCCGGAGTCGGATTCGTGTATTATCTGATGTTCCTGGCGTTGATTAGCGTCAACCTGGGGATCATCAACCTGTTCCCATTACCGGTGTTAGATGGTGGGCATCTCCTCTTCCTGGCGATAGAAAAGCTGAAGGGTGGGCCGGTTTCCGAGCGAGTACAGGACTACAGCTACCGCATAGGTTCGATCGTGCTGGTGTTGTTGATGGGTCTTGCACTTTTCAATGATTTTTCCCGCCTCTAGGGGCGGGGATAGGTTAGGAAGAACGCATAACAACGATGGCGATGAAAAAGTTGCTCATAGCGTCGCTGCTGTTTGGCAGCGCCACCGTATACGGTGCAGACGGGTTCGTAGTGAAAGACATTCATTTCGAAGGCCTGCAGCGAGTTGCCGTCGGTGCGGCGTTACTCAACATGCCGGTTCGCGTCGGCGATACCGTCACTGACGATGACATCAGTAATACCATTCGTGCCTTGTTTGCCACCGGCAACTTCGAGGACGTGCGCGTACTGCGCGATGGTAATACCTTGATCGTGCAGGTGAAGGAACGTCCTACCATCGCCAGCATCACTTTCTCCGGCAACAAGTCGGTGAAAGATGACATGCTCAAGCAGAACCTGGAAGCCTCCGGCGTCCGGGTGGGCGAGGCGCTCGACCGCACCACGATCTCCAGCATTGAAAAAGGGCTGGAAGACTTCTACTACAGCGTCGGTAAATACAGTGCCTCGGTGAAAGCCGTAGTCACGCCGTTGCCGCGCAACCGTGTCGACCTGAAACTGGTGTTCACGGAAGGGGTCTCCGCCAAGATTCAACAAATCAACATCGTCGGCAACCATGCTTTCACCAACGACGAACTGATCTCACGCTTTCAACTGCGTGACGAAGTGCCGTGGTGGAACCTGGTCGGCGACCGCAAATACCAGAAGCAGAAACTGGCGGGCGATCTCGAAACCCTGCGCAGCTTCTATCTGGATCGCGGCTATGCCCGCTTCAACATCGATTCTACCCAGGTGAGCCTGACGCCGGATAAAAAAGGCATCTACATCACCATCAACATCACCGAAGGCGAGCAGTACAAACTTTCCGATGTTGTCGTGAACGGCAACCTGGCCGGCCACTCGGCGGAAGTCGCTCAGATCACCAAAATTGAGCCAGGCGAGCTGTACAACGGCAGCAAGGTGACCAAAATGGAAGACAACATCAAAACGATGTTGGGCCGTTATGGTTACGCCTACCCGCGCGTCGGCACTCAGCCTGAGATCAACGACGCGGATAAAACCGTCAAGCTGCACGTCAACGTTGACGCGGGCAACCGCTTCTACGTGCGTCGCATCAAGTTCGAAGGTAACGACACCAGCAAGGATTCCGTACTGCGTCGCGAAATGCGCCAGATGGAAGGCGCCTGGCTCGGCAACGAGCAGGTCGAGCAGGGTAAAGAGCGTCTGAACCGTCTGGGCTATTTCGAAACGGTTGACGTGGAAACCCAGCGCGTGCCGGGCACCGCCGATCAGGTCGACGTGACCTATAAGGTGAAAGAACGCAACACCGGTACCTTTAACTTCGGCGTCGGTTACGGCACCGAGAGCGGCGTCAGCTTCCAGGCCGGCGTGCAGCAGGATAACTGGTTGGGTACCGGCTACTCGGTCGGCATCAGCGGCACCAAGAACGACTACCAGACCTATACCGAACTGTCGGTCACCAACCCGTACTTCACCGTTGACGGTGTGAGCCTGGGCGGCCGCATTTTCTACAACGACTTTAAGGCGGATGACGCGGATCTGTCGGACTATACCAACAAGAGTTACGGTATCGACGGCACGCTGGGCTTCCCGATCAACGAAAACAACTCGTTGCGCACCGGCCTGGGCTACGTCCACAACGGTCTGTCGAACATGCAGCCGCAGATCGCCATGTGGCGTTACCTCGACTCGATGGGCGTGGATGCGAACAAGACCGACCGCGCCAGCTACTCGACGGACGACTTTACGCTGAACCTGGGCTGGACCTATAACAACCTGGACCGCGGCTACTTCCCGACCTCGGGTAACCGCACCACGTTGAACGGCAAGGTCACCATTCCGGGCTCGGACAACGAATACTACAAGGTGACGCTGGACAGCGTACAGTACGTGCCGATCAACGACGACCGCACCTGGGTGCTGTTGGGTCGCGGCCGCCTGGGTTACGCGGATGGGCTGGGCGGCAAGGAAATGCCGTTCTATGAGAACTTCTATGCCGGTGGTTCGAGCACCGTGCGCGGCTTCCAGTCCAACACCATTGGTCCGAAGGCGGTGTACTACAATTCCAACTCGTACCAGTGTCAGTTCAACGCCGGCAGCACGACCGATCGTCAGAGCATCTGTAGCTCGGATGACGCGGTAGGCGGTAACGCCATGGCGGTCGCCAGCCTGGAGCTGATCACCCCGACGCCGTTCATCAGCGAGAAATACGCCAACTCGGTGCGGACGTCGCTGTTCATCGATGCCGGTACCGTGTGGGACACCAAGTGGAAGAATACCAACGAAACGCTGATGTACGGCGTGCCGGACTACAGTAAAGCCAGTAATATTCGTTCTTCCGCCGGTATCGCGCTGCAGTGGATGTCGCCACTGGGGCCGTTGGTGTTCTCTTACGCCAACCCGATCAAGAAATACGAAGGCGACAAGTCCGAACAGTTCCAGTTTAACATCGGTAAGACCTGGTAACGGGTCTCGCCTCTGGGCATAACAGTTATTAAGAATCGCAATGGCCAGGCGCCCGCCGGCAGAGGGAGATGATTCTCATTGTTTGGTGGGACAAGTCTGGCAAATTGTGTACTTCAGTGTCATATGACACAAATGGGTGATGGTAAGGAGTTTATAGTGAAAAAGTGGTTGTGTGCCGCAGGCCTCGGTTTAGCAATGGCTGCTTCAGCTGGCGTTCAGGCAGCAGATAAGATCGCTGTCGTTAACGTCTCCAGCATTTTCCAACAGCTGCCGGCCCGCGAAACGGTCGCTAAACAGCTGGAAAACGAGTTTAAAGGCCGTGCAAGCGAACTCCAGAACATGGAACGTAGCCTGCAGACCAAAATGCAGCGTCTGCAGCGTGACGGCGCTACCATGAAAGCCAGCGATCGCAGCAAGTTGGAAAAAGACGTGATGGCGCAGCGCGAGCAGTTCTCTCAGAAAGCGCAGGCTTTCGAGCAGGACAACCGTCGTCGCCAGATGGAAGAGCGTAACAAGATCCTGAGCCGCATTCAGGACGCGGTGAAATCTGTCGCCAGCAAAGGCGGTTATGACGTGGTGATCGACGCCAACGCCGTTGCCTATGCAGACTCTTCCAAAGATATCACTGCTGACGTGCTGAAACAGGTTAAATAACACATGCTTTCAATTCGACTGGCTGATTTAGCGCAGCAGTTGGATGCACAATTGCACGGTGATGGCGATCTCGTCATCACCGGCATTGCTTCTATGCATTCGGCACAGCCTGGCCAAATCACGTTTTTGTCAAACAGCCGCTATCAAGAGCAGCTGTCTTCCTGCCAGGCAAGCGCCGTGGTGCTTACCGAAGCGGATTTACCACACTGCCGTGCTGCGGCGCTGGTGGTTAAGAACCCTTACCTGACCTATGCGCGCATGGCGCAGCTGATGGACACTACGCCGTCGCCGGCCCAGGATATCGCGCCAAGCGCGGTGATCTCACCTGAAGCGCAGCTGGGGCAGAACGTCGCCATTGGGGCGAACGCGGTGATCGAGTCGGGTGCGGTGCTTGGCGATAACGTGGTTATCGGCCCGGGCTGCTTCATCGGCAAACACGCACGCATCGGCGCGGGAACGCGTCTGTGGGCGAACGTCACGATTTATCATGCGGTCGAAATCGGCCAGCGTTGCCTGATCCAGTCGGGCACCGTGATCGGCGCAGACGGTTTCGGCTATGCGAATGAGCGCGGCGAGTGGATCAAAATCCCTCAGTTGGGCACGGTGATTATCGGCGATCGCGTCGAAATCGGCGCTTGCACTACCATTGACCGCGGCGCTTTGGATAACACCCAAATCGGGAATGGTGTTATCATCGACAACCAATGCCAGATTGCACATAACGTCGTGATTGGCGACAATACCGCCGTCGCCGGCGGTGTGATCATGGCCGGCAGCCTGAAAATCGGCCGCTACTGCCAGATTGGCGGTGCCAGCGTGATCAACGGTCACATGGAAATTGCCGACAAGGTGGTTGTCACCGGAATGGGAATGGTTATGCGACCAATCACCGAACCTGGGGTATACTCTTCGGGCATTCCGTTGCAGCCTAACAAGGTTTGGCGTAAAACCGCTGCGTTGGTGATGAATATCGATGAGATCAGCAAACGCTTGAAAGCTGTCGAACGTAAAGTCGGAAAAGACTAATCATTGCCGCCCGCCCTGGCGGGTACAAAACGAAACGCGTTGGTCGTGAGACCAAAAGCGCAAAGAGATGTTAATTTGCGGCCTGCATGATGATCTCCTTTTGGGGTCAGCGCAGGCCGTGTTGTTGATGCCATCAGTTTTTAGAGACAGGAAGAGTATTTTGACTACTGACACTCATACTCTGGATATTGCAGAAATTTTGGATCTGCTTCCTCACCGTTACCCGTTCTTGCTGGTCGACCGCGTCCTCGAGTTTGAAGAGCACAAATATCTGCGTGCGGTGAAGAACGTATCGGTGAACGAACCGTTTTTCCAGGGCCACTTCCCTGGCAAACCGATTTTCCCAGGCGTATTGATCTTGGAAGCCATGGCGCAGGCCACCGGTATCCTGGCGTTTAAAAGCGTCGGTAAACTGGAGCCGGGCGAGCTGTATTACTTCGCCGGTATCGACGAAGCACGCTTCAAGCGCCCTGTGGTGCCAGGCGATCAGATGGTCATGGAAGTCACCTTCGAGAAAACTCGCCGCGGCCTGACTCGCTTCAAAGGCGTAGCGACCGTTGACGGTAAAATTGTCTGCGAAGCAACCATGATGTGTGCCCGCAGCCGGGAGGCTTAATCCGTGATTGACCAAACCGCCTTTATCCATCCTAGCGCGATAGTCGAAGAGGGCGCCGTGATCGGCGCCAACGTGCATATCGGCCCTTTCTGCTACGTCGGCTCCCAGGTGGAAATCGGCGCCGGCACGGTGCTGAAATCCCACGTGGTGGTGAACGGCATTACCAAGATTGGCTGCGATAACCAGATTTATCAGTTCGCTTCCATCGGTGAAGTGAACCAGGATCTGAAATACGCAGGCGAACCGACGCGCGTTGAAGTGGGCGATCGCAACCGCATCCGCGAAAGCGTCACCATTCACCGCGGCACCGCGCAGGGCACCGGCCTGACCAAAGTGGGCAACGATAACCTGCTGATGGTCAATGTGCACGTTGCTCACGACTGTGTGGTCGGCAATTCTTGCGTGTTGGCCAACAATGCCACGCTGGCGGGGCATGTGGAAATCGACGATCACGCCATCATTGGCGGCATGACGGCGATCCATCAGTTCTGCATTATCGGCGCGCATGTGATGGTAGGCGGTTGTTCCGGCGTCGCTCAGGACGTGCCTCCTTTCGTCATCGCGCAGGGCAACCACGCGACGCCGTTCGGCGTCAACGCGGTCGGCCTGAAGCGCCGCGGTTTTGATAAGGATGAAATGCAGGCGATCCGCAACGCCTACAAAATCCTGTATCGCAGTGAAAAAACGCTGGATGAAGCGAAGGCGGAAATCGAAGCCCTGGCCAAAGAGCAGCCGGTGGTGCAGCAGTACCTCGATTTCTTCACCCGTTCTACCCGCGGCATCATTCGCTGAGTTATGTCGAATCGTCCATTGACTATCGGATTGGTCGCCGGAGAAACCTCCGGTGACATTCTCGGCGCCGGTTTGATCCGCGCGCTCAAGGCGCAGATCCCCGACGCGCGTTTCGTTGGCGTCGCCGGTCCGCTAATGCAGGCCGAAGGCTGCGAAGCCTGGTACGAAATGGAAGAGCTGGCGGTCATGGGCGTGGTGGAAGTGCTCGAGCGCTTGCCACGCCTGTTGAAGATCCGCAAGGATCTCACTCGCCGCTTCGGTGAGCTGCGGCCGGACGTGTTTGTCGGCATCGACGCGCCGGACTTCAACATCACGCTGGAAGGCCGCCTCAAGCAGCGCGGCATTCGCACCATCCACTACGTCAGCCCGTCCGTGTGGGCCTGGCGACAAAAGCGCGTTTTCAAAATAGGCAAAGCCACCGATCTGGTGCTGGCCTTTCTCCCTTTCGAAAAAGCGTTTTACGATCGCTTCAACGTGCCCTGCCGGTTTATCGGCCACACCATGGCGGACGCCATGCCGCTGCAGCCCGATCGGTTGGCGGCGCGCGCTCAGCTTGGCATCGCTCCGCAGGCGCGCTGTTTGGCTTTGCTGCCGGGCAGCCGCGGCGCCGAAGTCGAGATGCTGAGCGCCGACTTCCTCAAAACCGCGCAGCTGCTGCGCACGCGTTATCCCGAGCTGGAAGTGGTGGTGCCGCTGGTTAACGCCAAACGGCGCGAGCAGTTTGAGCGCATCAAGGCCGAGGTTGCGCCGGATCTGACGGTACACCTGCTGAACGGCCAGGGGCGCGAGGCGATGATCGCCAGCGACGCGGCGCTGCTGGCGTCCGGCACGGCGGCGCTGGAGTGCATGCTGGCCAAGTGCCCGATGGTGGTGGGCTATCGCATGAAGCCGTTCACTTTCTGGTTGGCGCAGAAGCTGGTGAAAACGCCTTACGTTTCGCTGCCGAATCTGTTGGCGGGGCGCGAAATTGTCACCGAGCTGCTGCAGCATGACTGCGTGCCGGACAAACTGGCCGCCGCCGTGATGCCACTGCTGGAAGAGAGCCCGGAAACCGAAGCGCTGAAACAAACTTTTCTTACCTTGCACCAAAGCATCCGTTGCGGTGCGGACGAACAGGCCGCTCAGGCTGTGTTGGAGCTGGCGAAAGCATGATTGAACCCTTTATCTATCCCGCTGCCACGCTGATTGCCGGTGTGGACGAAGTGGGCCGCGGCCCGTTGGTCGGCGCGGTGGTCACCGCTGCTGTGATCCTCGATCCGGCGCAGCCGATCGTCGGTCTGGCGGACTCCAAGAAACTCAGTGAAAAACGCCGCCTGGCGCTGTATGACGAAATCGTCGCCAAGGCGCTCTCCTGGAGCCTGGGGCGCGCCGAACCGGCGGAAATCGACCAGCTGAATATTTTGCACGCCACCATGTTGGCGATGCAGCGCGCGGTGGCCGGGTTGCATATCGCGCCGGACATGGTTTTAATCGACGGTAACCGTTGCCCGAACCTGCCGATGCGTTCGCAGGCGGTGGTGAAGGGCGACAGCCGTGTGGCGGAGATCAGCGCGGCGTCCATTCTGGCGAAGGTCACGCGCGATCGCGAAATGGCCGAGCTGGACAGCGAGTTCCCGGACTACGGTTTCGCGCAGCATAAAGGCTACCCGACCGCCTTCCACCTGGAGCGGCTGGCCGCGCTGGGCGCCACCGAGCATCACCGCCGCAGCTTCGCGCCGGTGAAAAGGGCGCTGGCGCTGTAGCCTGCGGGCCTGGTTAATCAGGCTCGACGATAGCATTAACCCGGGCTCAGCCTGCTGAGCCCCTTCAATCAGGTATCTGGAGATGGCCGAACCTCGTTTTATTCACCTGCGCGTCCACAGTGACTACTCCATGATTGATGGATTGGCCAAGACGGCGCCGCTGGTGAAAAGAGCCGCCGCGTTAGCCATGCCTGCTCTGGCAATCACTGATTTCACCAACCTGTGCGGGCTGGTGAAGTTCTACGGCAGCGCGCACGGCGCCGGGATCAAACCGATCATCGGCGCGGATTTCCATGTGCAAAGCGATGAGCTGGGCGACGAACTGGCTCAGCTGACGGTGCTGGCCAGCAACAACGAAGGCTACCAGAACCTGACGCTGCTGATTTCCCGCGCCTATCAGCGTGGCTACGGGGCCGCCGGCCCGACCATTGATCGCGACTGGCTGATTGAACATCGCGAAGGGCTGATCCTGCTTTCCGGTGCGCGTCAGGGCGACGTCGGCAAGTTCCTGCTGCGCGGTAACCAGGCGCAGGTGGATCAATGCCTGGACTTCTACCAACAGTATTTCCCGGACTGTTACTACCTGGAACTGATACGCACCGGCCGTCCGGACGAAGAGAACTATCTGCATGCGGCGGTGGCGTTGGCCACTGAGCGCGGCTTGCCGGTGGTGGCCACCAACGACGTGCGTTTCCTGGTAGAAGACGATTTTGACGCTCATGAAATTCGCGTCGCCATTCACGACGGTTTTACGCTGGACGATCCCAAGCGGCCACGCAACTACAGCCCGCAGCAATACATGCGCAGCGAAGACGAGATGTGCGAGCTGTTCGCCGACATCCCGGAAGCGCTGCTGAACAGCGTCGAGATCGCCAAGCGCTGTAACGTCACCATTCGCCTCGGCGAATACTTCCTGCCGCAGTTCCCAACCGGCGATATGAGCACCGAGGACTTCCTGGTGCTCAAATCTAAAGAAGGGCTGGAAGAGCGTCTCGAGTTCCTGTTCCCCGATCCTGAAGTGCGCGCGCAGCGCCGCCCGGAATACGACGAGCGTCTGGACGTCGAGCTGAAGGTGATCAACCAGATGGGGTTCCCCGGCTACTTCCTGATCGTGATGGAGTTTATCCAGTGGTCGAAGGACAACAACGTGCCGGTGGGCCCAGGGCGCGGCTCCGGCGCCGGTTCTCTGGTGGCCTATGCGTTGAAAATCACCGACCTCGATCCGCTGGAATTCGACCTGCTGTTCGAACGCTTCCTGAACCCGGAACGTGTTTCGATGCCCGACTTCGACGTCGACTTCTGCATGGAGAAGCGCGACCAGGTGATCGAGCACGTGGCGGAGATGTACGGCCGCGAAGCGGTATCGCAGATCATCACCTTCGGGACCATGGCGGCGAAAGCGGTTATCCGCGACGTAGGCCGGGTGCTGGGGCACCCGTACGGCTTCGTCGATCGCATCTCCAAACTGGTGCCGCCGGATCCGGGCATGACGCTGGAGAAAGCCTTTGCCGCCGAACCGCAGCTGCCGGAGATTTACGAGGCCGATGAAGAGGTCAAGGCGCTGATCGACATGGCGCGCAAGCTGGAAGGGGTAACGCGCAACGCCGGTAAACACGCCGGGGGCGTGGTGATCGCGCCGACCAAGATCACCGACTTCGCGCCGCTGTACTGCGACGCCGAAGGGCACCATCCGGTGACCCAGTTCGACAAGAACGACGTGGAATATGCCGGGCTGGTGAAGTTCGACTTCCTCGGCCTGCGCACCCTGACCATCATCGACTGGGCGCTGGAAATGATCAACGCCCGGCGCGCCAAGACCGGGCTGGAACCGATCGACATCGCCGCCATTCCGCTCGACGACAAGAAAAGCTTCGACATGCTGCAGCGCTCGGAAACCACGGCGGTGTTCCAGCTTGAATCGCGCGGCATGAAAGATTTGATCAAACGCCTGAAGCCCGACTGCTTCGAAGACATGATCGCACTGGTGGCGCTGTTCCGTCCGGGGCCGCTGCAGTCAGGGATGGTGGATAACTTCATCGACCGCAAGCATGGCCGCGAAGAGATCTCCTACCCGGACATTCAGTGGCAGCACGAGTCGCTCAAGCCGGTGCTGGAACCGACCTACGGCATCATCCTGTATCAGGAACAGGTGATGCAGATTGCCCAGGTGTTGGCCGGCTACACCTTGGGTGGCGCGGATATGCTGCGTCGTGCGATGGGTAAAAAGAACCCGGTCGAAATGGCCAAGCAGCGCGGCGGCTTTGAAGACGGCGCGAAATCGCGCGGCATCGACGGTGAACTGTCGGTGAAAATCTTCGACCTGGTGGAGAAATTCGCCGGTTACGGCTTCAACAAATCGCACTCCGCCGCCTATGCGCTGGTGTCGTATCAGACGTTGTGGCTGAAGGCGCACTATCCGGCCGAGTTTATGGCGGCGGTCATGACCGCCGATATGGACAACACCGACAAAGTGGTGGGGCTGGTGGACGAATGTTGGCGCATGGGGCTGAAGATCCTGCCGCCGGACATCAACAGTGGCCTGTATCACTTCCACGTCAACGACGACGGCGAGATCGTTTATGGCATCGGCGCGATCAAGGGCGTGGGGGAAGGGCCGATCGAGGCCATTATCGAGGCGCGCAACAGCGGCGAACAAGGTTACTTCAAAGACCTGTTCGACCTGTGCGCGCGCTCTGACATCAAGAAACTGAACCGCCGCATTCTGGAAAAACTGATCATGTCCGGGGCGTTTGATCGCCTTGGGCCGCACCGCGCTGCGCTGATGAATTCGCTCGGCGACGCGTTGAAAGCGGCGGATCAGCATGCGAAAGCCGAAGCTATTGGCCAGGTGGATATGTTTGGCGTGCTGGCGGAAGCGCCGGAGCAGGTGGAGCAATCCTACGCCAATATCGCGCCCTGGCCGGAGCAGGTGGTGCTGGACGGTGAACGGGAGACGCTGGGGCTGTACCTGACTGGCCACCCGATCACCCAGTACCTGAAGGAAATCGAACGTTACGCCGGTGGCCAGCGTTTGAAAGACATGCACCCGACGGATCGGGGCAAAATGACTACCGCCGTCGGGTTGGTGGTCGCCGCGCGGGTCATGGTGACCAAGCGCGGCAACCGTATCGGCATTTGCACGCTGGATGACCGTTCGGGCCGTCTGGAAGTGATGCTATTCACCGAAGCGCTAGAAAAATACCAGCATTTGTTGGAAAAAGACCGTATCCTTATCGCCAGTGGACAGGTCAGCTTTGATGACTTTAGCGGCGGGCTTAAAATGATGGCCCGCGAGGTAATGGACATCAGTGAAGCCCGGGAAAAATACGCTCGCGGGCTTGCTATCTCGCTGACTGACAGGCAAATTGATGACCAGCTTTTGAACCGTCTCCGTCAGTCGTTGGAACCCCATCGCTCGGGGACGATTCCAGTGCATCTCTACTATCAACGGGAAGATGCACGAGCCAAGCTGCGTTTTGGCGCAACCTGGCGCGTGACGCCCACCGACCGCTTGTTGATCGATTTGCGGACGTTGGTAGGCAATGAGCAGGTGGACTTGGAATTTGACTAAAATAGGAATGCTATGAGTCTGAATTTTCTTGATTTTGAACAGCCGATTGCAGAGCTGGAAGCGAAAATTGACTCGCTGACTGCAGTCAGCCGTCAAGACGAAAAATTAGATATTAATCTGGACGAAGAGGTTCAGCGCCTGCGTGAAAAGAGCGTTGAGCTGACGCGCAAGATTTTTGCCGATCTTGGGGCCTGGCAGATTGCCCAATTGGCACGCCACCCGCGCCGTCCTTATACCCTGGATTATATCAAACACATCTTTACCGACTTCGAAGAGTTGGCGGGCGATCGCGCTTACGCTGACGACAAAGCGATCGTCGGTGGCATTGCGCGCCTGGATGGCCGCCCGGTGATGATCATCGGGCACCAGAAAGGCCGTGAAACCAAAGAGAAGATCCGCCGCAACTTCGGCATGCCGGCGCCGGAAGGTTACCGTAAGGCGCTGCGCCTGATGGAAATGGCCGCCCGCTTCAAGATGCCGCTCATCACCTTTATCGATACTCCGGGCGCTTATCCGGGCGTGGGTGCGGAAGAACGCGGCCAGTCAGAAGCCATCGCGCGCAACCTGCGTGAGATGTCGCGTCTGAACATCCCGGTCATCTGCACCGTCATCGGCGAAGGTGGCTCCGGCGGCGCGCTGGCGATCGGCGTGGGCGATAAAGTGAACATGCTGCAGTACAGCACCTACTCGGTGATTTCGCCGGAAGGCTGTGCCTCCATCCTGTGGAAGAGTGCCGACAAGGCACCGCTGGCCGCAGAAGCGATGGGCATTACCGCACCGCGTCTGAAAGAGTTAAAGCTGATCGATTCGGTGATCCCGGAGCCGCTGGGTTCCGCGCACCGCGACGTGCCGGCGATGGCTGCCGCGCTGAAAGCGCAGCTGCTGGCCGATCTGAAAGATCTGGATGGTCTGAACGACGAAGAGTTGCTCAACCGTCGCTACCAGCGTCTGATGAACTACGGCTACTGCTGAGTTCTGTTCTTCGCTGCAAGAAACCGCCTCCGGGCGGTTTTTTTTTGGCTACACACCGCCGGATTTTCGTGGTGTTATAGAGACTTGGCCGTTAACTGACAGGAGCTGCCGATGAATATCATCGCCATCATGGGCCCGACGGGCGTCTACTACAAAGATGAGCCGATCCGCGAGCTCCACGCTGCGCTGGCCACCATGGGATTCCAACTGGTGTACCCCAAAAACAGCGGTGACCTGCTGAAGCTGATCGAAGCCAATGCCCGCATCTGTGGGGTGATCTTCGACTGGGACGACTACAGCCTGGAGCTGTGCAGCGAGATCAACGAGCTGAACGAATACCTACCGCTGTACGCCTTTATCAATACCCACTCCACCTTCGACGTCAGCCTGCATGAAATGCGCATGGTGCTCTATTTCTTCGAGTATGGCCTGAATGCGGCGGACGATATCGCGCAGCGCATCCAGCAGTACACCGCAGAATATATTGATACCATTACGCCGCCGCTGACCAAGGCGTTGTTCAACTACGTGCGCGAAGGGAAGTACACCTTCTGCACGCCGGGCCACATGGCCGGCACCGCGTTCCAAAAAAGCCCGGTGGGCTGCCTGTTCTATGACTTTTTCGGCGCCAATACCCTGAAGGCCGACATTTCGATTTCAGTCACCGAGCTCGGCTCGCTGTTGGATCACACCGGGCCGCACCTCGAGGCCGAAGAGTATATTGCGCGTACTTTCAACGCCGAGCAGAGCTATCTGGTTACCAACGGCACCTCCACCGCCAACAAGATCGTCGGCATGTATTCGGCGCCGGCGGGCAGCACGGTGCTGATCGACCGCAACTGCCACAAATCGCTGTGCCACTTGCTGATGATGAGCGATATTGTGCCGATCTATCTGCGCCCGCTGCGCAACGCCTACGGCATCCTTGGCGGCATTCCGCAGCGTGAGTTCACCCGCGCCAGCATCGCCGCTCGGGTGCAGGAGACCCCGAACGCCACCTGGCCGGTGCATGCGGTGATCACCAATTCCACCTATGATGGCCTGCTGTATAACACCGACTACATCAAGCAGACGCTGGCAGTGCCGTCGATCCACTTTGACTCCGCCTGGGTGCCTTACACCAACTTCCATCCGATTTACGACGGCAAGAGCGGCATGAGCGGCGATCGGGTGCCCGGTAAGGTCATCTACGAAACCCAGTCCACCCACAAGCTGCTGGCGGCCTTCTCCCAGGCCTCGATGATTCATATCAAGGGCGACTACGACGAGAGCACCTTCAACGAAGCCTACATGATGCACACCACCACCTCGCCGCACTATGGCATTGTGGCATCGATGGAGACCGCCGCCGCCATGCTGCGCGGCAACCCGGGGCGCCGCTTGATCAATCGATCGGTGGAGCGCGCGCTGCATTTTCGCCGTGAAGTGCAGCGGCTGCGCGAGGAGAGCGACAGTTGGTTCTTTGACATTTGGCAGCCGGAGGAGATCGATGAGGCGCAGTGTTGGCCATTGGATCCTGACGATAACTGGCACGGCTTCGGCCAGACCGATCGCGATCATATGTACCTCGATCCGATCAAGGTGACGATCCTGACGCCGGGCATGAACGAGCTGGGTGCGCTGGAGGAAGAGGGGATCCCGGCGGCGCTGGTGGCGAAGTATCTCGACGAGCGCGGCATCGTGGTGGAGAAGACCGGGCCGTACAACCTGCTGTTCCTGTTCAGCATCGGCATCGACAAAACCAAGGCGATGAGCCTGTTGCGCGGCCTGACTGATTTCAAGCGCGCCTACGATCTCAACCTGCGGGTGAAGAACATGCTGCCGGATCTGTACGCCGAGGATCCGGATTTTTATCGCCATATGCGTATCCAGGATCTGGCCGCCGGCATTCATCGGCTGATCCGCCAACACGATCTGCCGCGCCTGATGCAGCGGGCGTTCGACGTGCTGCCTGAAATGAAGCTGACGCCGCACCAGATGTTCCAGGAGCAGGTGCGCGGCAATGTGGAAACCTGCGAGCTGGATCAGTTGGTGGGCAAGGTGGCGGCCAATATGATCCTGCCTTATCCGCCGGGCGTGCCGCTGGTGATGCCGGGAGAAATGATCACCGAAGAGAGCCGGGCGGTGCTCGATTTCCTGCTGATGCTGTGCTCTATCGGTGAGCGCTATCCCGGTTTTGAAACCGACATCCACGGCGCCAAACTGACGGAGGACGGGCGCTATCTGGTGAAGGTGTTGAAAGCGCCAGCATAATCGTTTAGGCGAATTCTCGGCAGATCAGGTTCACGCTGTCGAGCGGCAGCGGTTCCTGTGTCAGGCCGCAAAACGGTTGGCCATTGCGCTGCTGGTGATAGCGGCAGCGGTGGCATTCGCCGAACAGCGCCGCATTTTCCTGCCGCTGCAGTTGGCGCAGCAGCTGGGTTAACAGCGCCTGCAACTGTTCGCCGTCCTGCTGCATGGCGTCTTGCGCCTGCTGCAGATAGGCAGGAGGAAACAGAGTCTCCATTAAACTTCGCGATTTTTCTGTCAGCCGCAGCCGCACGCTGCGGCGATCCTTTGCGTCCGCCGTGCGGGCGATCATGCCGTTCAGCTCCAGCTTTTTCAGCGATTGGGACACCGTTCCCTTGGTCAGGCCAAGGTATTCCGCCACGGCCATCGGCGTGTTGGAGTAATGATTACAGCGTGCCAGATAGTAGAGCGCGCTCAGCTGCACCGGCGGCAGGCTTTCCAATTCTTCGTGGCTGCGCAGCCAGCTGCGTTGCAGGCTATTCAGGCGTTCAAGCAGATCAAACAGTTTTAGCATCGTATCCTCATCAGGCTGCGTAAATAGTATCGATTAAAAACTATATTGACAAGTCATTGGTGCTGGCATACTGTTCACATTGTTTCGATTCGAAACAATATGGGTAAGTAAACGTGCCCGAAACCGTCAATACCAAGGAGAATGAGGATGACTAAGGCCGTGTTTTATCATGCCGGCTGCCCGGTATGCGTGAGTGCCGAACAGCAGCTGTTGGGACTGTTGAGCGATAACGTGCAGGTGGAAGTGGTGCACCTGGGGGAACGCCCAACGCGCGTGGCGGAAGCTGAGCGCCTCGGCGTGCAGAGTGTACCGGCGCTGGTGGTCGATGGGCAGGTGCTGCACATCAACTTCGGCGCGGCGTTGGTGGATCTGAAGGCCTGAGACGCCGTGTGCTGAATCATGCCCCGCGGCAATCCGCGGGGTTTTTGCCGTTGACGTCATCGCCGCCGCCGGATACCGTGCCCCATCAGAATGAACAGGAGAGGGTTTCTATGCTGGGATTACGTCAGGTGCATCACATTGCGATCATTGGCGCGAACTACGCTGCCAGTAAGCATTTCTATTGCGATATTCTCGGTTTTACCCTGCTGAGTGAAGTTTACCGCGAGGAGCGCGACTCCTGGAAAGCGGATCTCGCGCTCAACGGACAATACACTATCGAACTGTTTTCTTTCCCTTCGCCGCCGGCCCGCGTCAGCCGCCCGGAGGCCTGCGGCCTGCGCCATCTGGCGTTCAGCGTTGACGACATCGATCGGGCCATCGCCCATCTGCAGGCGGCCGGCGTTGCCTGCGAACCGGTGCGCGTCGATCCCTACACCCAATCCCGCTTTACCTTTTTCAGCGATCCTGATGGTTTACCGTTAGAATTATACGAGAGTTAACGGCTTAATCGCCTCCCGGCGGCCACAGCCGGGGGCGGTTATGCTATGATCGCGCCCTTGCCCTACATGCCTACAGAGTTATTTCCGCCATGCAAGAGCCTGCTTTTCGCGTCGGGGAGTGGCTGGTTACCCCTGCCGACAACACCATCAGCCGAGACGGCCGCCAGAAAACGCTGGAACCGCGCCTGATCGACATGCTGTGCTATTTCGCCCGGCACCCCGATGTGGTGCTGAGCCGCGACGAGCTGATCGACAACGTCTGGAAGCGCAATATCGTCACCAACCACGTGGTGACTCAATGTATTTCAGAGCTGCGCAAATACCTGAAAGACGGCGACAGCGACAGCCCGGAATACATTATCACCGTGCCCAAGCGCGGGTATAAGCTGGCGACGTCGGTGATATGGTGTGAAGAGGGAGAGACGCAACCCGCTCCCGCACAGGCGCCGCAGATCGCGGTGATCATGCATGAGCCGGAAGACGGCAGCGATGACGACGACGAGACGCCGTACGTGCCGCCGAGCCGGCCCCGAGCGCCGGTCGCCGCGCCTGACGAAAAGCTGCCGCGCTTTTATCTCCGCTCGACGTTCTGGGTGTGGCTGGCGTTTCTGGCGGCGCTCAGCGTCTGCGTGGCGTTTGTCGGCATCGCCACGCTGTCGCAGCGCGTGCCGGTTTCGACCATGCCGGTGCTGCTCAACCCGCGCGATATCGATATTCGCATCCAGGGCGGCGAGAGCTGCAGCAACTGGATGCCGCAGCTCTCTTATGTGGTGGGCGTCAGCGAGCTGATCACCGATTCGCTCAACACCTACTCGACCTTCCTGGTGCACGACCAAACCAATTACAACTATTCCGGCCCCAGCAACTCGGGCAAGTCGCTGTATATCGAGTTCGTCAATCAGCGCCACTACCGCGCCCAGCAGTGTTTCCTGTCCGTGCGGCTGGTGGATAACGCCGACAGCTCAATCATGTTGGACAAGCGTTACTTCATTACCGCCGATAACCAGCTGAAGATCCAAAGCGATTTCCTCGCCAGCCTGTCCACGGCGCTGAAGCAGCCCTGGCCGCCGCAGTTGGAGCAGCGTCTGGCGCAGCTGCTGCCCGACAACGGGCCGCTGCTGCAGCGCTTCTACCAGGCACATCAATTGTTGATCCACGGTGATGCCGATTCGTTGACTCGCGCCAGCGCTCAGCTGAGCGAGCTGATTAAAAGCGCGCCGAATTTCCACTACCTGCTGGCGGAAAAGGCGCTGGTGGATGTGCTGCGCAATTCTTACCAACCGTTCGACAGCCAGGCCTTGGCACAATTGCGCGCCGATATCAGCCATCTGACGACGATCCCCGAATTGAAAAACACGCCGATCATGCAGCAAGTTCTGGCGGTCGATGCGTTGGCGCAGGGGCGCATTGACGAGGCGCACCGGGCGATCGATCTGGGGATTGAGTTGCAAATGTCGTGGCTGAATTATGTGTTGCTGGGCAAAGTGTATGAAATGCAGGGGCAGAATCATTTGGCGGCGGATTCTTATATTACCGCGTTCAATTTGCGCCCCGGTGAGGATACCTTGCATTGGATCACCAATGGCGTATTCCAGACGTCATTGACCAACGTGGTGCCTTATTTAAATAACTACCAGCACCAATAATTAACCGATACTACGCCGCCATTATTCTCCGGGAATGCTGTCGGCGTTATTTATTGGTGAAGACATGTTGCGCCATTGTGTTATTTTGCTGCGTAATATCGTTCCTTTTCTGTCGTTTGTTATTCATTATTAACCTGGGCATCATTCTGTTTTTAAACGATGTTTATCTTTTCTTTAGCAAACCTTTTTATCTTGATGTGTTAATCAAAAACCTCAGGTTATCATTTGTATGATCATGAGCGTAATCTCACTTTATCTTTAGGACTTTATTCCCCCCGATGGTTAGCATCCTGACTATCAAGCCGGCTCATTAAAATCTTTTATTTATGGGTGTGGCTTATAAGAAACGTAAATCAGGAGAAACTGACCATGGCTTCACCCAAGAAAATAGGGCTTATTGCCTGCACCGGCGTCGTCGCCGGTAATATGATGGGGAGCGGGATTGCCTTATTGCCCGCCAACCTGGCGAGTCTCGGATCCATCGCCATTTGGGGGTGGGTGATCTCGATTATCGGGGCGATGTCGCTGGCCTATGTGTATGCCCGTCTCGCCACCAAAAACCCGCAGCAGGGCGGCCCTATCGCCTACGCCGGTGAAATTTCCCCGGCCTTCGGTTTCCAGACCGGCGTGCTTTATTACCATGCTAACTGGATCGGTAACCTGGCCATCGGCATTACCGCCGTTTCTTATCTCTCCACCTTCTTCCCGGCGCTGAACAACCCAATACCTGCCGGTATCGCCTGTATCGCCATCGTGTGGGTCTTCACCTTCGTCAACATGCTGGGCGGAACCTGGGTCAGCCGTTTGACTACTCTGGGCCTGGTATTGGTGTTGATCCCGGTGATCGTGACCGCCACCCTCGGCTGGCACTGGTTTGACGCCGCCACCTACCAGGCTAACTGGAATACCTCCGGCACCACCGACAGCCATGCGGTCATCAAAAGTATTCTGCTGTGCCTGTGGGCGTTCATCGGCGTGGAATCCGCAGCGGTCAGCACCGGCATGGTGAAAAACCCGAAACGTACCGTGCCGCTGGCGACCATGCTCGGCACCGGCCTGGCGGGCATCATCTACATCGCCGCCACCCAAGTGATCAGCGGCATGTTCCCGGCGTCTGAAATGGCCGCCAGCGGCGCGCCGTTCGCCATCAGCGCCTCGGCGATTATGGGCAACTGGGCGGCACCGATGGTTTCCGCCTTCACCGCCTTTGCCTGCCTGACCTCGCTCGGGTCATGGATGATGCTGGTCGGCCAGGCCGGGGTGCGCGCCGCCAACGACGGCAACTTCCCGAAAGTGTACGGCGAGCTGGATAAAAACGGCATTCCGAAAAAAGGCCTGCTGCTGGCCGGCTGCAAAATGACCGCGCTGATGGTGCTGATCACCCTGATGAGCTCCGCCGGCGGCAAGGCTTCCGACCTGTTCGGCGAGCTGACCGGCATCGCGGTGCTGCTGACCATGCTGCCTTACTTCTATTCCTGTGTAGATCTGATCCGCTTCGAAGGGGTCAACGTGCGCAACCTGCTGAGCCTGATCGCTTCGGTGTGCGGCTGCGGCTTCTGCTTCATCGCGCTGATGGGCGCCAACTCATTCGAACTGTCCGGCACCTTTATCATCAGCCTGATTATCCTGATGTTCTACGCCCGGAAAATGAATACCCGCCAGGCTGCCAACGCAGCGGCGGTCGATGAAAACACCACGGCCAAAGCGCACTGATTCGCGTCCGCTGACCGACTGAATTTACCCAGCCCCTTTCTTTCCGACCTGTCAGCCGCGACGGGAAGGGGCTTGCTTTGCCAGGAGAAATGCATATGAACGTTATCGCCATCATGAATCACATGGGTGTCTACTTCAAAGAAGAGCCTATCCGTGAACTGCATCAGGCGCTGGAAAGTCTGGATTTCCGCATCGTTTACCCTAACGATCGCGAAGACCTGCTGAAACTGATCGAGAACAACGCCCGCCTGTGCGGGGTGATCTTCGACTGGGACAAATACAACCTGGAGCTGTGCGAAGAGATCAGCCAGCTGAACGAATACATGCCGCTGTATGCGTTCGCCAACACCTATTCGACGCTGGACGTCAGCCTGAACGATCTGCGCATGCAGGTGCGTTTCTTCGAATATGCGCTCGGCGCGGCAACCGACATCGCCGCCAAGATCAAACAGAACACCGACGAGTATATCGACACCATCCTGCCGCCGTTGACCAAGGCGCTGTTCAAATACGTGCGTGAAGGCAAATACACTTTCTGTACGCCGGGCCACATGGGCGGCACCGCGTTCCAGAAGAGCCCGGTGGGCAGCCTGTTCTACGATTTCTTCGGCCCGAACACCATGAAGTCGGATATCTCGATTTCGGTGTCTGAACTGGGATCGCTGCTGGATCACTCCGGCCCGCACAAAGAAGCGGAAGAGTACATTTCCCGGGTGTTCAACGCCGAACGCAGCTACATGGTCACCAACGGCACTTCCACCGCCAACAAGATCGTCGGCATGTACTCGGCGCCGGCGGGCAGCACGGTGCTGATTGACCGTAACTGCCACAAGTCGCTGACTCACCTGATGATGATGAGCGACATCACGCCGATCTACTTCCGCCCGACCCGCAACGCCTACGGCATTCTCGGCGGCATTCCGCAGAGCGAGTTCCAGCGCGCCACCATCGCCAAGCGCGTGAAAGAGACCCCGAACGCCACCTGGCCGGTGCACGCGGTGATCACCAACTCCACCTATGACGGGCTGCTGTACAACACCGACTTTATTAAGAACACCCTGGACGTGAAGTCGATCCACTTCGATTCCGCCTGGGTGCCTTACACCAACTTCCACCCGATCTATAAAGGCAAGTGCGGCATGAGCGGCGGCCGCGTGGAGGGCAAGGTGATCTACGAAACCCAGTCCACCCACAAACTGCTGGCGGCTTTCTCGCAGGCTTCGATGATTCATGTGAAGGGCGATATCAACGAAGAGACCTTCAACGAAGCCTACATGATGCACACCACCACCTCGCCGCACTACGGCATCGTGGCGTCGACCGAAACCGCCGCGGCGATGATGAAAGGCAACGCCGGCAAGCGCCTGATCAACGGTTCTATCGAACGCGCGATCAAGTTCCGCAAAGAGATTAAACGCCTGAAAGTCGAGTCCGACGGCTGGTTCTTCGACGTCTGGCAGCCGGAGCATATCGATGAACCGGAATGCTGGCCGCTGCGCTCCGACAGCGCCTGGCACGGTTTCAAGAACATCGACAACGAACACATGTATCTGGACCCGATCAAGGTCACCATTCTGACGCCGGGGATGAGCAAGGAAGGCGAGATGCAGCCGTTCGGTATCCCGGCCAGCATCGTGGCGAAATACCTCGACGAGCGCGGCATCATCGTCGAGAAAACCGGGCCGTACAACCTGCTGTTCCTGTTCAGCATCGGCATCGACAAAACCAAGGCGCTCAGCCTGCTGCGCGCGATGACCGACTTCAAACGCTCGTTCGATCTGAACCTGCGGGTGAAAAACATGCTGCCTTCGTTGTATCACGAAGCGCCTGATTTCTATGAAAACATGCGCATTCAGGATCTGGCGCAGAACATTCACCGCCTGGTGGAGCAACACAACCTGCCGGACCTGATGTACCGCGCGTTCGAAGTGCTGCCAACCATGGTGATGAATCCGTACCAGGCGTTCCAGAAAGAGCTGCACGGCGAAGTGGAAGAGGTCTATCTGGAAGAGATGGTCGGCAAGGTCAACGCCAATATGATCCTCCCATACCCACCGGGCGTGCCGCTGGTGATGCCGGGCGAAATGCTGACCGAAGAGAGCCGGCCGGTGCTGGAGTTCCTGCAGATGCTGTGCGAAATCGGCGCGCATTATCCGGGCTTTGAAACCGACATTCACGGCGCCTATCGTCAGGCGGACGGACGTTATCGGGTGAAAGTGCTGAAGGCGAAATAACCGCAGCCAATAAGAGGGGAGGCGCTCGCGCTTCCCCTTTGCCGTTCACCGACTGATGGGAGACCACCATGAAAACACCCTCACAGCCGCGCGCAATCTACTATGTCGTAGCGATACAAATTTGGGAATATTTCAGCTTTTACGGCATGCGTGCGTTACTGATCCTCTATCTGACCCACCAACTCGGCTATACCGACAGCCACGCCATCGATCTCTACAGCGCTTACGCTTCGTTAGTTTACGTCACTCCTATTCTGGGCGGCTGGCTCGCCGACCGCCTGCTGGGCAATCGCGTTGCGGTGATCGCCGGTGCGGCGCTGATGACCCTGGGGCATATCGTGCTCGGCCTGAGCGCGGTCTCCGCCCAGTCGCTCTATCTGGCGCTGGCCATCATCATCTGTGGCTATGGCCTGTTCAAATCCAATATCAGCTGCCTGCTGGGCGAGCTGTATCCGGCGCAGGACTCGCGCCGCGAAGGGGGCTTCTCGCTGCTGTACGCCGCCGGCAACGTCGGGTCTATTCTGGCGCCGATCGCCTGCGGGTTGGCAGCTGAGCGCTATGGCTGGCACGTCGGCTTTGCATTGGCCGGGATCGGCATGTTCGCCGGCCTGGTGATTTTCCTGCTCGGCGGGCGCCACTTCCGCCACACGCGTGGCGTGAATGTACCGCTGATGCGCGCCAGAAGCCTGGGCCTGCCGCACTGGGGTTGGCTGCTGGTGGTGCTGCTGGCGTCGCCGCTGTTCTTCATGCTGCTGTTTGAACGTGGCTGGGCCGGCTATTTGCTCGGGTTGGTGTGCGTGGCGGCGGTGGTGCTGGTGGCACGCATTATGCTGCGCGCGGACGCCGGCCAGCGCCGGGGGCTGTGGCAGATCGTTGTGCTGATGCTGCTAGGCACGCTGTTCTGGGCCTTTGCCCAGCAGGGCGGCAGCTCCATCAGCCTGTTTATCGATCATTTCGTTGACCGGCGCTGGTTCGGCTGGACGGTGCCGACCGCCTTGTTCCAGTCGGTTAACGCCTGTGCGGTGATGCTGGGCGGCGTGGCGCTGGCCTGGCTGGCGAGTGGCGATGGCGACCGCACGCTGCGCATCTGGTGCAAGTTCGCCTTCGGTCTGCTGTTGATCGGCGTCGGCTTTACGCTGATGGCGCTTAATACCCGGCTGAACGGGCCGGGATCGATGGGGCTGATGATCGCCGGTCTGGCGGTGATGGGCTTCGCCGAACTGTTTATCGATCCGGTGGCGATGGCGCAGATCACCCGGCTGAATATCCCCGGCGCCACCGGCGTGTTGACCGGTATCTATATGCTGGCGACCGGTTCGATCGCCAACTACCTGGCGGGCATCATCGCCAATCAGACCGCCGAAGATCACATCGAAGGGGCGGCGATGCAGGCGTATGGCCGCATTTTCGCCCAGATCGGCTGGGGAGCGGCCGGATGTGCGCTGGCGGTGATCGCGGTGCTGGGCGGCTGGTGGCTGCTGACGCGACGCCAGGCCCGGACGGTTAATGCTTGATTGATGGCGGTAGGCGGGGTTAACGTGCAGCTATGTAGAAGTGACAAAGCCTACCGATGGATACTGATCAATTAACGACGCAGGTGGCGGACCAGCTGGGCGCGCAGCAGCGGCTGCTGGTGGCGTTCAGCGGCGGCCTGGATTCCAGCGTGCTGCTGCATCTGCTGGCGGCGTTGCGCCGCCAACGTCCGGCGCTGCAGCTGCGTGCGCTGCACGTGCATCATGGCCTGAGCGCCTTTGCCGACCGTTGGGTTGAGCATTGCCGCAGCCGGTGTGCCGACTGGCAGATCCCGCTGACGGTGACGCACGTGCAGGTAGATGCCCGCCAGGGCGGCATCGAAGCGGCGGCGCGTGCGGCGCGCTATGCCGCCTTCAGCGCAGCATTGGCGGAGGGCGAAGCGCTGCTCACCGCCCAACACCTTGACGATCAAAGCGAAACCTTCCTGTTGGCGCTCAAGCGCGGCAGCGGGCCGGCGGGGTTGTCGGCGATGGCGGCGCGCGCCACGCTGGGCGAGCACCTGCTGTTGCGGCCGCTGTTGGGCTGTTCGCGTCAGACGCTGGAAAGCTACGCGCAACGTCACGCCTTAACCTGGATAGATGACGACAGCAATCAGGACACGCGCTTCGATCGCAATTTCCTGCGGTTGCAGGTGTTGCCGCAGCTCAACCAGCGCTGGCCGCACTTCGCCTCGGCGGTAGCGCGCAGCGCCGGCCTGTGCGCCGAGCAGGAGCAACTGCTGGACGAACTGTTGGCAGAACCGCTGCAAAGCCTGTTGGCGGCGGATCGCTCATTGGCGATTGACGGCCTGACCGACTGTTCGCCGGTGCGGCGCTTCGCCTTGCTGCGGCGCTGGATCGCATTGTTTAACGTCACCATGCCGGCGCGTGAGCAGCTTCAGCGCCTGTGGGATGAGGTGGCGCTCAGCCGGGAGGATGCCGAACCGCAGCTGCAGCTCGGCGCCTATCAGATCCGCCGTTTCCGCGGCCGATTGCACCTGTTGCCGCCGCTGGCGGCGCTGCTCGATGTGCATCTGCCCTGGCAGCCTGACCAGCCGCTGACGTTGCCGGACGGGCTGGGGCAGTTGATTGCCGGTGAGGGCGAGCTGGTGCTGCGCGCACCGCAGCCATCGCAACAGGTCAGCGTTCGGTTCGGCGGCGTGCAGGGTGCGGTGCGCATCGTGGGGCGCGTCCATTCGCGGCCGATAAAAAAACTGTGGCAGGAGCTGGGTATTCCTCCCTGGCAGCGTGAACGCATCCCGTTGATTTATTATGATGAGCAGCTGATCGCCGCGCTGGGCGTATTCGTCTGTGAGGCGGGGCAGGTGCCGGAAGGCGAACGCCCGTGGCGGCTGCGCTGGGAAAAAAATCATAATCGTGAGGAGCAATGATGAAGTTTGTGGAAATCGCGCTGTTGGCTGCCGGCCTGTTCAGCCTGCCGGCGTTGGCGGCGGGAGATGCGGCGGCCGGCCAGGCCAAAGCCGCCGCCTGTGCGGCCTGCCACGGCGCGCAGGGCAAGGTGACGGTGCCGATGTACCCGAATCTGGCCGGGCAGAATGCCATGTACCTGCAGCACGCATTGCAGGCGTACAAGAAAGGGGAACGCAACGGCGGCCAGGCCGAGGTGATGAAGGCCTACGTGTCGGGGCTGTCGGATGACGATATCGCCGATCTGGCGGCCTATTACGCCAACCTGAAGCCCTAAATGACGAGGGCAGCCGTTGGGCTGCCCTGTTGGGATGGGGTTACCGCTGCTCAGTCCGACAGGCTGACGACCACGGTACCGATTTCCGGATGACTGAAACTGCTGATATGGTCCAGACGCAGGTCGCGCTGCTGGCCGTTCTGTTCGATGGTCAGATACTCAACGCGTTTCTTTTGCAGCAGGTCGATCGCCTTGGCCTCGATCACTTCTCCGTCGCGTAACTCCAGCTTCAGAATAAGTTTATGCTGACAGGCGAGTTCCAGGTTGTCGTAGTCATCGCAATTGATGGGTTGGTACTCATCATTCATCAACATAGTCGCTCACCAATAAGTTAGCGGCGGCAAAGGCCGCCTGTTCCCTAACGGAGGACGGTAGCGCATCGTTCGCTGCGACATCGTCCAATGCCTTTAACGCACAAGCCAGCGCATCAGGCACGTAGCCAAGATCTCCACTGCCAATCTCGGCGTAAGTACGGCGTACTAACTCACAGTATTGTTGCACAGTTTCCTCCCTTAAGAACCTCTGCATCATCAAGACTACTATCGCGATGAGGCGCAGGCTCTCGGAGTTTTATCCTATCCTAGACGACTATAGCACAGCTGTTATGGAGTTATCAGCACCCCGGCACGCCTTTCGCACTGCCGTGGCCTGGCCGCGCTGGCGGGGTTTGGCCCTGATCAAGTACACTGTTGCCGGATAATAACGAGGTCACCCATGGCGCTGAAAGCAACCATTTATAAAGCCGCGGTCAATATTGCTGATATGGATCGTCACTTCTACCACGACGCCACGCTGACGCTGGCGCAACACCCGTCCGAAAATGAGCAGCGCATGATGCTGCGCCTGTTGGCCTGGATCTGTCATGCCGACGAGCGGTTGGTGTTCACCAAAGGGCTGAGCGCCGACGACGAGCCGGAGATCTGGCAGCGCAACGACCACAACGGGCTGGAAATGTGGATCGAGATGGGATTACCCGACGAAAAACGCATCCGCAAGGCCTGCAACCAGTCGCCGCGCGTGGTGTTGTACGCTTACGGCGAGCGCGCTGCGCACGTGTGGTGGCAGGGAATGCAGGGTAAGGTGGCCGGCTACAAGAACCTGAGCGTGCGTTTCCTTGACGACGAGCAGTTGGCGCGCCTGACGGCATTGGCCAGCCGCACCATGACGCTGCAGGCAACGCTGCAGGAGGGAACTATTTGGCTGTCCGATGCTCAGAATAGTCTGGAAATCCAGTTTGCCGAGTGGCAGCAGGCACAGGTGTAACCGGTGCTGGAACTGTCAAGAAACGTAGCCATACCGGATAATGAACTGGAATTGACGGCGATCCGCGCACAGGGCGCGGGCGGCCAGCACGTGAACAAAACCTCAACGGCGATCCATTTGCGCTTTGACATCCGGGCATCCAGCCTGCCAGAGTATTATAAGGAAAGGCTGCTGGCGCTGAATCATCATCTCATTACCGCTGATGGCGTAGTGATTATCAAGGCGCAAGAGTATCGCAGTCAGGAATTGAATCGCGAAGCGGCGTTGGCCCGGCTGGTCGCGCTGATTCAGCAGGCGATGGTGGTGGAAAAAACGCGCAAGGCGACCAAGCCGACGAAAGGAGCGAAACTGCGTCGCCTGGAAGGCAAGACGCGTAAAGGCGCCACCAAGGCGCTGCGTGGCAAGGTTCGCACTTAGGAATACATGAACACAGTAGGAGAATAACTGTGAAGAAAATTACGATAGCCCTGTTCTTGGCGGCAGGCGCACTCTCGTTGTTGGGATGCAACAATCATTATCAGCCGAAGGAACAACCGCTGCAGGCGATGCCGCAGAGTTATCAAGGATTGTTGCCTTGCGCCGATTGCGGCGGTCTGGACACGGCGCTGTTCCTGGATGAGGACGGCACCTTTGTGCTGCAGGAAACCTACCGCGACACCAAAGACGGCGATCAGACCTTTGCCGACTACGGCAAATGGGCGCGCACTGCGGATAAGCTGGTGCTGACCGACAGCACCGGTGAAAAACGCTACTTCCGCCCGGTGGGCAAGAGCCTAGAGATGCTGGATCGCAGCGGCGTGCCGATCGAATCCAAGCTGAATTACCGCCTCGAGCCGGTTGAAAAACCGTTGCCTAAAACCCCGATGGTGATGAAAGGCAGCTACAGCTATATGGCTGACGCGGCGGTGTTCAAAGATTGTGCCACGGGCATCACGTTCCCGGTGGATAACAACATCGCGCTGGAGCAAGGTTACGCCAAAGCCAACAAAAATGCCGGCGAGCCGGTGTTCCTGACCTTCAATGCGCACTTCAGCGTGCAGCCATCGATGGAAGAAGGGCAGATAGAGAAGGCGGTGGTGCCGGACGGCAAAATCGCGTTCGACCGCAGCAAGAACTGCAGCAGTAAGTAAGCGTTTTCGGACATAAAAAAACCCGCCTAGGCGGGTTTTTTTATTTTCTGGCGTTCGTCGCTTAGCGTTTGATCTGGCCCAGCAGGAAATCAACGATTTCGCCGGTTTTAATCATTTGCTTCTCGCCGACGCGGCGGTTCTTATACTCGATCTCTTCGTTGTCGAGGTTACGGTCACCGATGACGATAGAGTGCGGCACGCCGATCAGCTCCATATCCGCGAACATCACGCCCGGACGCTCTTTGCGGTCATCGAGGATCACATCGATGCCGTGGGCGCGCAGGGTGTTGTACAGCTCTTCAGCCAGCGCCTGCACGCGGAACGACTTGTGCATGTTCATCGGCAGAATAGCGACCTGGAACGGCGCGATAGCGTCCGGCCAGATGATGCCGCGTTCGTCGTGGTTCTGCTCGATGGCGGCGGCCACAACGCGCGTGACCCCGATGCCGTAGCAACCCATGGTCAGTACCTGGTTACGGCCATCTTCGCCTTGCACGGTCGCTTTCATCGCTTCCGAATACTTGGTGCCGAGCTGGAAGATATGGCCCACTTCGATGCCACGTTTGATCAGCAGCGTACCCTGACCGTCCGGGCTGGCGTCGCCTTCCACCACGTTACGGATATCGGCCACCTGCGGCAGCGGCAGATCGCGCTCCCAGTTGATGCCGAAGTAGTGTTTGCCGTCAACGTTGGCGCCGGCGCCAAAGTCGCTCATCGCCGCCACGCTGCGGTCAGCTACCACCGGCATCGGCAGGTTGACCGGGCCGAGTGAACCCGGGCCGGCACCGACGATGGCGCGAATTTCTTCTTCGGTGGCGAAGGTCAGCGGCGTGGCAACCAGCGCCAGCTTCTCTGCCTTGACTTCGTTCAGCTCGTGATCGCCGCGCACCAGCAGAGCGACCAGCTTGTGGCCGCTCTCTTCGGTGGCGCGTACCATCAGCGTCTTCACGGTTTTTTCCACTGGCAGCGCGAATTGCTCGACCAGCTCGGCGATGGTTTTTGCGTTCGGGGTATCTACCAGGCGCAGCGCTTCGCTGGCCGCCGCGCGCGGAGCCGCCGGCGCGACCGCTTCCGCCAGCTCGATGTTGGCGGCGAAGTCGGAACCGGTGGAGAACACGATATCGTCTTCACCGCTGTCTGCCAGCACCTGGAATTCGTGCGACGCACTGCCGCCGATCGAGCCGGTATCGGCCTGCACCGGGCGGAAATCCAGGCCCATGCGGCTGAAGATTTTGCTGTACGCTTCGTACATCGCGTCGTAAGTCTCCTGCAGAGACTCCTGCGAGGTATGGAAGGAGTAGGCATCCTTCATCAGGAACTCACGGGAACGCATCACGCCGAAACGTGGGCGCACTTCATCACGGAACTTGGTCTGGATCTGGAAGAAATTCAGCGGCAGCTGCTTGTACGAGCTGATCTCGTTGCGGATCAGATCGGTAATCACTTCTTCATGCGTCGGGCCCAGCACGAAAGGACGGTCACCGCGGTCGACGAAGCGCAGCAGCTCGGGGCCGTATTGCTCCCAACGGCCGCTTTCCTGCCACAGGTCGGCAGGCTGAACCACCGGCATGGACACTTCGATCGCATTAGCATTGTTCATTTCTTCGCGAACGATGTTTTCAACCTTCTTCAGAACGCGCAGGCCGGTCGGCAGCCAGGTGTAAAGACCGGAGGCCAGCTTGCGGATCATCCCGGCGCGCAGCATCAGCTGGTGGCTGATCACTTCGGCGTCGGCAGGTGTCTCCTTCAGAGTGGAGAGCAGATATTGGCTAGTACGCATGGTGTTTTGGTTCCGTTAGAACTGCAAATTGCATCGGGCTGCCAGAGTGGCGGCCAAAAAGTGATTTAGTTTACCAGCGCGAGCGGGTCGCCAAAAGAGAGGCGGCGGAATTTTAACGCGGGTCGAGCGACAGCACTTCGGTGTGGCCGTCTACGACGCGCCAGCGCACGTTGAAATCCAGCAGCCAGACGGCGTAATCCCGTTCGACGTCCTCTCCTTTACGATAGGCGGGACGGGGGTCCTGTGCCAGCACCTGGCTGATAAAACGCCTTAATTGCGGGTAGCGCGCCTGATGTTGCTGCAGCTGCTGTTCCGCCTGCGGCGCGAAACGCACCGGCATATCGCCGGCGGGCGCGGCCTGGGCAAAGCCGGCGCGGGCCTGCGGTTGGCTCTCGGCGAACGGCAGATAAGGCTTGATGTCCACCACCGGGGTACCGTCGACCAGATCGAGGCTGCCCAGTTCCAGCGCCACTTCCCCGTTTTTCACCCGTACGCCTTTGAGCTCAATGAGCGACATGCCGAGCGGGTTGGGGCGGAAGGTGGAGCGGGTGGCGAACACGCCCATGCGGGCATTGCCGCCTAAACGCGGTGGGCGTACCGTCGGGCGCCAGCCGCCTTCCATGGTTTGATGGAAAATGAACATCACCCACAGATGGCTGAAATCGCTGAGACCGCGAACCGCTTCCGCCTGGTTGTAGGGCGGTAGCAACAGCAGTTCGCCGCCACCGTCTTCGACCAGCCCAGGTTGGCGGGGCACGGCGAATTTCTCTTTATACGGCGAGCGGATCACGCCGATCTGCTCGAAAACGAATTCGGTCATTTGGACGAGACGTTAAGCGCCGAGCCCTGGCAGACGGCCTGCTGATAACAACCGGCGACGCCGCTGACAATCTGGCAGTCGTGCAGCAGCACGGCGTTGGCCTTCATGTAAGACGCGCGGATTTGCATGCGTTTACGGGCGGTAGCCAGATTCGGTGGGGAGTCTTGTACGGTGGTTTGGCACGATTCGCCGGACACTTCACCCAGATCGCGGAACGGTTTACCCACGAGTTCTTCTGCACTTTTATACAGTTTTACCGGAGCGGGGCGGGCGGCCGGCGTGGTCTTGGCCGGGGCGGTCGTGGTCGGCTTGCTGGTGCTGTTTGTTGAGGATGGCGCGATACGTTGCGATGAACATCCGGCCAGCGCGAGCGCTAACAAACAGAGAGGTAAAACACGCATTGAGATTCCTCTGCCTTAATGAAAGTGGCGCTATTGAAGCAATCTATGGCGGAAATAACAAGACGGGCCTTGGCCCGTCTTGCAATTATAGGAATAAAATTGGTGAATAAGCGCTTACCAGCCTTTCACCGCACCGCCGTTGAAGATTTTGTTGGCGGCGGCGTCAACTTCGTCAGACTGATAGGCCTGCACGAATTTCTTCACGTTTTCCGCATCTTTGTTATCTTCGCGCGCAACCAGCAGGTTGACGTAAGGCGAGTCTTTATCTTCCACGAACAGACCGTCTTTCGCCGGCGTCAGGCCGATCTGGCTGGCGTAGGTGGTATTGATCACCGCCAGCGCGATCTGCTGATCGTCCAGAGAACGTGGCAGCTGAGGCGCTTCCAGCTCAACCAGCTTCAGGTTTTTCGGGTTCTCGGTCACGTCCAGCACGGTCGGCAGCAGGCCAACGCCGTCTTTCAGTTTGATCAGGCCGACTTTCTGCAGCAGCAGCAGCGAGCGGCCCAGGTTGGTCGGATCGTTCGGCAGTGCGATCTGAGAACCCTCTTTCAGTTCGTCCAGCGATTTGATTTTCTTGGAGTAACCGGCGATCGGGTAAACAAAGGTGCTGCCGACCGGCACCAGCTTGTAGCCGCGATCTTTGATCTGCTGATCCAGATAAGGCTTGTGCTGGAAGGCGTTCAGGTCGATATCGCCTTTGCTCAGCGCTTCGTTTGGCAGCACGTAATCGTTGAAGGTGACCAGCTCGACGTCCAGACCGTATTTCTCTTTCGCCACTTTCTGCGCCACTTCAGCCACTTGCTGCTCTGCGCCGACGATCACGCCGACCTTGATGTGGTTTGGATTCTTTTCATCCTGGCCACAGCCCGCCAGAGCCAGAGTGCCGATCAGTGCGCCAATTGTCGCGATGGATTTAAATGTTAACGACATATCCCTTCCTCATTAGACTCGCATTAATATGCTGTGAAACTATTTATGGGTAACGGCTTTGACGATGCGATCGCCGCAGAATTGGATCAGATAAACCAAAACTACCAGTAATACTAATACGGTATTCATAACTGTGGCGTTATAACCGATATAACCGTATTGGTAACCGATTTGGCCCAGACCGCCGGCACCGACCGCGCCGCCCATGGCGGAGTAACCCACCAGGGTGATTAGGGTGATGGTCGCGGCGTTGACCAGGCCCGGTAGGGCTTCCGGCAGCAACACTTTCTTAATGATCTGCATCGGCGTGGCGCCCATGGCGCGCGCCGCTTCCACCAGACCGGACGGGATCTCCAGCAGGGCGTTTTCCACCATGCGCGCGATGAACGGCGCGGCGCCCACGGTCAACGGCACGATGGCCGCCTGAAGACCGATCGAGGTACCGACGATCATGCGGGTAAAAGGAATCATCCAAACCAACAGGATAATGAACGGGATGGAACGGAAGATGTTCACCAGCCCGGACAGGATCTTATACAGCGAATTGTTGGCGATGATCTGCCCCGGGCGGGTCACATACAGCAGCACGCCGACCGGCAGGCCGAGCACGAAACCGAAGAAGCCGGAGACAAAGGTCATCATGACGGTTTCCCACACGCCACGCGCCATCAACCACATCATTGCCTCAGACATAACCCAGAACCTCTACTTTTACCTGATTTTCTTGCAGGAACTTAATCGTCGCCAGCGCGTCTTCGTCGCTGCCGTGCAGCTCCGCCAGCATCACGCCGAATTTCACGCCGCCGGCATAATCCATCTGGGCGCTGATAATGTTGTTGTTCACGTTGAAGCGGCGAGCGGCTTCAGACAGCAGCGGCGCATCGACCGACTGGCCGGTGAATTCCAGGCGCAGCAGCGGCTGACGGTCGCCCTGGCGCTCCGGCGACAGGCGCGCGGCGTAGTCGTCCGGAATATCCAGATGCAGCGTGGACTGAATGAACTGTTGGGCCAGCGGGGTTTTCGGGTGTGAGAACACTTCGCTGACGCTGTCTTTTTCGATCAGTTGCCCCTGGCTGATGACCGCGACCTGGTCGCAGATGCGTTTCACCACGTCCATTTCATGGGTGATGAGCAGAATGGTCAGGCCCAGACGGCGGTTGATGTCTTTCAGCAGTTCCAGGATGGAACGGGTGGTGGCCGGATCCAGCGCGCTGGTGGCTTCGTCGCACAGCAGCACTTTGGGGTTACTGGCCAGCGCGCGCGCGATCGCCACGCGCTGTTTCTGGCCGCCGGACAGGTTGGCCGGATAGGCGTCGTGTTTGTCCGCCAGGCCGACCAGCTCCAGCAGTTCGGTCACGCGCTTTTTGATCTCGGCGCGCGGCGTATTGTCCAGCTCCAGCGGCAGCGCGACGTTGCCGAACACCGTGCGGGAAGAGAGCAGGTTGAAGTGCTGGAAGATCATGCCGATTTGGCGACGGGCGCGCGTCAGTTCGCTTTCCGACAGCGAAGTCAGATCCTGACCGTCGACCAGGACCTGGCCGGACGTAGGGCGCTCAAGCATGTTGGCGCAGCGAATCAGCGTGCTTTTACCGGCGCCGGAAGACCCGATAACGCCATAGATTTGCCCGGCAGGGACGTGAAGGGTCACGTCAGAGAGCGCGGTAATGGTGCGCGAACCCTGCTGGAACACTTTAGTGATGTTAGAAAGTTTAATCATATTCTTCTTATTTTAGCGTGGTTGCCCGTGGCTAGATAAAAGTAAACCTCGGCGTGGAACCAAGGTATGGATCAGATGTTAAGGCGTCTAGACGTCTAAGTCAACGGCCAGCGACGTTCTCCGGCGTTCTCAGTGCGGGGTAAAACATGCGATACTGTCAGCGTATTCAGCCCCTCAGGAGCAAAGCGGTGACACAAAGCGTTCCAGCAATTTTTCTCGATCGTGACGGTACGATTAATGTTGACCATGGTTATGTCCATGAAATCGACAATTTCCACTTTATTGACGGCGTGATTGACGCCTGTCGCGAACTTAAAAAGATGGGCTTCGCGTTGGTGATGGTGACCAACCAGTCCGGCATTGCGCGCGGCAAGTTCAGCGAAGACCAGTTTATGTACCTGACCGAGTGGATGGACTGGTCGCTGGCCGATCGCGATGTCGACTTCGACGGCATCTATTTCTGCCCGCATCATCCGGAGGCGGCAGTAGAGGAGTATCGTCAGGTGTGCGACTGCCGTAAACCGCAGCCGGGCATGCTGTTGCAAGCGCAGCAGGAATTGAACATCGATATGGCCGCTTCTTATATGGTGGGGGATAAACCGGAAGACATGCAGGCGGCGATCGCGGCCGGCGTCGGCACCAAGGTGCTGGTGCGTACCGGCAAGCCGGTGACGGAGCAGGGCGAAAAGCTGGCCGATTGGGTGCTAAATAGCCTGGCGGACCTGCCTGCAGCCATCAAAAAGCGGGTTTAATAGGCGTTACGAATGAATAGTGAGCGGTCAGATAAAAAATGCATATTAACGCTTGTCATTCTGAACCGGCTCCCTATAATGCGCCTCCATCGACACGGAACATGTGAACAACTTCACAGAGTATCCGGGGGTCGCAGAGAAAAAATCCTGGAAATTAGGGTTGACTCTGAAAGAGGAAAGCGTAATATACGCCACCTCGAGTTAGCAAGCGAAAGCGCCTAACTCACTGCTCTTTAACAATTTATCAGACAATCTGTGTGGGCACTCCAC
>NZ_JBJNMH010000006.1:0-216519 GCF_052168635.1 Serratia sp. CY47444
TCTGGCGCGTTATCGATCTGGTCGAAAGCACGTGCAGAACCGCCGTAGGTTTTAGCCAGAACGGTGGTGATCGCTGCAGTCAGGGTAGTTTTACCGTGGTCAACGTGGCCGATAGTACCAACGTTAACGTGCGGTTTTGTACGTTCAAATTTTTCTTTAGACACGGCTATATTCCTTACTATAGCGCTCTCCCCTTCTGGAGAGAGCACGGGACTTTGGTTTTAACCCTGCGGCTTATTTGCCACGGGCTTCGATTACGGCCTGAGCGACGTTGTTCGGTGCATCATCATACTTCAGGAATTCCATGGTGTATGATGCGCGACCTTTAGTCAGAGAACGCAGCTGAGTTGCGTAGCCGAACATTTCGGACAACGGTACTTCAGCGTGGATCTTAACGCCAGTCACTTCAGATTCCTGACCGCGCAGCATGCCGCGACGACGGCTCAAGTCACCGATAACGTCACCGGTGTTCTCTTCTGGAGTCTCAACTTCAACCTTCATGATAGGCTCAAGCAGAACTGGTTTCGCTTTCTTAAAGCCTTCTTTAAAGGCGATAGACGCGGCCAGTTTAAACGCCAGTTCAGAGGAGTCAACGTCGTGGTAAGAACCGAAGTGCAGACGAATACCCATGTCTACTACCGGGTAACCAGCCAACGGACCAGACTTCAGCTGCTCCTGGATGCCTTTATCAACGGCAGGGATGTATTCGCCAGGAATTACACCACCTTTGATGTCGTTGACGAACTCGTAACCTTTCGGGTTAGAGCCCGGCTCCAGTGGGTACATGTCGATCACAACGTGACCGTACTGACCGCGACCACCAGACTGCTTGGCGTGCTTACCTTCAACGTCGGTAATCTTCGCGCGAATCGCTTCGCGGTAAGCTACCTGAGGTTTGCCCACGTTAGCTTCAACGTTGAATTCACGCTTCATGCGGTCAACGATGATGTCAAGGTGCAGTTCACCCATACCGGCGATGATGGTCTGGTTAGACTCTTCGTCAGTCCATACGCGGAACGACGGGTCTTCTTTAGCCAGACGGCCCAGAGCCAGACCCATTTTTTCTTGGTCAGCTTTGGTTTTCGGTTCAACGGCGATAGAGATTACCGGCTCAGGGAATTCCATACGCTCCAGGATGATTGGAGAGTCTGGATCACACAGGGTGTCCCCGGTGGTCACGTCTTTCAGACCGATCGCAGCGGCGATGTCGCCTGCGCGAACTTCTTTGATCTCTTCACGCTTGTTGGCGTGCATCTGAACGATACGGCCAAAACGCTCGCGCGCAGACTTAACGGAGTTCAGCACGGTGTCGCCGGAGTTAACAACGCCGGAGTACACGCGGAAGAAGGTCAAGTTACCTACGAACGGGTCGGTAGCGATTTTGAACGCCAGCGCAGAGAACGGCTCGTCATCACTTGCGTGACGCTCAGCCGGAGTGTCTTTACCGTCGTCCAGGATACCGTTGATCGCAGGAACGTCAGTTGGTGCCGGCAGGTATTCGATTACCGCATCCAGCATCGCCTGCACGCCCTTGTTCTTAAACGCAGAACCACAGGTAACCAGGATGATTTCGTTGTTCAGTACGCGCTGACGCAGAGCTGCTTTGATTTCTTCCTCGGTCAGCTCTTCGCCGCCCAGGTATTTTTCCATCAGCTCTTCGGAAGCTTCCGCAGCGGACTCGATCAGGTTCTGGCGCCATTCTTCAGCCAGATCCATCATGTCAGCCGGGACGTCTTCGTATTCGAAGGTTACGCCTGCGTCTTCTTCGTTCCAGTTGATCGCCTTCATTTTCACCAGGTCGATAACGCCGGTGAATTTGTCTTCTGCGCCGATAGCCAGCTGCAGAGGAACAGGGTTAGCGCCCAGACGAGATTTGATCTGGCCAACAACTTTCAGGAAGTTAGCGCCCATACGGTCCATTTTGTTAACGAACGCGATACGTGGCACTTTGTATTTGTTAGCCTGACGCCATACGGTTTCAGACTGTGGCTGAACACCACCAACAGCACAGTAAACCATTACCGCGCCATCCAGCACACGCATGGAACGTTCTACTTCGATGGTGAAGTCAACGTGCCCTGGGGTGTCGATGATGTTTACGCGATGCGGTTCGAACTGCTTGGCCATACCAGACCAGAAAGCAGTAGTCGCTGCAGAAGTGATGGTAATACCACGCTCCTGCTCCTGTTCCATCCAGTCCATGGTGGCAGCGCCGTCATGAACTTCACCGATTTTGTGGTTTACACCGGTGTAGAACAGAATACGTTCGGTAGTGGTGGTTTTACCGGCGTCGATGTGAGCACTGATACCGATGTTACGGTAGCGTGCAATGGGTGTTGTACGAGCCATTTGATTCCTCTATTCCTAGGGCGTTCAAGTTCAGTTAACCCAAGCGGGCCGATTTGACGCGCCCGCTTGGTTAGCATGACTACAGCCAGGTGATTACCAGCGGTAGTGGGCGAACGCCTTGTTGGCTTCGGCCATACGGTGAACGTCTTCACGCTTCTTAACAGCAGAACCTTTGTTCTCTGCTGCGTCAGACAGCTCGTTCGCCAGGCGCAGAGCCATGGATTTATCACCGCGTTTACGTGCAGCATCAACGATCCAACGCATTGCCAGAGCATTACGACGAACCGGGCGGACTTCAACTGGTACCTGATAAGTAGAACCGCCAACGCGACGCGACTTAACTTCTACAGTCGGGCGAACGTTGTCGAGAGCGACTTCGAAAGCTTCCAGGTGATCTTTACCAGAACGCTGAGCCAGGGTCTCCAGCGCGGTATAGACGATTGCTTCTGCAGTAGATTTTTTACCGTCTACCATCAGGATATTTACAAATTTGGCCAGCAGCTCAGATCCGAACTTAGGATCTGGCAGGATTTTACGTTGGCCGATTACGCGACGACGTGGCATGGAAATACTCCGTTGTTAATTCAGGATTGTCCAAAACTCTACGAGTTTATTTTGACATTAAAGTTAAAACGTTTGGCCTTACTTAACGGAGAACCATTAAGCCTTTGGCTTCTTCACGCCGTACTTGGAACGAGCTTGCTTACGGTCTTTAACACCGGAGCAGTCAAGTGCACCACGGACGGTGTGGTAACGCACACCTGGCAGGTCTTTTACACGACCGCCACGGATCAGGATTACGGAGTGTTCCTGCAGGTTGTGGCCTTCGCCACCGATGTAGGAAGTCACTTCGAAACCGTTAGTCAAACGCACACGGCAAACTTTACGCAGTGCGGAGTTTGGTTTTTTCGGGGTAGTGGTATATACGCGGGTGCATACGCCACGTTTCTGCGGGCAGGCTTCCAGCGCTGGAACGTTGCTTTTAGCAGCCTTCACAGAGCGTGGTTTGCGAACCAGCTGGTTAATTGTTGCCATTAAAAAAGCTCCTGGTTTTTGCTTCGTACTAGCTTCGTAAACATGTGATAAATCCCCTCGTATGCACTATTGGCAGAGTACGAGGACGCAGAATTTTAGGGCTGACCAGTATGGGTGTCAAGAAATATACAACATCACTCTCATTACCAGGCCATTTGGCTGCGGTGTTGTTCGGTTAATTCAACGAAGTGATTATAGCCGATGACAGTGATTTTGTGCGAAAAATGACCAACCAATCCCCGGGCTTCCAGGTCATCCTGCAGCGCATAAAGGGATATGGGGGCGGCGAGCAGCAATTCAAGATGAGCGCTGCCGGCAAGGCCTGCAAGCACGCCGTCCTGTAGCAGCAACAGCGCGTCGCCCTCCGCCGCCAGGCGCAGCAGCGCAGGTAAGTCACATTGGTTTGGCGAATGGCTCAGGGTATACAGCATCAGAAGATCCTAAAACGTCATCACGGCGTCGTAACCGGCCAATTGGCGGCGCAATTCATCCGGCGCCAGCACCTCGGCATCCAGCACCCAATCGGTCACCTGACTCAGCCCACGCTCCTGCAGCGAAGCCTGGCATAGATAGCAGCGCTCCACGTCATACAACGGCAGCACGCCGAAGGTGGCGATGTAATTGCGCGCCAAGATTTTTTCCGGTTGCTGGCCCGGCAACAGCTGCAATACGCCATCGCCGACAAAAAACACCCCCAAATCCTCACTGAGCGCCGATGTGGCAAGCAGCGCATCCAGCCCTTCCCTGCCGCCGGCACCGCCGTGCGGCCCGTGGGTGAAAACAAAAGCGACTCGTTTCATCATATCCTCAGAACTGCACCAGACGGTCGCAACTCAGCGACGCTTCGGCCAGGGAACCCAGCCCGCTCAGGGTAAAGCCGGGCTGCAGGTTGGCGCTTGCCAGCCCCTGTTGCGCCGCCTCCTGCTCGTCGGTGACGCCACGGCGCAGCGCGGCAGCAACGCAGACGTTGAGCGCCACGCCGTGTTGCTGCGCCAGCTGCGTCCAGCCGCGCACCAGGTCGAATTCGTCGCTGGCCGGCGCGGTCAGCTGGTTGGCGTTCAACACCCCTTCACGGTAGAAAAAAACGCTGGAAAGCCGGTGCCCTTTCGCCAGCAAAGCCTGAGCGAACTGATAGGCGCTGCTGGCCTGCTGCGTGCCGTAAGCCGGGCCGGTGACCAACAGACAATAATCGAGCATCAACGGTCGCTTCCCAACAGATCGCCACTCTTGAACTGGCGGATGTACAGATACACGGTGTGTTTGGAGATATTCAGGCGATCCGCCACCTGATTGATCGCATCCTTGATATCGAAGATGCCTTTCTCATAGAGGTTGAGCACCACCTGGCGATTCTTGGCGTTATTGGACACCGAGCGGTCGGCGTTCACCTCTTCGATGGTGAACTCCAGCGTCTGCGCCACCAGATCGTCGACGGAAGAGGCGAAATTCACCGACGACGGCACGTCCTGCGTGGCCGGCGGCATAAAAGTCTGCATGATCTGCGAGAACGGCACGTCGAGGTTCATGTTGATGCACAGCAAGCCGATCACCCGCTGCTCGCGATTGCGAATGGCAATGGTCACCGATTTCATCAACACGCCGCTCTTGGCGCGGGTAAAGTAGGCTTTCGACACGCTGCTGTCGTCGCCGGCCATGTCGTGCAACATGCGCAGCGCCAGGTCGGTGATCGGCGAGCCGATTTTGCGCCCGGTGTGTTCCCCGTTGGCGATGCGCACCGCCGAGCTGTTCAGGTCTTCCAGCGCGTGCAATACGATCTCACAGTGGCCGCCGATCAACATCGCCAGCCCGTCGACCACCGCTTCATAGGATTTCAGGATTTCATGATCCGTTTGAGTAAACGGACGTTCATTCAGCAAATCAAGTTCGCTGGCTTCGCTGGATAAAAGCGAATTCGACATCGAAGATACCACCCTCATAGATCGCCTGTGCCAGGGGGCGCAGCTAAAACCGCTCGGACCGGATCGCTGCCGTCGTCGGCATGCCGCCGCGCGGCTGGCTGAGAGCCGCATAAAACGGCACGATGACATCCGCGGGCGAGGCGGCCGGGAACAATTTTAGGTACACGCCCTAAGGGGCAGACGCATGACTGATAAGTCAGAATTATTAGTCTAGCAAAGCGGCCGGAGCAAAGTCCTTGCGTTTGCGCGTGGTATTGACGTTAAGCCCGATGCCCGGCAGGCGTCAAGCGTTCAATGGCGAGAGAGGTGGCGGCGGCCAAAATGAAAACCGCCGCGGAGGGCATCCGCGGCGGTGGCAAACAAAGCGACGAGATTATTTCGCTTTGGTATCGGCTTTCGCGTCAGCCGGTTTTTCGGCTTTAGCGTCGGCTTTCGGCGCCGCTTTCACGTCCAGCAGCTCAACGTCGAAGACCAGCGTGGAGTTAGCCGGGATGCCCGGAACGCCGGTTTTGCCGTAGGCCAAGGCCGGCGGGATCACCAGCTTGATTTTGCCGCCTTTCTTGATGTGCTTCAGACCTTCGGTCCAGCCAGGGATCACGCCGTCCAGACGGAACGACAGCGGCTCGCCGCGGGTATAGGAGTTATCAAACTCGGTGCCGTCGGTCAGGGTGCCTTTGTAGTTCACCACCACGGTGTCGCTGTCTTTCGGCGCTTCACCCGCGCCCGGTTTCTCTACCTGATACAGCAGGCCGGATTCGGTTTTCTTCACGCCTTTTTCTTTAGCGAAGCTGTCGCGATACTTGGCGCCTTTGGTTTCGTTGTCCTTGGCGTCCTGCTCCATCTTCGCCTGAGCGGAAGCCTTCACGCGCGCTTCGAAGCCCTGCAGGGTCTTCTCGATGTCGGCATCGTTCAGCTTGCTCTTGTTGGCGAACGCGTCCTGAACGCCGGCGATCAGCTGATCTTTGTCCAGCTTGATGCCCAGCTTCTCTTGCTCTTTCAGAGAGTTGTCCATGTAACGGCCGAGAGAGGCGCCCAGTGCGTAAGCCGCTTGCTCGTCGTCGTTTTTGAACTTGCCGGTGCTTGGCGCTGCTGCCGCGTCCGCTGGTTTAGCGGCTTCTGCCGGTTTGGCGGCATCGGCTGCCATGACCTGGGTCGCATTCAGAGCAAAAGCCATGGTGGTTGCCAGAAGCGTGACTTTAAACAAAGATTTCATCCATTTCTCCAGTGTCTGAAGCAATGCCCCAAACAATCATTAGGTAAGATAACCGGGCTACTATAGCTGCCTGAAACAAAACAAAACAGTCGCACAGGTAACCAATCGAGTCAAAGTGTGACTCCCACTTTGCCGAGAAGTTTCCCCCTGCGTGCTACTCGTATGATAAATCAGATTTTTCTTGCAGAATATTCGGCGAGGTTAGCAAAAAACGGCGTATCGGGCGCGCAACTTTTCAGCACTTTACACTGCCGATCGCAACGTTGCGCGCCGTCTGAAGAAATAGCGCGAGCAAACCCGGCGCCAGCTGTTACCATAGCGCCGAATCAGGATTTTATCGCGTCAGAGGTAGCCTCATGCACAACGCCGACATTCAACGCCTGCTACAGCGGCTTGAAGAACTGGAGAGCCGTCAGGCTTTCCAAGAGCTCACCATCGAAGAGCTCAACCAGACCGTTACCCAGCATCAAATGGAAATGCTGAAGATGCGCGAACACCTGCGCATGTTGACCGACAAGCTGCGCTCGACCCAAACCTCAATGATCGCCTCGCAATCGGAAGAAACCCCTCCGCCGCACTATTGAGGGTCCGTTGCGCGGTTATTTCAGGCGTGCCAACCCATCGACGGCACGCTCGAGATACCGGCGCGGGCACCCCAGGTTGATGCGGATAAAACCGCTCCCCTGCGGGCCGAAACCGCTGCCCATCGACGGAGCCAGCTTTGCCACCGCCACCAGCGCCTGCTGTAAGTCAGCATCGCTCAAACCCAGTGCACGGCAATCCAGCCAGGCGAGATAGGTCCCTTCTGCCTGGGTCATCGTGCACCAGGGCGCGGCGGCCGCCAGCGCCCGTTCAAACCAACGCCGATTCTCCGCCAGGTAGCTGAGCAGCTCATCAAGCCAGACAGCACCCCGTTGATAGGCCGCGGTCGCCGCCGTCATCGATAGCGCGTTGAACACATCCAGCCCGTGGGCATTCAGCCGATCGACAAACGCCTGCCGAAGCCGAGCGTTGGGGATCAGGAAATTCGAAATGCGCAGCGAGGAAAGGCCGAACGTTTTGCTGGCGGACGTCGCCGCAATCGCTCGCTCGCGATATTTCTTGTCCAGATGCAACACCGACGTAAACGTCTCGCCGGGCAGCAGCAGATCGGCCCAGATCTCATCGGAGATCACCGTAACGTCGTGGGTATGGCAAAGCGCCATGAGCCGCTCCAGTTCATCGCGGCGCCAGCAACGGCCTGTCGGATTGTGCGGATTGCACAGCAACAACAGCGGCGGTTTACGCTGTGCCAGACAGGCAGCCAACTGGTCGAAATCGATCCGATATCCCTGCGGAGTTTCCAACAGAGGATTCTCAAGCACCTCTCTGCCATTCATTGTGACTATCTTGGCGAACGAGCCATAATACGGCCCCTGCACCACCACACCGTCCCCCGGCTTGCTGAGCAGTTGGATCAGCATCGCCAATCCGGGCACCACCCCCTCAATCGAGGTAAACCACTCACGCCGCAGCGGCAAGTCGTGCCGTTTGGCGAACCAGTCGATCGCCGCCTGATAGTAGGCGTCGTCACGTTCGCTGTAGCCAAAGACCCCGTGGTCCACCCGCTGATGCAGCGCCTGTTGCACCTCTGGCGGACATGGAAAATCGAAATCGGACACCCACATCGGCAACAGTTCGCTGCCATCCAGTTGCAGATAGCGGTCGATGAAGTCCCACTTCACGGAGCTGGTGTTGTGGCGATCGATGATGGCGTTGAAATGACTCGTCATGTCAGGCTTCCTTACGCTGCAAATCGTTCTGAGGTTGAAGTTTGGCGATACCGAAGCCGGTGAACCCATAAATCAGGGCGAACACCACCGCGGCATAACATTGGATCGCCCACGGCAGCAGATCGAGCGTGCTGACCCCCAGCGTGGTCGCCATGTAAATACCGGCGGCCGTCCACGGGATCAGCGGCTCGATAACGGTGCCCGCATCCTCGACGGTGCGCGACAGGTTTTTGTTGTCCAGCCCCATGCGCCGATAGGCCCCTTTGAACAGCTCCGCTGGGATCAGCAGCGCCAGCTTGCCGTCGCTGGTCGCGCCGGTCACCAGGATCGTGGTGGCAACGGTGGCGGCGATCAGTTGGCCGGTGGTGTGCACCACGTGCAGCAGCCGGCTGATGATCACCGTCAGGGCGCCGGTCAGCGTCAGGGCGCCGGCGAAGGAAAAGGCGCAGAACACCAGCAGGATCGTACTCATCATCGAGAACATGCCGCCGCGGTTCAGCAGGCGCGGCACATCGGCGACGATCCCTTCGACGTTATGGCCCTGGCTGGCGAACATCGACAGATTGAAGCCGTCCATCAACGCATTCAGCCCCTGTTGCAGGCTAAAACCCTGCAGCGCGACGCCGATGGCGATCGCCAGCGCGCAGGCGGCCAGCATGACAGGGATCACCGGCCGTTTGGTCACTGCGCCCCACAGCACCAGCACCGGTGGCAGGATCAACAGCAGGTTGAAATGGTACAGCCCCTCAAGCGCGCTGACGATTTCGGTCACTTTTTCCGGCGTTGCCACGCTGCCCACCGCGCCGGTGTGGCCGGCGATCAGGTACACCACGGCGGCCAGGATGAAGCTCGGCAACGTCGTGTACATCAGATGCTGGATATGGCTGTAGAGATCGGTATCCGCAACGATAGCCGCGAAGTTCGTCGAATCGGACAACGGCGAAATTTTGTCGCCGAAGTAGGCGCCGGACACCACCGCCCCAGCCGCGGCGGCCAGCGGCACGTCTAAACCGGCGGCCACGCCCATCAGCGCCACGCCCACGGTGCCGGCTGCCCCCCACGAGGTGCCGGTGCACACCGAGATCACGCTGGTGATGAAGAACGCGGCAATCAGAATATATTGCGGACTGATCAGCTTCAGCCCCCAATACACCATGTAAGGGATTGTACCGCTGATCATCCAGGTGCCGATCAGGCCACCTACGCAGATCAGGATCATGATCACCGGCATGGCCTTCGCCAGCTTGGCCACGATGGCCTCGATGATGTCGTCCCAGCGGTAACCTTGCCACCAGGCCAGCGCGGCGGTGATGGCGGCGGAAACCAGCAGAAGCGGTTCAATGCGCAGGCCAAACTGGCCATAGCCGATGATGAGCAGCAACAGCATGGCCACAATCGGCAGCGTCGCCAACCCAAGGTTGAGCGTTTTCTTATTATCCATATACGGCTCCTGTTGAAGATGGGGTACTGCAACAGCGTAATGGCTTCGATAATCGGAGGATGTGAGCGCAGGCAACCGGCCATGTAATCGGTTTCATGCGCTCACGTTGTGTGACTTGCCTCTCATTCGCCGCGCTTGCTTTGCTCATGCGGCTCGCCGTCGGTGACAGAGTCTCGCAGGATAAGCTCGGCCGAAAAGCGGTTGTTCTGCGGCGCGACGTCGCTGCCGCTGTGGATCTGCAGCGCGAGGCGCGCGGCGCGTCGGGCCATTTTCTCGATGGGGTAATGCACAGTGGTCAGCGAAGGGTGGAGATATTTCGCCAGGGCAATGTCGTCAAAGCCAACGATCGACAGCGCATCGGGCAACTGAATGTGCCGTTGATGGCAGGTGCGCATCATGCCGGCGGCCATCACGTCGTTGAACGTCACTGCGGCGGTGAAGCGTGGGTCGCTGGCCAGCACGCGCTCGGCCGCCAACTCGCCCCCTTTCTCGTTGAAGGGCACGCTGATGATCCAGGTTCCGGGCACCTCAATACCAGCGGCGGCCATGGCCTTGCGGTAACCCGCTAACCGCTGTGCGCGGTCGTCGATCGGCAAATCCGCCGTCACGCAGGCGATTCTCCGATGCCCCTGGCGAATGAGTAGCTCGGTCGCCGCCTGTGCCGCCTTGGCATTGTCGAGCCAAATACAACGATTGGCGATGGCCGGCAGGTAGCGATTGACCAGCACCAGCGCGGGCGTGTGGGCGGCGTAGCGCAGCAGCTCCTCTTCTCCCATGCGCGTGACGTGCGCCACAATGGCTTCGCATCCCTGATTGATGAGAAAGTCGAGGCCGCTTTTTTCCAGTTCGGCCTGATGCCCGCCGCTGCACAACATCAAACGCACGCCAGCCTGCCGCGTGATGTCTTCCACGCCCCGCGCCAGGCGCGAGAAAAACGGATCGTCGAGGTTGCCGGTCAGCAACCCCAGCATATTGCCGCTTCTTTTCGCCAGTGCCAGCGCGGCGGCGTTGCGGTGGTAATTGAACTCGCGCATCGCTTTCTCGACGCGTTCGCGGGTCACCGGTTCAACGTAGGCGGTATTATTGATCACCCGGCTGACGGTGGCCGTGGAAACGCCGGCGCGGCGCGCAACGTCTTTCATGGTGGCCATGGCATGTCCTGTTTTGCCGTTCGGCGCCTGGTGCGCCGCGCATAAAAAAGGGCAGCCAATGGCCGCCCTCTTGTCTCGGGATTGCGTTCTGCTTAGTGGCAGCCGCAACCACCGTTACCGCAACCGCCTTTACCGTGGTCGTGACCATGGTCGTGATCGTGGCTGTGGCCGTGACCGCCGCAGCAACCTTCACCGTGCTCGTGGTGATGGTCGTGCTCGCCGTGTACGTGACCGTGCGCCAGCTCTTCTGCGGTCGCTTCGCGGATCGCGACAACTTCCACGTTGAAGTTCAGGTTTTGGCCGGCCAGCATGTGGTTGCCGTCAACCACGACGTGGTCACCGTCAACTTCGGTGATTTCAACCGGTACCGGGCCCTGATCGGTGTCAGCCAGAAAACGCATGCCGACCTGCAGTTCGTCAACGCCCATGAAGACGTCTTTCGGTACGCGCTGCACCAGGTTTTCGTCGTAGTTGCCGTACGCGTCGTTCGCGCCGACGTGAACGTCAAAACGATCGCCAACGTCGTGGCCTTCGAGTGCTTTTTCCAGACCTGCGATCAGAGAACCATGCCCGTGCAGATAGTCCAGCGGTGCGCTCACCGGAGACTCATCAACCAAAACACCGTCTTCTGTACGTACTTGGTAAGCCAGGCTGACCACCAAGTCTTTTGCTACTTTCATGATATCTCCTACCGTTGGCTACTAGGACGCGCACCGTTATCGGGATGCGCGCCTTTTCCGGACAGATTGTAACGGAAATCTGCCTCGCTGTACCCTCCGGGATAAAAAAACGCTACTTCGGCTGGAAAATGCCGATCACCTGCTCTTGCGGGCGAACGTGTTTTTCCACCTGTTGTTCGGTCTGGCGCTGATGGTGTCCGCACTTGACGCACTCCACCACTTCCACCTGATCCTCCCGCCATACCGCCAACGTATCCATAGCGCTACAGCTCGGGCACACCGCCCCGGCGATAAATCTCTTACGTGTTGCAGACATCGTTATGCTCCCGCTTATTCGTATTCGTCCCAGCCGTCGAACTGGCGACTTTCTTTTTGCATTTCGCGATGGAACAGCTCTTCCAGCTCGCGCCGCGCCTCTTTCACGCGGGAAATTTGCGCCACGTCGCCCTGATGCGGCGGCATCAGCTCACGCAGCATGCGCATATCCAGGCGGCGGAAATGCTGCTGGGCGCGGAAAGCCTGATGCGGGTGCATGCCCAGCTCCATCAGCGCCTTGCGCCCCAGTTCCAGCGCGCTGGAGAAGGTCTCGCGGCTGAACTGTTTCACGCCCGCCTGCAGCAGCTCATGTGCCTCCACGCGGCCGCGCGCACGCGCCAGAATGCTCAGGTTCGGGAAGTGCTGTTGGCACAGCCGCACGATCTCCATGGTGTCTTCCGGCTCATTGCAGGTGATCACGATCGACTTGGCCTTCTCGGCGCCCGCCGCGCGCAGCAGCTCCAGCTCGGTGGCGTCGCCGTAATAAACCTGGTAACCGTAACGCCGCAGCACGCCGACGGCGCTGACGTCGCGCTCCAGTACGGTAATGCGCATTTTGTTGGCCATCAACAGGCGGCCGATCACCTGGCCGAAACGCCCGAAGCCGACGATGATCACCTGCGGATCGTCATCCTCTACGTACGGCGTTTCCTCGTCTTCGCCTTTAGCGTTATAGCGGCGCGCCAAAATGCGGTCGATGGCCTGCATCAGCAGCGGCGTGGTCATCATCGACAGCGTCACCACCACCAGCAGCAAAGAGAGTTGATCCGGCTGCAGCACCTTTTGCGCCCCCGCCGCCGAAAACAGCACGAAGGCAAACTCACCGCCCTGGCTGAGCACCCCGGCAAACTGCAGCCGCACCGAGCTACGCAGGCCGAACAGACGCGACACGCCATAGAGCACGCCGGATTTGACCGCCACCAGCGCCAGTACGCCGATCAACACCTCGGCCAGGTGGGTGTAGAGCACGCCGATATTCAACACCATGCCCACCGAGATAAAGAACAGCCCCAGCAGCAGCCCTTTAAACGGCTCGATGGAGATCTCCAGTTCGTGGCGATATTCGCTCTCCGCCAACAGCACCCCGGCGATGAAGGTGCCGAGCGCCATCGACAGGCCGAGCGCCTCCATAAACAGCGCCGAGCCGAGCACCAACAACAGCGCCGCGGCGGTGAAAATCTCGCGCACGCCGGAGGCGGCGATATAGCGGAACAGCGGCCGCAGCAGAAAGCGTCCGCCGATCAGCATGCCGCCGAACGCCGCGACCTTGAGCGCGATCTTCGCCCAGTCGTCGCTGGTGCCGCCGGCGCCGGCCAGAATGGGGATCAACGCCAACGCCGGGATCACCGCCATATCCTGGAACAGCAGCACCGAGAAACCGAGCTGCCCCCCTTCGTTGCGGTTCATGCCCTTTTCGCGCATCAGCTGCAGCGCCATGGCGGTGGAAGACATCGCCAGGCCGATACCGCCGATCACCGCCGCCTGCCAGGCGAAGTGCGTCAGGTACAGCAACGCGCCCAGCACCGCCGCGGTGAGCAACACCTGGCCGGCGCCGGCGCCGAAAATCGAGCGCCTCAGTTCCCACAGCTTGCTGGGGTTCAGCTCCAGACCGATGATGAACATCAGGAACACCACGCCCAGCTCGGAGAAGTGCAGGATCTCGTCAACGTCGCGGATGAAGCCCAATCCCCAAGGGCCGATGGCAATGCCGGCGATCAGATAGCCCAGCACCGCGCCGATCCCCAGGCGACGGGCGATCGGCACCGTCACCACCGCGGCAAACAGGAACAGCAAAATGGCGGTCAGTAAGGTCGATCCTTCCATGGTCACCGCCCTCCGTGCGGCAGCGGGTGGCTCAGCCACTCGCCGTAGGCGTCTGCATGGCTGCGCAACACCTCCGGCTTCTGCCGCCGCGCCCAATAGACCACGAACGGCGTCAGCCAGTGCATATGGCACATCCCGGCGGTCAGCTCGAACGGCCGCAGGATATCTTCCATCGGATAGTGGTTATAACCGCCGGTGCGGTAGGCGCCTTCCGGCTCACCGGTGGTGATCACCGAGCGCCAGTATTTGCCCGCCAGCGCATTGCCGCCCACCCCGCTGGCGAAGCCGCGCGACAGCACGCGATCCAGCCACTCCTTCAGCAGCGCCGGACAGCTGTAGGTATACAGAGGGTGCTGAAACACGATGACCTGATGCTCACGCAGCAGCTGTTGTTCGTGATGAATATCGATAAAAAAATCAGGGTAGTGCGCGTAGAGATCGTGCACGGTGACATGTTCTAACTGCTGCGCCGGTCGAAGCAAAACCCGGTTCGCCACCGAGTCATGGGATTCCGGATGGGCATACAGCAGCAAGACCTTGGGCGGCTGCGACATCATTCCCCTCCAAAGCGTCGTCAGAGTAGCGGTTTTCCGCTACCATGCATCGCAAAGACAAAAACAGCGCGCGGTGCGCGTTCTGTTACCTTAATGATAATTTAACATACTCTGAACATACGGCGCTTTATGATTGTATTCTCCTCGCTACAAATCCGACGCGGCATCCGCGTCCTGCTGGACAACGCCACGGCGACGGTTAATCCAGGTCAGAAGGTCGGCCTGGTGGGCAAAAATGGCTGCGGCAAATCCACGCTGCTGTCGCTGCTGAAGGGCGAGATCGCGGCGGATGGCGGCAGCTTTACCTTCCCCGGCAACTGGGCGCTGGCCTGGGTCAACCAGGAGACGCCGGCGCTGGACGTGCCGGCGATCGAGTATGTTATCGACGGCGACCGCGAGTTTCGCCAGCTCGAAGCCGAACTGCAGGCCGCCAACGACCGCAACGACGGCCACGCCATCGCCACCCTGCACGGTAAGCTGGACGCCATCGACGCCTGGACCATCCGTTCCCGCGCCGCCAGCCTGCTGCACGGCCTCGGCTTCTCCAACGAACAGCTGCAAAGCCCGGTGCGCGACTTTTCCGGCGGCTGGCGCATGCGTCTCAACCTGGCGCAGGCGCTGGTGTGCCGTTCCGACCTGCTGCTGCTCGACGAACCGACCAACCACCTGGATCTCGATGCGGTGATCTGGCTGGAGCGCTGGCTGAAAAGCTACCCCGGCACGCTGGTGCTGATCTCGCATGACCGCGACTTCCTCGATCCGATTGTCGACAAGATCCTGCATATCGAACAGCAGACCCTGAACGAATACACCGGCAACTACTCGTCGTTCGAACGCCAGCGCGCCACCAAATTGGCGCAGCAACAGTCGCTGTATCAGCATCAGCAAGAAAAAGTGGCGCACCTGCAAAGTTATATCGACCGTTTTCGGGCGAAGGCCTCCAAGGCCAAGCAGGCGCAGAGCCGCATCAAGATGCTGGAGCGCATGGAGCTGATCGCCCCGGCGCACGTCGACAACCCGTTCACCTTCAGCTTCCGCCCGCCGGAAAGCCTGCCGAACCCGCTGCTGCGCATGGAAAAAGTCAGCGCCGGATATGGCGATAAAGTGATCTTGAAGTCAATCAAGCTGAACCTGGTACCCGGTTCACGCATTGGCCTGCTCGGCCGCAACGGCGCCGGTAAATCGACGTTGATCAAACTGCTGGCCGGCACCCTGGAACCGCTGAGCGGCGAGATCGGCCTGGCGAAAGGCATCAAGCTGGGTTACTTCGCCCAGCACCAGCTGGAATTCCTGCGCGCCGACGAATCGCCGTTGCAGCATCTGAGCCGCATCGCGCCACGGGTGCTGGAGCAGCAGCTGCGAGATTACCTGGGCGGTTTCGGGTTCCAGGGCGACAAGGTCAGCGAAGTGACCGAACGTTTCTCCGGCGGCGAGAAGGCGCGGCTGGTGCTGGCACTGATCGTCTGGCAACGCCCGAACCTGCTGCTGCTCGATGAACCGACCAACCACCTGGATCTCGACATGCGTCAGGCGCTGACCGAGGCGCTGATCGATTTCGAAGGCGCGTTGGTGGTGGTCTCGCACGACCGTCACCTGCTGCGCTCCACCACCGACGATCTGTACTTGGTGCATGACGGCCAGGTCGAGCCTTTCGAGGGCGATCTCGACGACTACCAGCAGTGGCTTGTCGACCTGCAGCGCCAGGAAAACCAGCAGGATGCACCGGAAAAAGAGAGCGGCGGCAACAGCGCGCAGGCGCGCAAGGACCAAAAACGCCGCGAGGCGGAGTTCCGTACGCAGACCCAACCGCTGCGCAAGCAGATCGCCAAGCTGGAACAGCAGATGGAAAAACTGGGCGCCGAACTGGCGGCGGTGGAAGAGCAGTTGGCGGATCCCGCACTGTACGACATCAGCCGCAAGGCCGAACTGACCGACTGCCTGCAAAAGCAAAGCCAGGCCAAATCCGCGCTCGAAGAGACGGAAATGACCTGGCTGGATGCGCAGGAACAGCTGGAGCAGTTAACGCAGGCGTTCGACGCCTAAACGTTGTTACGCCTTGTAAAAGGGCTTGTCCCCCAGAATGGTCGCGCGGTGCATGATGCGCCGCTGCGGCAGATAATCCGCGTTGGCGTAGTGCTGCGTCACGCGGTTATCCCAGATCGCCACGTCATTTTCCTGCCAGCGCCAGCGCACCTGAAACTCCGGTTTGGTGATGTGAGCAAACAGGAAGTTCAGCAAAGCGTCGCTCTCCTTCGGCGCCACATCCACGATCCGCGTGGTGAACCCTTCATTGACGAACAGCGCCTGCCGGCCGCTGACCGGATGAGTACGCACCACCGGATGCAGCAGCGGCGGATTTTTCTGCACCGCCAGTTGCCAACGCTGGTGTTCTTCTTCACTGCCGCGATGCTTGTACTCCGGGAACGACTTGGTGAAGTCATGTTCCGCGCGCAGCCCCGCGAGCAGCGTTCTGAACGGCGCCGACAGCGCCTCGTAGGCCGCGATGCCGCTGGCCCACAGCGTATCGCCGCCGGTGGAAGGCAAGGTCTTGGCCGCCAGGATCGCCCCCAGCGGCGGGTTCTCGATAAAGGTCACGTCGGTATGCCAGTTGTCGTTGTCCGGCGGGTTGTCGTCGTGGGTATCGAGCACGATGATCTCTTCCACGTCGGTGGCGTGCGGATAGACCGGATGGATGTGCAGATCGCCGAAGCGGCCGGCCAGATCGCGCTGCTGCAGCGGCGTGATCGGCTGGTTGCGGAAGAACAGCACCTGATGCTTGAGCAGCGCATGATAAAGCTGTTCAAACTGGCCATCGCCCAACGGCCGGGCCAACTCGACGTTTTCCACCAGCGCCCCGATGTAAGGCCCCAGCGGGGTGATATTCAGACGTTCATTCATTGCTGTACTCCATGCCACGGGGTCAATCGGCGCTGCAGGGCGCGCAGCCCCAGCTCCAACCCAAATGCAATCACCGCAATCACGCCGATGCCGGCCAGCACCACGTCGGTCGCCAGAAACTCACCGGCGGATTGCACCATAAATCCCAGGCCGCGCGTGGCGGCGATCAGTTCGGCAGCCACCAGCGTCGACCAGCCGACGCCCAGCCCGATGCGGATGCCGGTCAGGATCTCCGGCAGCGCGCTCGGCAGCACCACGAAACGCAGCACCTGCCAACGCGTGGCGCCCAGCGCGCGGGCGGCGCGCACCCGCACCTGCGCCACGCTGCGCACGCCGGCCACAGCGGACAGCGTCACCGGCGCGAAAATCGCCAGATAAATCAACAAGATTTTCGAGGTCTCGCCGATGCCGAACCAAATTACCATCAGCGGTAAATACGCCAACGGCGGCACCGGACGATAGATCTCAATCAGCGGATCGAGGATGCCGCGCACCGTGTCGTTCAGCCCCATGGCGATGCCCACCGGAATGCCGACGATCACCGCCGCCAGCAGCGCCACCAAAATGCGCCCCAGGCTGGCCGCCAGATGCTGCCACAGCGTGGCGTCCATAAAACCTTGCGGGCTGGCGATGGTGATCAGTTGATGCAGCACCTGCTGCGGCGCCGGCAGGAACAGCGGGCTGATCAGCTGCAGCGCCGTCACGCCCCACCAGACGATCAACACCGTCAACAGCGTGGCGCCGCTCAACCAAACGTTGCGCGGCACGCTGAAACGGCGCGCCGCTTTGCCCTGCGGCTGCGCCGCGGCCTTTAACGTGGAATGCAGGCTCATAGCAAGGCCTCGCGCTGTTGGAAAACTTTGCCCAGCACGTATTCGCGCTGCGCGATAAATTCAGGATCGGACTTAATCGAGCGGCAGGCTTCGCCGTCGGCATAGCGTTGGCCGAAGTTCAGCGACAGTCGCTCTACCACCTGCCCCGGCCCCGGCGACAGCAGCAGCAGCTCGCTGGCGAGGAACACCGCCTCTTCGATATCGTGGGTGATCAGCAGCACCTGCTTGCCGGTATCGCGCCAAATAGTCAGCAACAGCTCCTGCATCTGCTCGCGAGTAAACGCGTCCAGCGCGCCGAACGGTTCATCCAGCAACAGCAGGCGCGGATCCGCGGCCAGGGCGCGGGCGATGCCGACGCGTTGGCGCATGCCGCCGGAAAGCTGCCAGATGAAATGCCGCTCGTAACCGGCCAGACCGACGCGCTGCAGCATCTGCTCCGCCACCTGGCGGCGCTGCGCCTTGCCGACGCCGGCCAGCTGCAGACCGAACTCGACGTTGTCCACCACGTTACGCCACGGCAGTAAACCCTCATGCTGGAACACCACGCCCCGTTCAGCGCCCGGGCCGTGAACGGGCGTTCCATCCAGCGTGATGCTGCCAGCTGAAGGCTCGATAAACCCGGCGATCAAATTCAGCAGCGTGGTCTTGCCGCAGCCCGATGGGCCGAGCACCACCACCAGTTGCCCGGCGGCGATCTGGAACGACACGTCACGCAGCACGGGCCGCCCCTGATACTCTGCTGAAAGATGATTGACGTTTAGCATCCTGCTTCCTTACGACTGCGGCGCAGCCTGCACCTGTTTCACAAAACGGTCGGTGACGTAAGCGCTGTAGTCGCTGTCGACCTGCGGGATCTTGCCCTGCTGCTTGAGGAATTCGGCGGTATCGCGGATTGCCTTGTCCACCGGCTGGCCGAGCTGGGCAACCTGATCGGCCACCGGCAGATAACGATTCCCCTTCACCAGTTCCGGCACCTGCGCTTCCGGTACGCCGCTCAAGCGCGCCAAGGTGCTAAGATGGCTCGGATCTTTCAGCCACTGTTCCGGCGCCGTCAGGTAGGCCTTTTGCGCCTGCAGAGCGCTGGCGGCAAAGGCGGTCACCACGTCGGGATGTTTCTCGGCGAAGTCTTTGCGCACCACCCACACGTCCAGCGTCGGTGAACCCCATTCGCCCACCTGCGCGGAGTCGGTCAGCACCTTGCCCTGTTTGGCCAGTTCGTTGACCACCGGCGCCCAGACGTAGGCGCCGTCGATGTCGCCGCGCTGCCAGGCGGCGGCGATGGCCGGCGGCTGCAGATTGAGGATCTTCACCTGTTCAGGCTTGATGCCCCAATGTTTGAGCGAGGCCAGCAGGCTGTAATGGGTGGTGGAAATAAACGGCACCGCAATGCGCTTGCCGATCAGATCCTGCGGGCTTTTGATGTCATTTTTCACCACCAGCGCTTCGGAGCTGCCGAGCTGCGAGGCGATGAGGAACACTTCGATGGGGAGTTTTTGGCTGGCGGCCACCGCCAGCGGGCTGGAGCCGATATTGCCGATCTGCACGTCGCCGGAGGCCAGCGCGCGCAGCACGCTGGAACCGCTGTCGAACTTACGCCAGTCGACGGTCGCGCCGGACTGTTTGGCGAAGCTGTTTTCCGCCTGCGCCACCTTGGCCGGCTCTGCCGACGTCTGGTACGCCACGGTCACGTCCACCGCGTAGGCGCTGGCCGCGCTGAGCGACAACGCCAGCAGCGCCACGTTACGTAAGGAAAAGAGTTTGCCCGCCATGTTCCGCTCCGTTGATAAAAATCTGTTCAGTTGCTGACAGTTTTATCTGAGCGATGACGGGCGATAAAAGAATAAAAAAGTCTTCTTTATTACCTTGAGTAATATAACCGCAGATTACAGCGCGATACTTCCGTGCAGGAACACATGAGCATAGCCGCCGAGCAGCGTGCGATCCCCTTGCAGTTCGCAGAACAGTTCGCCGCCGCGTGCCGAGATCTGCTGCGCATGCAGCCGATGGCGGCCGAGGCGCGCCGTCCAGTAAGGCATCAACGTGCAATGCGCGGAGCCGGTCACCGGATCCTCGCCGCCGTCGAGCGTGAAATAGCGCGAAACGAAGTCCACGGTGTCACCCGGCGCGGTGACGATCACCGCGCGGCCGGCCAATGCGATCAGCGCCGGGATGTCCGGGCGCAGCGCGCGCACCTGCGCCTCGTTTTCCACCACCACCAGCAGCGCTTTCGCCTGCCACACTTCCTGCGGCTGCACGCCCAGCAGCGCCGCGAGGCCCGCCGGTTCGGCGACTTTTTGCGGCGGCCTGGCGGGGAAATCAAGCACCAGCCGCTCCCCGTCCCGCTCATCGCGCTTGACGAACAGCTCGCCGCCGGCCGAACGGAAGCGAATATCCTTCAGCGCCGGGTTAACCGCGCTGAACATCACATGCGCCGCCGCCAGCGTGCCGTGGCCGCAAAGATCGACCTCACGCTCCGGGGTAAACCAGCGAATGGCGGTCATGTCGCCGTCATCCCAAACAAAGCTGGTTTCCGGCAGGCCGATCTCGTTGGCGATCGCCTGCAACCGCTCCGCCGGCAGCGGCTGCGTCAGCAGGCAAACCCCGGCCGGGTTGCCGCGCAGCCCTTTGCCGGTAAAAGCAACCACGTGATAATAATTTTCCGCCATCGTTCACTCCTTAATGCCAGATCAGTAACACACAGGCTGCGGTCAACAACCCCATGGAAACGTTGAAGATAACCCAGGCCTTTTTGCTGCGCAGCAGGCGGCCGATCAGGGTACCGAACGCCAGCCAGATAACGCCGGCGACGATGTTTACCGCCAAAATGCCCAGCGCGATCGCCGCGATGGAACCGTTGTACTTATCGCCCGCCAGGCTGAAGCTGGCCACCGCGCCCAGCGCCATCAGCCAGGCTTTCGGGTTGAGGAACTGCAGCAGCCAGCCCTGATACAGCCGCACCGGCTGCGGCGGCGCCACGTCGGTTTCCAGCTTTTCATAGGCGGCGGTGGCGACTTTCCACGCCAGCCACAGCAGGTACAAACTGCCGAGGATTTTCAGGATCAGGTGCAGCGACGGGTAAACCAGGATCAGGCTGCCGACGCCGAAGGCCACCAGCAGCAAAATGCTTTGCATGCCGAGCATGATGCCAATCATCAGCCACAGCGAACGCATAAAGCCGAAGTTAGCACCGGAGGTGGTCAGCAGCAGGTTATTGGGGCCTGGCGTGATGGCGGCGACCCACAGGAAGCCCAGCATCGAAAGGAATAAACTCGGTTCCATGGCACGGGTGCTCCTCACCCAAGGCGCTTTTTTGCAGTATCATTGTTAATTCTTGGTATTGAAGCTAACAGTGCGCTAGGGATCTCACAATAGCCGCCCACAACATTTTACTCAGCCTATGCCTAACACCTTTCGCCCCCTGACCGGGGCCAGTAACCCGCACCTGCAAACGCTGTTGCCGCGGCTGGTGCGCCGCCGCGTGTTATTGAAACCGCATTGGCAACGGCTGGAATTGCCCGACGGCGACTTCGTCGATCTTGCCTGGAGCGAGGATCCGGCGCAGGCGCGCGACAAACCGCGCGCGGTGCTGTTCCACGGCCTGGAAGGCAGCTTCTACAGCCCCTACGCGCATGGCCTGCTCAACGCCTGGCGTGAGCGCGGTTGGCTCGGCGTGGTGATGCACTTTCGCGGCTGCAGCGGCGTGCCCAACCGCAAGCAGCGCATCTACCACTCCGGTGAAACCGAAGACGCGCGCTTCTTCCTGCGCTGGCTGCGCGACCGCTACGGCGAGGTGCCAACCGCGGCGGTAGGCGTTTCGCTCGGCGGCAACATGCTGGCCTGCTATCTGGCGCAGCAAGGCGCCGACAGCCTGCTGCAGGCGGCGGTGGTGGTCTCAGCGCCGCTGATGCTGGAACCCTGCGCCTACCGTATGGAGCAAGGCTTCTCCCGTGTCTATCAGCGCTATTTGCTGGGGCAACTGAAACAAAACGCCACCCGCAAACTGTTGCACTACCCGGACACCCTGCCGCTCAAGCTGTCACAGCTGAACGGTTTGCGGCGCATCCGCGAGTTCGACGACGCCATCACCTCGCGCATTCACGGCTTCAGCGACGCCACCGACTATTATCGCCGCTGCAGCGCTCTGCCGCTGTTGCCGGCGATCCAAACGCCGCTGCTGATCATCCATGCGAAGGACGATCCCTTCATGACCCATGAGGTGATCCCCGACGTCGCCGGCCTGCCGCGCAATATCGAATATCAGCTGACCGAGTTCGGCGGCCACGTCGGCTTCGTCGGCGGCACGCTGAAAAAACCGCACATGTGGCTGGAGCATCGCATTCCGGCCTGGCTTTCCCCTTATCTGGACATCCCGACGTGATCATTCCCTGGCAAGAACTGGCAACCGACACCCTGAACAGCCTGATCGAATCCTTTGTGCTGCGCGAAGGCACCGATTACGGCGAGCACGAACGATCGCTGGAACAGAAGGTGGAGGACGTGCGCCGCCAGCTGAAAAACGGCGAAGTGGTGCTGGTGTGGTCAGAACTGCATGAGAGCGTCAACATCATGCCGCGCGGCCAGTTCCGCGCCGGGCAGGAAGAAATTTAGTGGCGTTCGGTTCTATGACTGACGGAAAAAATCAGGTAACAATGGGACATTGCAAACCAGCGAGCGCCATTTTTTCCTGACATAGAGAGCGTCAACAAGAGCCACAATAATCCCCTGACGCCGGCGCATTCAACACGGAGTGACAACCACCATGTCTGCCAAACATCCCGTTATCGCGGTGACCGGTTCCAGCGGCGCCGGCACCACCACCACCAGCGTGGCGTTCCGCAAAATCTTCCAACAGCTCAACATTCGCGCCGCCGAACTGGAGGGCGACAGCTTCCACCGCTACACCCGGCCGGAAATGGACGCGGCGATCCGCAAGGCGCGCGATCTGGGCAGGCACATTAGCTATTTTGGCCCCGAGGCCAACGACTTCGGCCTGCTGCAGCAGAGCTTTATCGAGTACGGCAAAAACGGCACCGGCCGTTCGCGCAAGTACCTGCACACCTACGACGAAGCGGTGCCCTACAATCAGGTGCCGGGCACCTTCACCCCATGGGAGCCGCTGCCGGCGCCGACCGACGTGCTGTTCTACGAGGGGCTGCACGGCGGTGTGGTCACCGAACACCATGACGTGGCCAGCCACGTCGATCTGCTGGTCGGCGTGGTGCCGATCGTCAACCTGGAGTGGATCCAGAAGCTGATCCGCGATACCGGCGAGCGCGGCCACTCCCGCGAGGCGGTGATGGATTCGGTGGTGCGTTCGATGGAAGATTACATCAACTACATCACGCCGCAGTTCTCGCGCACCCACATCAACTTCCAGCGTGTGCCGACGGTGGACACTTCCAACCCGTTCGCCGCCAAAGCCATTCCCTCACTGGATGAAAGCTTCGTGGTGATCCACTTCCGCGGGCTGGATCAGATTGACTTCCCCTATTTGCTGGCGATGCTGCAGGGCTCGTTTATCTCGCACATCAATACGTTAGTGGTGCCGGGCGGCAAGATGGGGCTGGCGATGGAGCTGATCATGGCGCCGCTGGTGCAGCGATTGCTGGAAGGCAAGAAGATCGAATAAATGCGTTGAGCGCGGCGGCGGGCCGCGCTCCGTCTCGATTACGCCGGTTGGCGGATCTCGAAACTGTGGGTCACCGTGGCAGCCTTGTTGAGCATCAGCGCCACCGAGCAGTATTTCTCCGCCGACAGGTTCACCGCACGCTCTACGATTTTGTCGGTCAGATCCTGACCGGTGACGATGAAGTGCAGATTGATATGGGTGAACAACCGCGGGGCTTCTGCACGGCGCTCGGAGGTCAGCTTCACCTCGCAGTCGCGCACGTCGTTGCGCCCTTTTTGCAGGATGGACACCACGTCAATCGCGCTGCAGCCGCCCACCGACATCAGCACCATCTCCATCGGGCTCGGCGCTTTATCGCCGGCGTTGCCGTCCATCAGCACCTGGTGGCCGGAGGCCGATTCACCCAAAAACGTTAACCCTTCCACCCACTTAACTCTTGCCTGCATTCTGGTCACTCCGGTTAATTTCTTAAAATCAGAGTACGCTTTCGCATAGAAACAGGCAACGTAACCTGATGCTAATCATGCTGAAGCGAGACAACACGAGACACCCGCCTTACTCTGTGCTACAAACAGAGCCGCAATAAATCTTTCCGGGACACTGAATTTCAGGGAAACGCCCAGAGAAAGGCTCCTTTACCGGTATGTTAACAGAATGTAGCTTGCAGCGCTTACGGCAAGTTAATATGCTAGAGCGACAGCGTATTTTTATGACACGCCTCAAAACTTGCCGGTAGCCCTCGCTCATGACTGCGGCTACAGGCGGGTTTTACAGGGAACTCTGACCCCTGTGACACAAGGCAGCGATAACAACAGAGGATAACAGCGAATGGTTCTCGGCAAACCGCAAACAGACCCTACTCTCGAATGGTTCCTGTCTCATTGCCATATCCACAAATATCCATCGAAGAGTACGCTGATTCACCAAGGTGAAAAGGCCGAAACGCTTTACTACATCGTGAAAGGCTCCGTCGCGGTGCTGATCAAGGATGAAGAAGGTAAAGAGATGATCCTGTCCTACCTCAACCAGGGGGATTTCATCGGCGAGCTCGGATTGTTCGAAGAAGGCCAGGAGCGCAGCGCCTGGGTTCGCGCGAAAACCGCCTGTGAAGTGGCCGAAATTTCCTACAAGAAATTCCGCCAGCTGATCCAGGTGAACCCGGACATCCTGATGCGCCTGTCCGCCCAAATGGCGAGCCGCCTGCAGGTTACCTCCGAAAAAGTGGGCAACCTCGCCTTCCTGGACGTGACCGGCCGCATCGCGCAAACCCTGCTGAATCTGGCGAAGCAACCCGACGCCATGACTCACCCGGACGGCATGCAGATCAAGATCACCCGTCAGGAGATCGGCCAGATCGTCGGCTGCTCGCGTGAAACCGTTGGCCGTATTCTGAAAATGCTGGAAGATCAAAACCTGATTTCCGCCCACGGCAAAACCATTGTCGTCTACGGCACCCGTTAATCCCTGAAGAAACGGCGCAATCTGCGCCGTTTTTTTGTCTGCTCTCTGCCATGTGGCGCCGTCTGATCTACCACCCGGAAATCAACTACGCACTGCGACAAACGCTGGTGTTGTGCCTGCCGGTGCTGTTTGGCTTGTTGATAGGCCAGCTGCAGCTCGGCCTGATGTTCTCTCTGGTGCCCGCCTGCTGCAATATCGCCGGTCTGGACACGCCGCATAAGCGCTTCTTTAAACGGCTGATCGTCGGCGGCTCGCTGTTCGCCTTCAGCAGCGTGCTGTTGCAACAGGCACTTCTGTGGCACGTGCCGCTGCCGGCGCTGATGCTGGGCCTGGCGCTGCTGCTCGGCGTTACCGGCGAAATCAGCCCGCTGCACGCCCGGCTGTTGCCGGCGGCGCTGGTGGCCGCCATCTTCGCTCTCAGCACGGCCGGCACGGTGCCTGTCTGGCAGGCGCCGCTGCTGTACGCGATCGGCACCGTCTGGTACGGCTTATTCACCTGGTTCTGGTTCCGGCTGTGGAAAGAGCAACCGATGCGCGAGACGCTCAGCCAGCTCTATCTGGAACTGGCGGACTACTTCGAAGCCAAATACTCCCTGCTGACTCAGCACACCGATCCGCAGACCGCGCTGCCGCCACTGCTGGTGCGCCAGCAAAAGGTGATGGATCTGATCAGCCTGCTGTACCAACAGCTTAATTTCCTGCCGCACGCCAACAACCTCGATCAAAAGCGACTGCAGCGCGCCTTTCAGGTGGCGATGGATCTGCAGGAGCACATCACCGTCAGCCTGCATCTGCCGGAGGAAGTGCAAAAACTGGTGGAGCAGAGCCAGGCCGAAGCGATCATTCGCCGCAACGCTCAGGTGATCGCCGGCCGGCTGCGCGTGGTGGCGCACGATATACTCTACCATCAACATTCGAAGCGCTTTTCCATGGCCCACGAGCTGGCGGCGCTGGAAAAAATGGCGGCGCAGCATCCCGATAACCCGGTCGGCCAGTTTTGTTATTACCACTTCAGCCGCATCGCCCGCCTGCTGCGCACCCAGCATCCGCTGTACCGCCGAGATCTGATGCCCGGCCAGCACCGCCTGCCGTTTTGGCCGGCGCTAGCCAGCTATCTGTCGTTCAAATCTACCGCCCTGCGCAACGCCGCGCGGCTGGGGGTGACGCTGGCGGTCGGCAGCAGTCTGGGGGCGGTGTTCAACCTGCCGAAGCCTTACTGGATCCTGCTCACCATCATGCTGGTGAGCCAAAACGGGTATAACGCCACCCGGGTGCGTATTCAGCACCGTGCGCTGGGCACGATTGCCGGGCTGTTGCTGGCGGCCGGGCTGCTGCAGCTGCAGTTACCGGAAGGCGAAACGCTGAGCATCATGCTGGTGATCACGCTGCTAGCCTACCTGGTTTCACGCAAGAACTACGGGCTATCGGTGATTGGCTTTACGGTGACGGCGGTTTACACCTTGCAGCTGCTGGCGCTGAACGGCTCGCATTTTCTGGTGCCTCGTCTGATTGATACCTTGATCGGCTGCGTGCTGGCGTTCGGCGGCACCATTTGGCTATGGCCGCAGTGGCAAAGCGGGCTGCTGCGCAAGAATGCCCATCAGGCACTGGAAAACGATCAAGCCGCGCTGCGGCTGATGCTGGAACAGCCGGAGCCGGACGCCACCGCGTTGGCCTATGCCCGCATGCAGGTCAACCAGGCGCACAACGCGCTGTTCACCTCGCTCAATCAGGCGATGCAGGAGCCGGGATTCGCGTCGAACTATCTGGCGGATATGCGTTTATGGGTCACTCACAGCCAGTTCATCGTCGAACACCTGAATGCCATGACCATTTTGGCGCGCGAGCACTATATGCTGACGCCGAAGCTGGCGGAAACGTATCTGCAAACCTGTGAAATTGCGCTGCAGAGCTGCCAGCAACGCCTGGAGTACGACGGCCCGAGCAGCGGCAGCAGCGGCATCATGCAGCCGCCGGATCTGCATCCGGAGATGCCCGTTACCGAGATGGAGCGTCATTTGCGGCGTATTCTGTCGCACCTGAGCGTGATGCACACCATTTCGTCGCTGGCCTGGCGCCAACGCCCGCACCACGGCATTTGGCTCAAGCGCAAACTCCGCGATCAATAAGGGCGCGGCATGCCGCGCCCCGTTATTCGTCACACGGGCTTCAGGCGTTGATCACATCCTGCACCGCCAGCTCGAACAGCGCCATGCCGGCCTCGATGTCCTGCGGCTCCACCACCAGCGACGGCGCGAAGCGGATCACGTTCGGCCCGGCGTTGAGGATCATCAACCCACGCGCAGCGGCGGCGGTGAGGAAATCGCGCGCTCTGCCGTGATAATGCGGCGTCAACTCGGCGCCGATCAGTAACCCCATGCCACGAATGGCGGTGAAAATACCGTATTTATCGCCGATATCCTGCAAAGCCTGCACATACAGCGCGTGGCGCTGCTCGATGCCGCTCAGCACCTCCGGCGTATTGATCACATCCAGCGCCGCCTCCGCCACCGCGCAGGCCAGCGGGTTACCGCCGTAGGTGGTGCCGTGAGTGCCCACCTGCATCACCGACGCAATCTCTTCGGTGGTCAGCATGGCGCTGACCGGGAAACCACCGCCCAGCGCCTTGGCGGTGGTGAGAATGTCCGGCGTCACGCCATAATGCATATAGGCGAACAGCTTGCCGCTTCGCCCCATGCCGCTTTGCACTTCGTCGAACACCAGCAGCGCCTGATGTTGGTCGCACAGTTTGCGCACGCCTTTGAGGAAGTCGGCGTCGACCGGCGTAATGCCGCCCTCTCCCTGAATCGGCTCCATCACCACCGCGCAGGTATGGTCGTCCATCACCGCTTTCACCGCCGCCAGATCGTTGAACGGCACGTGCACGATGTCGGCCGGCTTCGGCCCGAACCCGTCGGAATATTTGGCCTGCCCACCCACCGACACGGTGAACAGCGTGCGGCCGTGAAACGCGTTATAGAAGGCGATGATTTTGGTTTTGTACGGGCTGTGGCGGGTGATGGCGTAATGACGCGCCAGTTTGAACGCCGCCTCGTTGGCCTCTGCGCCGGAGTTGGCGAAGAACACCCGGTCGGCGAAGGTGGCGTCGATCAGTTTGCTCGCCAAACGCAGCGCCGGTTCATTGGTGAAGACGTTGCTGGTATGCCACAGGGTTTCGCCCTGGCGTTTGAGCGCCTCGACCAGCGCCGGGTGGCAGTGTCCCAGCGCCGTCACCGCGATGCCACCGGAAAAATCGATGTACTCTTTTCCCTGCTGATCCCAGACCCGGCTGCCTTTGCCGCGCACCGGAACAAACTGGGCGGGTGCATAAACAGGCAGGATCACCTGGTCAAAGGTGCTGCGGCTCACTGCGGATTTGTCAGTCATTTTCGGCTCCACCCTGAAGGTTTTTCAGCGCTATCGCGATGTTATAGTGAAAATATAATCACGAAATATGCATAAAAAAACACTAAAGCGCAAATGCAAAACGCCTGACGGGCGAAAAAAACGCGAAGGGATTAACGCCTGAGAAAATTATCCAACAGCTGATGGCCCTGCTCGCTGAGCACGCTTTCCGGGTGGAACTGCACCCCTTCCAGCGCCAGCGTGCGGTGGCGGATGCCCATGATCTCGTCGCGCACGCCGTCGCGTTCGCTCCAGGCGGTCACTTCAAAGCAATCCGGCAGCGTATCGGCTTTCAGCACCAGCGAGTGATATCGGGTCACGGTCAGCGGATCGTTCAGGCCGCGAAACACGCCGACGCCCAGATGGCGAATCGCCGAAGTTTTGCCGTGCATCACCGCGCGGGCGCGCACCACTTCGGCGCCGAACGCCTGCCCCAGCGCCTGGTGCCCCAGGCATACGCCGAGGATCGGCAGCTTGCCGGCGAAATGACGAATGGCGGCCAGCGAGATACCCGCTTCGTTCGGGGTACAGGGGCCAGGGGAAATCACCAGATGCTGCGGCGCCAGCCGCGCGATATCGGCCAGCTGCAGCTCATCGTTGCGCTTCACCAGCACCTCGGCGCCCAATTCGCAGAAGTACTGGTAAAGGTTATAGGTAAAGGAGTCGTAGTTATCGATCAGCAGCAGCATGTTAGGTCCGGCAGAGAAAAACGCCGCCATAGTTTACTGATTTAACCCGCCGCTGCCGACGATAATTTCCGCTTACTTTTTACGGCCGCCGGTGATCGAGCCCAGTACGCCGCGCAGGATCTGCCGGCCGAGATCGCGCGCCATGCTCTTGGCAGCGGTCTGGACGATGCCGTCGCGTTTGCCGCCGCGCGGGCCGGTGGAACCGAACAGCAGCTCGTTCAATCCGTCCATCAGGCCGCCGCCCGTCTGTTGCTGTGCTTGCGCCTGCGGTTGCTGCCCCTGCTGCGCAGTGCCGACGGTGGCGAAGCCGCCCGACGACAGCTTCTCGTAAGCTGACTCGCGGTCAATCATGTCTTCATAGCGGCCATACAGCGGCGATTTGTTGATCGCACTGTTCAGCCCTTCCGTGCCGAGCATGCCCATCTTGGATTCCGGCGCGATGACCATCGCCCGCTCCACCACGTTTGGCCGGCCCTTCTCGTCGAGGAATGACACCAGCGCTTCGCCCACGCCCAGCTCGGTGATCGCCGTTTCGGCATCGAAGGCCGGATTGGCGCGCAGGGTTTGCGCCGCCGTTTTCACCGCCTTCTGATCGCGTGGCGTGAAGGCGCGCAGCGCATGCTGTACGCGGTTGCCCAACTGGCCCAGCACGCTGTCCGGGATATCCAGCGGATTCTGGGTGACGAAGTAAATGCCGACGCCTTTGGAGCGGATCAGGCGCACCACCTGTTCAATCTTGGTCAGCAGCGCCGCCGGCGCGTCGTTGAACAGCAGGTGCGCTTCATCGAAGAAGAACACCAGCTTCGGCTGTTCAGGGTCGCCCACTTCCGGCAGGTGCTCAAACAGCTCGGCCAGCAGCCACAGCAGGAACACTGAATACAGCTTCGGCTGATTGATCAGCTTGTCCGCCGCCAGCAGGTTGATCACGCCATGGCCGTTGGCGTCGGTTTTCATCAGATCGTTGATGTCCAGCATCGGCTCGCCGAAAAACTGGTTGGCGCCCTGCTCTTCCAGCGTCAGCAACCCACGCTGGATGGCGCCGACCGACGCGGCAGAGATGTTGCCGTACTGAGTCTGGAATTGTTTGGCGTTATCGCCGACGAACTGCACCATGGCGCGCAGGTCTTTCATGTCCAGCAACAGCAGCGCGTTGTCATCGGCAATTTTGAACACCAGCTGCAGCACGCCGCTTTGCACTTCGTTCAGATCCAACAGACGCCCCAGCAGCAGCGGCCCGAGATCGGAAATCGTGGCGCGGATCGGGTGGCCCTTTTCGCCGTAAATATCCCACGGGATAATGGTGCAGGCCTGCGGCTGCCAGTCGGTGACGCCAATCGCTGCCAGGCGCGCCTGCAGCTTCTCGGACGGTACGCCCTCGGCGCCGATGCCGGACAGATCGCCCTTCACGTCCGACAGGAACACCGGCACGCCGATGCGCGAGAACTGCTCGGCCATTTTTTGCAGCGTCACCGTCTTGCCGGTGCCGGTTGCCCCGGTAATCAACCCGTGGCGGTTGGCCAACGCCGGTAAAATCACCAGATCCTGTTCCGGTTTTCCGTCTTTCATCGCTTTGGCGATAATCCGTGGTTCACTCATTTTCTGTTCCTTTGACGCTGACGCGGCGCGAAACGCGCCTGTTGATGCAATAAAGCTATAAGCGCCGCGTAACCCCGTCAAGGACAAACAAAATGGGCGCCGTCGGGACGCCCATGATGCCTGTCTTTTCAGAATCCCCCTAAGACCTGCGTCACCCCCGCAGCCCCAGTTGCTCCTTCAGCGCTTTCAAATAGCGCCGGCTGACCGGCACCGGATCGCCGGCGGACATGATCATCTCCGCCGCGCCGCCTTCTTCGAAGCGGATCTCGCGCACCTGCTCCAGGTTGACCAAATACTGCCGATGGCAGCGCACCAGCGGCGTACGGCTTTCCAGCGTGCGCAGCGTCAATTCGGTGAAACACTCCATGCCGTCGCTGCGCACCACGAATACCCCGCTCAGTTTGGAACGGATCGCCAACACCTCGTCAAACCGCAGCAGATAGATACGGCTGTGGCCGGTGCAGGGAATGTATTTCAGGTAACCGGCGCTCTCATCCAGCGCCGTCACGTCCTGCGGCGCACTGCGCTGCCGCAGGCGTTGCAGCGTCTTGCTCAGCCGCTTCGGCTCCGCCGGCTTCAGCAGATAGTCGAAGGCGTGCTCCTCGAACGCCTGCACCGCGTATTCGTCGTAGGCGGTCAGAAACACGATGTGCGGCATCCGATTGGGATCCAGCATGCCGACCATTTCCAGCCCGCTGATGCGCGGCATTTGGATATCGAGAAACACCACGTCCGGCTGCAGCCGGTGGATCTGGCTGATGGCTTCGATGGCGTTGGCGCATTCGCCGATGATCGTGATCCCCGCTTCGGCCTCCAGCAGATGGCGCAGGTTGTCGCGTGCGGAAGGCTCATCGTCAACAATCAGTGCGTTTAACATCAGGCGGCCCTCTCCATGGGAACATTGAGCGTAATGCGGGTATAGGCGTCCGGCCGGCAATCCACCTGCACGCCATAGCCTTCGCCGTAGCGCACGCGAATGCGTTTATCCACCAGGTTCATCCCCAGCCCGCTGCAGTTCGGCTTCGGCTGGAACAGCCCGGCGTTGTCCGTCACCTGCAGCAGCAGATGCTCGCCTTCGCAGCAGGCGCCGATTTCGATGCGGCCCACGCCCAACAGATGCGAGGTGCCGTGCTTGATGGCGTTCTCGACGATCGGCTGCAGCGAAAACGCCGGCAGCCGCGCCGCCAGCAGCGCCTCCGGCAGCGATACCGCGATCTCCAGCCGATCGGCGAAGCGCGCTTTCTCAATCTGCAGGTAGGCGTTCACATGCTCAATCTCGTCCGCCAGGCTGACTTCATCATCCGAACGTTTGAGGTTTTTACGAAAGAAAGTTGAGAGGGACTGCACCAGATCGCAGGCCCGTTCGCCATCGCGGCGGATCACCGCCACCAGCGTATTCAACGCATTGAACAGGAAATGCGGATTGACCTGCGCATGCAACAGCTTGATCTCCGACTGCGCCAGCAGCTGCTTGTGGCGCTCGTACTGTCCGGCCATGATCTGCGCCGACAGCAGGCTGGCGATGCCTTCGCCCAGCGTGCGGTTGATGGTGCTGAACAGCTGGCTTTTCGGTTCGTACAGCTTGATGGTGCCGATGACCCGCTGGTTTTCGCCGCGCAGCGGGATCACCAGCGTCGATCCCAGCTTGCAGGCCGGATTGATCGAGCAGCAGTAAGAGAGCTGATTGCCGTCGGCGTACACCACCTCGTTGTTGTCGATGGCGCGATGCGAATGCACCGAGGCGATCGGCGTGCCCGGCAGGTGGTGATCGTCGCCGATGCCGATAAACGCCAGCAGCTTGTCACGATCGGTGATCGCCACTGCACCGATACCCAGCTCCTGATAAATCACCCGGGCGACCTTCATGCTGTTTTCCTGATCGAAGCCCTGGCGCAGGATGCCCTCGGTGCGCTCGGCGATCTTCAGCGCCTTGGAAGAGAAAGCGCTGGTGTATTTCTCAAACATCGCGCGCCGATCCAGCAGGATTTGCATGAACATCGCCGCACCGACGGTATTGGCGATCATCATCGGCAGCGCGATGTGTTCCACCAGCTGCAACGCCTCGTTGTAAGGACGCGCCACCGCCAGAATGATCGCCATCTGCAACACTTCCGCCACCAGCGCCACGCCGCCGACGAACAGCGGATTGAACAGCAGCTCGATGCGCCCGCGGCGCATGGCGATGCTATGTACGATGCCGCCGACCAGGCCTTCCGACACCGTGGAGATCGCGCAGGCCACGTCGGTCATGCCGCCGAGCGTATACCGGTGCAGGCCGCCGGTCAGCCCGACCAGAAAGCCTACCGACGGCCCGCCCAGCAAGCCGCCCAGGACCGCGCCTATCGCGCGGGTATTGGCGATCGAATCCTGAATGTGCAGCCCGAAATAGGTGCCCATGATGCAGAACACCGAGAAGATCACGTAACACAGCAGCTTGTGCGGCAGGCGAATGGTCACCTGCATCAGCGGGATAAACAGCGGGGTTTTGCTCAGCAGATAGGCGATGACGAGATAGACGCACATCTGCTGCAACAGCAACAGCACCTGGTTAAATTCATACATGGCAGCAACTCATCCAGAGACAACAAAGGGCGAACGCCGGATTTCCGGTCTGGTTATTGTCTGCCGATTAGAGCATGGGGCACGGGAGAAAACAGTGATGAAGGCAAGGCTTCGTGAGGAAGGACGGCCGACCCCGGCGGGATCGGCCAAAAAACTTACGGCAACACCTTGGCCGACAGAATCACCACCGGTTTGGTCGGCACATTCTGGTAAGGGCCGACGTTACCGGTCGGCACCTGAGCGATCTTGTCCACGACGTCCATGCCTTTCACCACTTTGCCGAACACGGCGTAGCCGAAATCGCGCTGGCCGTGATCCAGGAAGGCGTTATCCGCCACGTTCAGGAAGAACTGGCTGGTGGCGCTGTCCTTGTCGGCGGTGCGCGCCATCGAAATGGTGCCGCGCAGGTTGCGCAAGCCGTTGTCGGCTTCGTTCTTGATTGGCGCCTTGGTGGATTTCTGCTGCATGTCAGCGGTGAAACCGCCGCCCTGAACCATAAAGCCCGGGATCACGCGATGGAAAATGGTGTTGTTGTAGTACCCGCTGTTCACGTAATCGACGAAATTCTGGGTGGAAACCGGTGCCTTCTGACTGTCGAGCGCCAACTCGATATTCCCTGCCGAGGTGGTCAGCATGACGTGGGCTTCACCGGCGGCGAGCGCCGCTGGCGCCATCGCTGTCAGGGAACACAGCGCGACGAAGGTCACTAAAGTACGTTTGAACATTAACGGGTCCTTTCTCTGAGAGACAAACAACGGAAAAGCGCTTTGATTCTAAAGAGCTGTATCGGCAAGTACCAGCCATTTACCTATATTTACCCAATTACGGGACATATCCTAGGCGGCCCTGAATTTTGCTGCGGAAAGTATGGGCGCAGAAGGCTTTTTTGCCAACCGCGTCACGCATTTTTTGCCCAGCGCCGCCCCGGGGCGTTTTTTGCGATCTACCTCCCAGTTTGCACACCCGTTGCCGTTACCCTATATAAATGAGAGCGCTCTCATTATAAAAAGAACGGATACTGAGGTATCCCACGGCGGCGTTGCCGCGCAACCCCTGGAGAAATGACGTGAGTGAATTGATGACTGAAGTCAGCCCCGAGTTTGAAAGCACCATCATGGAACTGCTGGTGTTCTCCGGCAGCGCGCGCAGTAATGCGTTGATGGCGTTGCGGCAAGCGCGCGCCGGTGACTTCGCCGCCGCGGCCAAACACATGGTCGAATCCAAAGAGTGGGTGAAGAAGGCGCACCTGATCCAGACCGAGCTGATCGGCCTGGACGAAGGCTGCGGCAAGCTGGCGATCAACCTGATCACCGTGCATGCGCAGGATCATCTGATGAACGCCATGGTCATCCAGGATCTGGCCGACGACATGATCGAACTCTATCGCCGTCAGTCACAGACGGAGGGCCGCTCATGAACACGCTCAAAATCGCGGTGATTGGCGGTGGCAGCAGCTACACTCCCGAACTGGTCGATGGGCTGATCCAACGCATCGATGAGCTGCCGGTCACCGAACTGGCGCTGGTGGACGTCGAGCCAGGCCGCCAAAAAGTGGAAACCATCGCCGCCCTGACCCGCCGCATGCTGGCGCGCCACGGGCTGGAACAGGTGAAGGTCAGCGTGCACTTCGCGCTGGACGACGCCATTCACGGCGCCGCTTTCGTGCTGACCCAGTTCCGCGTCGGGCAACTGCCGGCGCGCGCCGCCGATGAACGGCTGGGCCTGAAATACCAGCTGCTCGGCCAGGAGACCACCGGCGTCGGCGGCTTCGCCAAGGCGCTGCGCACCATTCCGGTGATGCTGGATATCGCCCGTCGGGTGGAAAAGCTGGCGCCGGACGCCTGGATCATCAACTTCACCAACCCGGCCGGCATCGTCACCGAGGCGGTGTCCCGCTTTACCAAAGCGAAGATCATCGGCCTGTGTAACGTACCGATCAGCATGCATCACATGATCGCCAACATGCTGCAGGCGCCTTACGCCGACGTGCAGCTGCGGTTCGCCGGTTTGAATCACATGGTCTGGGTGCATCAGGTCACGCAGCAGGGGCGCGACGTCACCGGCAACGTGATCGACATGTTGTGCGACGGCGCGGCGCTGACCATGAACAACATCAAGGAAGAGCCCTGGCAGCCGGACTTCCTGCGCGCGCTCGGCGCCATCCCCTGCCCGTACCACCGCTATTTTTACCAGACCCGCGAGATGCTGGCGGAAGAGATGGCTGCCGCCGGCGAGCGCGGCACCCGCGCCGAGCAGGTGATGCAGGTAGAAAAAGAGCTGTTCGAGCTGTATGCCGATCCGCAGTTGAACAGTAAACCGGAGCAACTCAGCTTCCGCGGCGGTTCTTTCTATTCCGAAGTTGCGCTGGAGCTGATCCGTGCTATCCATAATAATCTCGGCACGCAATTAGTGGTCAACACCGCAAACCGCGGCGCAATCCATGGCCTGCCGGACGATGCTGTGATAGAAATCAACTGTATCGTCGATGCCCAGGGCGCGCATCCGCTGACGTTCGGCCCGCTGTCGGAACCGATGCAGGCGCTGACGCAGCAGGTAAAAGCCTACGAGCGCCTGACCATCGAGGCGGCAGTGCACGGCGATCGCCGCAGCGGCTTGCTGGCGCTGATCGCCAACCCGCTGGTGGGCAACGCCAACCTGGCACAGCCGTTGCTGGACGAGGTGTTGACGATAAACGCGCCGTACTTGCCGCAGTTCAGGTAAGCGCCGGCGCGGTATGACAGGGGTTCGGCACGCCGAACCCATTTTTTTAGCCGTAATCAGGAGTTGGACGATGGTGACACTGGAAGATGTCGCGGCGCTGGCGGGCGTATCGCGCGCCACCGTATCGCGGGTAGTGAACGGCGACAGCAACGTCAAGGCGCCGACCCGCGAGAAGGTTGAACGCGCCGTCGCCCAGCTCGGTTATACCCCCAACCCGGCGGCCCGTGCGCTCGCCTCCAGCCACAGCAATACCCTCGGGTTGGTCACGACGTCGTACCGCGGTGGCTTCTTCGGCGCGCTGATGGACTTCGTGCAGACCGAGGCCGAATCCCACGGCAAGCAGCTGCTGGTGACCCAGGGCCGCAACAGTGCCGAAAACGAATGGCAGGCGGTGCAGCGGCTGTTCAGCCTGCGCTGCGACGGCGTGATCCTGCACGTGCGTTTTCTCAGCGACGATCGGCTGCGCCAGCTGGCGGCGGAGCAACGTGATTTCGTGTTGCTCGATCGTCTGGTGCCGGGGCTGGAAGACCGCTGCGTCACCTTCGATCACCCGCTTGCCAGCCGCATGGCGACGCAGCAGTTACTCGACGCCGGGCACCGGCGCATCGCCTGCATCAGCGGCCCGCGCGAGCGCCCGTCGAGCCGCCTGCGGCTGCAAGGATTTGAAGAGGCGATGCAGGCGGCGAATATCGAGCCGATAGCCTGTCTGGAGGGCGTCTACGATCTGGAAAGCGGTTACCGCTGCGCCGATCATCTGCTGCAGCAAACCGCACTGCCCAGCGCCATCTACTGCTGCAACGAAGAGATGGCGATCGGCGCGCTGCTGGCGATCAACGAGCACCGCCTGCGGGTACCGCAGGATATCTCCTTGATCTGTTACGACAGCGGCGAACGCGCACCTTTCGTGCGCCCGGCGTTGAGCAGCGTACATTTTCCCATCAGCGAAATGGCCCAATACGCGGCGCGCAGGCTGATCGACCCTGCCACCCCGGCGCACCGGTTTGAGCCGACGATCATCAACCGTGATTCCATTGTGACGGTACGCAAATAGATCACAATAATGCGTATCATCCCTTCATGGGTTGCATCAAAAAATCGACAGCCATCACAAAAAATCCCGTTGTCTGTGCTAGGATCCGCCCCCTGGTGGCCTGATCGGGACTTTTTTCTGCGTTTGCCAGGAAAAGCCAGCGGCCTTATGCCAGCTTTAAAACCTCTAACAGACATATTCAGGCCTATACAATGAATGACAGTAACCGCATACGGCTTACCTGGATCAGCTTCTTTTCGTACGCGCTGACCGGTGCTTTAGTGATCGTCACAGGGATGGTGATGGGAAACATTGCAGAGTACTTTAATCTGCCGGTTTCCAGCATGAGTAACACCTTTACTTTCCTCAACGCCGGTATTTTGATTTCGATCTTCCTCAATGCCTGGCTGATGGAAATCATCCCGCTGAAGCGTCAGTTGATCTTCGGCTTTGTCCTGATGGTGCTGGCAGTCGCGGGGCTGATGCTCGGCAAGAGCCTGACCATGTTCTCGCTGTGCATGTTTATCCTCGGCGTGGTGAGCGGCATCACCATGTCGATCGGCACCTTCCTGATCACCCACATGTATGCCGGCCGCCAGCGCGGTTCGCGCCTGTTGTTCACCGATTCCTTCTTCAGCATGGCCGGGATGATCTTCCCGATCGTCGCCGCGATGCTGCTGGCCCGCCATATCGGCTGGTACTGGGTTTATGCCTGCATCGGCCTGCTGTACGTGGGGATCTTCGTGCTGACCCTGTGCTCCGACTTCCCGGTGCTGGGCAAGAAAGGCGCCGATGCCGGTCAACCAGTCGAGAAAGAAAAATGGGGCATCGGCGTGCTGTTCCTATCGATCGCCGCGCTGTGCTACATCCTCGGCCAGTTGGGCTTCATTCAGTGGGTGCCTGAGTACGCCACCAAGTCGTTCAACATGGACATCGGCCAGGCCGGTAAGCTGGTGAGCGACTTCTGGACCTCTTATATGGTTGGCATGTGGGTGTTCAGCTTCATCCTGCGCTTCTTCGATCTGCAACGCATCGTCACCGTGCTGGCCGCGCTGGCTACCGGCGCGATGTACCTGTTCGTCAGCACCGACAATCCGGAGCACCTGGGCTACTACATCATGGCCCTGGGCTTCGTTTCCAGCGCCATCTACACCACGCTGATCACCCTCGGCTCGCTGCAGACTAAGGTCTCCTCGCCGAAGCTGGTCAACTTTATCCTGACCTGCGGTACCATCGGCACCATGCTGACCTTCGTGGTCACCGGCCCGATCGTGGCGAAAGGCGGCGCGCATGCGGCGCTGACCACCGCTAACGGCCTGTATCTGGCGGTGTTCGTGATGTGTCTGCTGCTGGGCTTCGTGACCAAGCACCGCAGCCACGGTCACGTGACGCACTGATTTCTTCGCATCAAATACATCAAGGGCGCCCGCAAGGCGCCCTTTTTTTGCGCCTTAGCGCCGAAAATCCACCGTCTCCTCCTGCTGCAAATGCAGCGTGGTTTCCGCCGGCCGCGTTTCGGCGATCACCGCACCCTGGCGAATCGAATAACGCACCGGCGTCTGGCGACGCACCGCGTCGAAGCCGCTTTCCGCCGGCAGGATCACCAGGTTGGCGCTGTTGCCGGCCGCCAGGCCGTAGTCGCTCAGGTTAAGCGTGCGCGCGCTATGGTGGGTGATCAGCTTCAGTCCGTCGTCGATTTGGCCATAGCCCATCAGCTGGCACACGTGCAGCCCCATGTGCAGCACCTGCAGCATGTTGGCGGTGCCGAGCGGGTACCAAGGATCGAACACGTCGTCATGGCCGAAACAGACGTTGATCTCCGCCTCCAGCATCTCCTTCACTCGGGTCACGCCGCGCCGTTTCGGGTAACTGTCGAAACGGCCCTGCAGGTGAATGTTCACCAGCGGATTGGCGACGAAGTTGATGCCGGACATCTTCAACAGACGGAACAGCCGCGAGGCGTAAGCGCCGTTGTAAGAGTGCATCGCCGTGGTGTGGCTGGCGGTGACTTTCGCTCCCATCTCCAGCTTCAGTGCCAGCGCCGCCACGGTCTCGACGAAGCGCGATTGCTCGTCGTCGATTTCATCGCAGTGCACGTCCACCAGCCGATCGTATTTTTGCGCCAGCGCGAACGCCTTATGCAGCGACTCCACGCCGTACTCGCGGGTGAATTCGAAGTGCGGAATGGCGCCCACCACGTCGGCCCCGAGCCGCAACGCTTCTTCAAGCAACGCTTCGCCGTTGGGGTAGGAAAGGATCCCCTCCTGCGGGAAGGCGACAATCTGCAGCGTCACCCAAGGCGCCACTTCCTGCTTCACCTCCAGCATGGCGCGCAGCGCGGTCAGCGTGGGATCGGAAACGTCGACGTGGGTGCGCACATACTGCACGCCGTTGGCGATCTGCCACTTAAGCGTTTGCCAGGCGCGCTGTTTGACGTCTTCATGAGTCAGCAGCGCTTTGCGTTCAGCCCAGCGCTCAATGCCCTCGAACAGCGTGCCGGACTGGTTCCAGGCCGGCTGACCGGCGGTCTGCGTGGTATCCAGGTGGATATGCGGTTCGACGAACGCCGGCAACGCCAACCCGCCCTGCGCATCCAGCACGTCGCTGCGCCACTCCTGTCCTTCCGGCTGTGGCACCAGATGCGCGATGCGCCCCTGCTCGATTGCCAGTTGCCACAATCCTTCATGCCCGCTTAAACGCAGGTTGTCGATAAACTTCAATGGACGTTTCGCCACCCTTCACCTCTGCCGTTGCGCTGGTTTTCTTCATCATACTGGCAGCGGATCGCGCTGACAAAGTCGCCGTGCCATGCCTACCCCTTGCGTTTACTCCCTGCGGGGTAATTTACCTGCAAACTGACTCGCTTCAGCTAAAGATGAATAAAATCCACAACTTATCAAAAAACGTGAAAAATCATTCATATACCACGTTAGAGGTATATAGGGGTGTGATTGATTTGCATCAATAAATTGCTCATCGGGAGAGATAAGGTAAGCCTAGGAAACCAGAATTTTGAGGCAATAATGAGCAGAGTCAAACTTGCCGTCGTCGGCAATGGCATGGTCGGCCACCGGTTCATCGAAGATCTGTTGGATAAAGCAGACAAAGACCAGTTCGAAATCACCGTCTTTTGCGAAGAGCCACGCATCGCTTACGATCGCGTGCACCTTTCCTCCTACTTCTCGCACCACACCGCCGAAGAGCTGTCGCTGGTGCGCGAAGGCTTTTACGAAAAACACGGCGTAAAGGTACTGGTCGGCGAACGCGCTATCACCATCAATCGCGACGAGAAGGTCATCCACTCCAACACCGGCCGCACCGTCTATTACGACAAGCTGATCATGGCCACCGGCTCCTATCCGTGGATCCCGCCGATTAAGGGCTCGGATAGCCAGGACTGCTTCGTTTACCGCACCATCGAAGACCTGAACGCCATCGAAGCCTGCGCGCGCCGCAGCAAACGCGGTGCGGTAGTCGGCGGCGGGCTGTTAGGGCTGGAAGCCGCCGGCGCGCTGAAAAGCCTGGGGGTGGAAACACACGTGATCGAGTTCGCTCCGGTACTGATGGCCGAACAGCTCGACCCGATGGGCGGTGACCAGCTGCGCCGCAAGATCGAGCGCATGGGCGTCAAGGTTCACACCGGCAAAAATACCCAGGAGATCGTCAACGGCGGCGGCACGGCGCGCAAAACCATGCATTTCGCCGACGGTAGCCTGCTGGAAGTGGATTTCATCGTGTTCTCCACCGGCATCCGCGCCCAGGACAAGCTGGCGCGTCAGTGCGGGCTGGAGGTTGGCCGCCGCGGCGGCATCGCCATCAACGACAGCTGCCAAACGTCTGATCCGGACGTGTACGCCATCGGTGAGTGCGCCGCCTGGCGCGATCGCACCTTTGGCCTGGTGGCGCCGGGATACAAAATGGCGCAGGTGGCCGCCGATCATCTGCTGGGCCGCGAAAACGGCTTCCAGGGCGCCGACATGAGCGCCAAGCTGAAGCTGCTGGGCGTGGACGTCGGCGGCATCGGCGATGCCCATGGCCGCACCGAAGGCGCCCGCAGCTACGTTTATCTGGATGAAAGCAAAGAAGTCTACAAACGTATCGTGGTCAGCGCCGACAATAAAACCCTGCTCGGCGCGGTGCTGGTAGGCGACACCAGCGATTATGGCAACCTGCTGCAGCTGGCGTTGAACGGCATCGAGCTGCCGGAAAACCCGGACGGCCTGATCCTGCCGGCCCATGCGGGCAGCAAACCGGCCATCGGCGTAGATTCGCTGCCGGAAAGCGCGCAGATCTGCTCCTGCTTCGACGTCAGCAAAGGCGACATCATCCAGGCGGTCAACAAAGGCTGCCACACCGTGGCGGCGCTGAAGGCCGAAACCAAGGCCGGCACCGGCTGCGGCGGCTGCATCCCGCTGCTCACCCAGGTGTTGAACGCCGAGCTGAGCAAACAGGGCATCGAGGTCAACCACCACCTGTGCGAACACTTCGCCTATTCACGCCAGGAGCTGTTCCACCTGATCCGCGTCGAAGGCATCAAGTCGTTCGAGGCATTGCTGGCCAAATACGGCAAAGGTTACGGCTGCGAAGTGTGTAAACCAACCGTCGGCTCGTTGCTGGCCTCGTGCTGGAACGAATACATCCTCAAGCCACAGCATACGCCGCTGCAGGATACCAACGACAACTTCCTCGGCAATATCCAGAAAGACGGCACCTACTCGGTGATCCCGCGTTCCGCCGGCGGCGAAATCACCCCGGACGGCCTGCTGGCCATCGGCCAGATCGCCAAGGAATACAACCTCTACACCAAAATGACCGGCTCGCAGCGCATCGGCATGTTCGGTGCGCAGAAAGACGATCTGCCGGCCATCTGGAGCAAGCTGCTCGCCGCCGGCTTTGAAACCGGCCACGCGTATGCCAAGGCGCTGCGCATGGCGAAAACCTGCGTCGGCAGCACCTGGTGCCGCTATGGCGTCGGCGACAGCGTCGGCTTCGGCGTCACGCTGGAACATCGCTACAAAGGTATCCGCACCCCGCACAAAATGAAGTTCGGCGTCTCGGGCTGTACCCGCGAATGCGCCGAGGCGCAGGGTAAGGACGTCGGCATCATTGCCACCGAGAACGGCTGGAACCTGTATGTTTGCGGCAACGGCGGCATGAAACCGCGCCACGCCGATCTGCTGGCCGCCGATCTCGATCGCGAGACCCTAGTGCGCTACCTCGACCGCTTCATGATGTTCTATATCCGCACCGCCGATAAGCTGCAGCGTACCTCGGTATGGCTGGAGAGCCTGGAAGGTGGCATCGATTACCTACGCAAGGTGATCGTCGACGACAAGCTCGGCATCAACGACCAACTGGAAGCGGAGATCGCCCGCCTGCGCGACGCGGTGGTCTGCGAGTGGAAAGAGACCGTCGAGCATCCGGAAACGCAGCTGCGCTTCGCCCACTTCATCAACAGCCCGCTGCGCGATCCGAACGTGCAGGTGGTGACCGAACGCGACCAACACCGCCCGGCGCGCCCTGACGAGCGCATTCCCGTCACCCTGATCGATACCGAGGAGAGCCACGCATGAGCCAGTGGATTACCGTTTGTCCCGTCGCCGACATTCTGCCCGGCACCGGCGTATGTGCCCTGATCGGCGATCGGCAGGTGGCGGTGTTCCGCCCCTATGCCGACGAACAGGTGTTCGCCATCAGCAATATCGACCCGTTCGCCCAGGCCAGCGTGCTGTCACGCGGGCTGATCGCCGAGCATCAAGGCGAACTGTGGGTCGCCAGCCCGCTGAAGAAACAGCATTTCCGCCTGTACGACGGCCACTGTCTGGAAGATGACAGCCGTTCCGTCGCCAGCTTCACCAGCCGGGTGGTCGACGGCATCGTGCAAGTCGCGGCATAACCTTTCGGGAGGCAACATGTTTACCGACACGATCAACAAATGCGCCGCCAACGCGGCGCGCATCGTCCGCCTGGCGAAGGAGAGCCCGCTCGGCTTCTGGATCAGCTCGGCGATGGCGGGCGCCTACGTCGGCCTCGGCATCATCCTGATCTTCACCCTCGGCAACCTGGCCGACCCAAGCGTGCGGCCGCTGGTGATGGGCGCCACCTTCGGCATCGCGCTGACGCTGGTGATCATCGCCGGTTCCGAACTGTTCACCGGCCATACGATGTTCCTGACGCTCGGCGTCAAGGCCGGCACCATCCGCCAAAGCCAGATGTGGGCAGTGCTGCCGCAAACCTGGTTCGGCAACCTGCTCGGCTCGGTGCTGGTGGCGCTGATGTATTACTACGGCGGCGGTAGCCTGCTGCCGGTGGATACCAGTCTGGTGCACAGCGCCGCATTGGCAAAAACCACCGCGCCGGCCGAGGTGCTGTTCTTCAAGGGCGTGCTGTGCAACTGGCTGGTTTGCCTGGCGATCTGGATGGCGATCCGCGTAGAAGGCGCCGCCAAGTTCATCGCCATTTGGTGGTGTCTGCTGGCCTTTATCGCCTCGGGTTACGAACACTCCGTCGCCAACATGACGCTGTTTGCCCTCTCCTGGTTCGGCAACCACAGCGAGGCCTACACCCTCACCGGCATCGGCCACAACCTGCTGTGGGTGACGCTGGGCAACATCCTGTCCGGCTCGGTGCTAATGGGTCTGGGGTATTGGTACGCCACGCCGCGCGCCGAACGCCCGCAGGCGGCGAAAGCCGCCGTACGTCAGACCGCCTAAGTTTTCGGGGGCGCATTTCGCCCCCACATTGATTACCCCGAGGAGTGCCGATGGACTACCTGCCGATTTTCTGCCAACTGCAACACAAAGCCTGCCTGCTGGTCGGCGGCGGCGAGATCGCCGAACGCAAGGCGCGCCTGCTGCTGGACGCCGGTGCGGCGCTGACCGTCAACGCCGTAGACTTCACCCCGCAGTTCCGCCTGTGGGCGGCAGAAGGCCGGTTGACGCTGGCCGAAGGCGAATTCAGCCCGGCCCTGCTGGTGGAAAAATGGCTGGTGATCGCCGCTACCGACCGGCTAGAGGTCAACGCACGGGTGTATCAGTGCGCCAACCAGCAGCGGGTGTTCTGCAACGTGGTGGACGATCCGAAACGCGCCAGCTTTATCATGCCGTCGATTATCGACCGTTCGCCGATCATGGTCGCGGTGTCCTCCGGCGGCAAAGCGCCGGTGTTGGCGCGGCTGCTGCGCGAGAAGCTGGAAGCGATGCTGCCACAGCACCTCGGCAAGCTGGCCCAACTGGGCGGCTCGCTGCGCCAGCGGGTAAAACAACGCTTCAGCAGCCTCGGCGCGCGTCGGCGCTTCTGGGAACGGTTGTTCGCTCACGATCGGCTGGCGCAGTCGCTGGCCAACGACGACGCCGCGCTGGCTGAGCGCCAGCTCGAGCAGCTGTTCAGCGAACAGCCGGTAGATCGCGGTGAAGTGGTGCTGGTGGGCGCCGGGCCGGGCGATGCCGGCCTGCTTACGCTGAAAGGGCTGCAACAAATCCAGCAGGCCGACGTGGTGGTTTACGACCGACTGGTCTCCGAAGAGATCATGACGCTGGTGCGCCGCGACGCCGAACGTATCTTCGTCGGCAAACGCGCCGGCCACCACTGCGTGCCGCAGGAGCAGATCAATCAAATCCTGCTGCAGCAGGCGCAGCAAGGCAAACGCGTGGTGCGCCTGAAGGGTGGCGATCCCTTTATCTTCGGCCGCGGCGGCGAAGAGCTGGAGACGCTGGCAGACGCCAACGTGCCGTTCTCGGTGGTGCCGGGCATTACCGCCGCCTCGGGCTGTTCCGCCTACAGCGGCATCCCGCTCACCCACCGCGACCACGCGCAGAGCGTGCGCCTGGTGACCGGCCACGCCAAGGCCGACGGTGGATTGGATTGGGCGACGCTGGCCGCCGGGCAACAGACGCTGGTGTTCTATATGGGGCTATCGCAAGCGGCTGAAATCCAGCGCCAGCTGATCGCTAACGGGTTGCCAGCCGCCACGCCGGTGGCACTGGTGGAAAACGGCACCTCTTGCCGCCAACGGGTGATCGAAGGGGAGCTCCGCCAACTGGGCGCCTTGTCCCTTCAGGCCACCAGCCCCAGCCTGATCATCGTCGGCAGCGTGGTCAGCCTGCGCAGCAAGCTCAATTGGTTCGCCAGCGAAGAATCGCCTGCCAGCCTGGCGCAAATGGCGTAAGACCGACGTAAAAAAAGCGGCCTGTGGCCGCTTTTTCTATTTGCGCCGGCGTTATGCCTGCGGCGGTACGAAACCGACAGCCTGATAGACCTTCGCCAGGGTTTCCTGCGCGCGTGCGCGGGCCTTGGCGGCGCCGTCGCGCATCACCTGCTGCAGATAGGCTTCGTCGTTACGGAAGCGGTGATAGCGCTCCTGCAGCTCACCCAGCATGCCGGAGACGGCTTCCGCCACCGCGCCTTTCAGGTGACCATACATCTGGCCTTCGAACTCGGCTTCCAGCTGCACGATGCTCTTGCCGGTCACACCGGCGAGAATATCCAGCAGGTTGGAGACGCCCGCCTTGTTGACCACGTCGTAACGCACGACAGGCGGCTCTTCCGAGTCGGTCATTGCGCGTTTGATCTTCTTGGTCACCGCTTTCGGATCTTCCAGCAGGCCGATCACGTTGTTGCGGTTGTCGTCCGACTTGGACATCTTCTTGGTCGGCTCCTGCAGCGACATCACGCGCGCGCCGGATTTAGGAATAAACGGCTCCGGCACTTTGAACACGTCGCCGTACAGCGCGTTGAAACGCTGGCCCACGTCGCGGCTCAGCTCCAGGTGTTGTTTCTGGTCTTCGCCCACCGGCACCTGGTTGGTTTGATACAGCAGGATGTCTGCCGCCATCAGCACCGGATAGCTGAACAGCCCGGCGTTGATGTTCTCCGCGTAGCGCGCGGATTTGTCCTTGAACTGCGTCATGCGGCTCAGTTCGCCGAAATAGGTGTAGCAGTTCAGCACCCAGCTCAGCTGCGTGTGCTCAGGCACGTGCGACTGCACGAAGATGGTGCTTTTTTCCGGATCGATACCGCAGGCCAGGTACAGCGCCAGCGTATCCAGCGTGGCCTTGCGCAGCTTCTCGGCGTCCTGGCGAACGGTGATGGCATGCAGATCGACGATGCAGTAGATGCAGTCGTAGTCGTCCTGCATCTGCACCCACTGACGCAGCGCACCCATGTAGTTGCCGATGGTCAGTTCGCCGGACGGCTGCGCGCCGCTAAATACGATGGGCTTACTCATGTTTAAATTTCCTGATTCTCTAAAGATGACAGCCCAAGAGCGGGCAACAAATCGGCGAAGCGCTCCAACACCCGATCGGGGTGGCTCAGGGCGATCGATTCACCGTAGTTATAACCGTAGGTAAAGCCGACGCTCGGGCAACCGGCGCCCTGTGCGGCTTGAATATCGTTGCGCGAGTCGCCGACGAACAGCAGTTCATGCGCGCGCAGCCCAAGCTTGCCAAGCACCAGGTACAGCGGTGCCGGGTGCGGTTTCTTTTCCGTCACGTCGTCGCCGCCGATCACCAGCGAGAAATAATCGCCAATGCCCAACGATGCCAGCAGCGGCGCCACGAACGGCGTCGGCTTGTTAGTCACCAGCGCCATCGGGTAACCGTGTGCGGCCAGGCGGACCAGCGTCTCTTGCACCTGCGGGAACAGGCGGCTGCCGCTGTCAACGGTCTGCGCGTAGAAATGGTCGAAACGCTCACGCAGCCGGCTGCACTGCGCCGGCGTGCCTTCCGCTTCCGCCCAGCGCAGCGCGCGTTGCACCAGCACGTCGGCGCCGTTGCCGATCCAGGTGCCGACCCGTTCCTCACCCGCTTGCGGCAGGCCCGTCTCTTCCAGCGCCATATCGATGGCCGCCGCCAGACCCGGCGCGCTGTCGACCAGCGTGCCGTCCAGATCGAAGGCCAATGCGCGGATCGCGCCGAAATCAGCCATGGGTAACCTTCGCCAGCTCGCCGCGCATCTCGTCGATCACCTTGCGGTAGTCCGGCTGGCCAAAGATGGCGGAACCGGCGACGAACATATCGGCGCCCGCGGCGGCGATTTCAGCGATGTTATCCACCTTCACACCGCCGTCGACTTCCAGGCGGATATCTCGACCACTGTCGTCGATCAATTTGCGCACCTGGCGCAGCTTGTCCAGAGTACCGTGGATGAACGATTGGCCGCCGAAGCCCGGGTTGACCGACATCAGCAGGATCACGTCGATTTTATCCATCACGTAATCGAGGTAGCTCAGCGGCGTCGCCGGGTTGAACACCAGGCCGGCTTTACAGCCGTGCTCTTTAATTAGCTGAATGGTGCGATCGACATGCTCGGAAGCTTCAGGGTGGAAAGAGATATAAGACGCGCCTGCCTTGGCGAAATCAGGCACGATGCGGTCCACCGGCTTGACCATCAGGTGCACGTCAATCGGCGCAGTAATGCCGTAGTTGCGCAGCGCTTCGCACACCATCGGACCGATGGTCAGATTGGGCACGTAGTGGTTATCCATCACGTCGAAGTGCACCACGTCGCCGCCTGCAGCCAGCACGTTAGCGGTATCTTCACCTAACCGGGCAAAATCTGCCGACAGAATGGACGGGGCAATCAAAAACTTTTTCATCCGCTTCTCCAAACGTAGGGTCGAGTTGTTATGCGCCGGGGTGCCCCGGCTTAGCGATACAGCGCCAAAAGCTCGTTCACTTTGCTGCGGCCGAGAATGTTGCGGCTGATTGTGCGGCGCGCTTTCACCACATACAGCGCAGCATTCTGGTACCAGTCGCGCGTCAGCTCGGTATCGTGATTGGAGATCAATACCGGTACCTGGCTCTCTACCGAGAGCTGGTGCGCCAGTTGCGCCAGGCTCTGCTGATCGGCAATGCTGAAGCTGTTGGTGTGGTAAGCGGTGAAATTCGCCGTCGCCGACAGCGGCGCATAAGGCGGATCGCAATACACCACGGCACCGGCCACGGCCTTCGCCATGGTATCGCGGTAATGCTCGCAGACAAAAGTGGCATTGCGCGATTTTTCGGCAAACCAGTAGAGCTCTTCTTCCGGGAAGTACGGTTTCTTGTACCGGCCAAACGGCACGTTGAACTCGCCGCGCAGGTTATAGCGACACAGGCCGTTATAGCAGTGACGGTTCAGGTACAGGAACAGCAGCGCCCGGCGGTAAGGCTCGGTGCTAGTATTGAACTCTTCTCGCAGCAGGTAAAACTGATCCGAGTTATTGAATTCATCGGCGAAAAGCGTGCGGGCATCGCGCACGAAGTCATCCGTGCGCAGCTTAACGATGTTATACAGGTTGATAAGATCGCTATTGATGTCGGCGAGAATGTAGGCGTCGTAATCCGTATTCAGAAAGACGGATCCCGCACCCACGAAGGGCTCGATTAAGCAGTCTCCCGCCGGCAGATGGCGACGAATCTCATCTACCAGCGGGTATTTTCCACCAGCCCATTTTAAAAAAGCGCGGTTTTTCTTCATGCCGTCAATTAGCTACTTATACAATTCAGAGCGGCGGATTGTACTCTGTTTCAGACAGCACATCAGCGCACAAATTTAAATGATTTATTTTTTAAGATCTTGCTGCACTTGGTGTACAGGTCGGACCCACGGTTTTTTCGCCTGCACATCCGCCGGCAACGAAGCAATGGCGCGCTTCGCTTCCGCAGAAGACGCATAGTTGCCGCTCACCAGCACGTACCACGGTTTGCCGTCACGCTTGGTGGCGTACACCAGGTAGTTCTGCAGCTTCTGCTGTTTGGCGTAGGCGTTCAGCGTGTCGGAACGCGAAGCGCTGCTCAGCTGCAAGGTATAGTGGCTGCCCGGCGCAGACTGCAGTGAACTGCCGCTGCTGGCGACCGCTCCCGCTTTCGCGGTGGAAGACGGCTTGGCCGGCGGCGTATACACCGTGGTCGGTGATTTATGCTGCGTCGCGGTCGGTTTGGTGGCGGCGGTTTTCGCCGGCGTTTTATGCTGTTGCGGTGCGGTGCCCTGCACAGGACGCGTCGCTTCGCGCGCCGCGGCGCCGCTCATCACCGTCGCCGGTGCGGTCGGCAGCGTCGACGCTGCGCCGGTCATGCCTTGAGTCGCGGCATCCACCTGCCCCTGCTGCTGCGACAGCGCATCCGCCATGTTGCCCGGCAAATCGACGCGCTGCTGCGCGCCGCCCTGCTGAGGCTGCGTTTGCGCTTCGGTCGGTGTGCCGGAGATCGGCGGAACGCTGACGTTCTGCGGTTGCTGCGGCTGAGTCGCGCTCACGCCGTTGTTATCGTGGGTATCCGTCGTGCCGCCCGGCACGCCGTTATTGGCGGTGGTCAGCGACGAAGAACCGGACAGGTTGATATCGCGGGCCGCGCCGTTTTGCGCGCCGCTCTCCTGAGCCGCTTCATGTTTGGTTGGCGCCTTCAGGGCGGAACCGATGCCGATAATCAGCAGCAACAGCACCAAAATGCCGATGCCAATCATCAAATGCTGGCGCGAAACGGCGAAGCGCGGCGCGGCGGCCGGCTTGCGCGAACGCGTAGGACGACGATCGCTGCTATCAGGTCTGAGATCGTCTTCCGGTTTAAACTCGTCCATCTGAAACCCTCCAACTAGAGGCAAAAGCCCACCACCGTAGACCTACCGTGGCACGGGCAGATTAACCCGATGATGGCAAAGCGACACCCGTCGTGCTCTGCTCACTGTATTAATATAGATGCAAATGGCGGCTAAGCCACTGTTACTTAGTCCGATTTAATTACGCTGCTGCTCAGGCAAGCAGGCGGCGATCGACGCCAGCACCAGCTCATGCCCTACGCCGCCGCGCACTTCCGCCGCACCGATCATGGTCGGCAGCACCAGACGCAGTTCACCCGCCAGCACTTTCTTGTCACGCAACATGTGCGGCAGATAGGATTCCGGCGTCATTTCCTGCGGCCCGCAGACCGGCAAGCCGGCGCGCAGCAGCAGCGCTTTGATACGTTCGATGTCTTCAACAGAGAACTGGCCGAGACGGTGCGCGGTTTCCGCCGCCATCACCATGCCTGCAGCCACCGCTTCACCGTGCAGCCACACGCCGTAGCCCATCTCGGCTTCGATAGCATGACCGTAAGTATGGCCCAGATTCAGCAGGGCGCGCAGACCGCTTTCGCGTTCGTCGGCGGCCACCACCTCGGCCTTCAGTTCGCAGCAGCGGCGGATACAGTAGGCCAACGCCTGCATATCCAACGCCATCAGCGCATCGATGTTATTTTCCAACCAGACGAAGAACTCGCGATCGAGGATGATCCCGTATTTGATGACTTCGGCCAGGCCGGAAGAGAGTTCACGCGTCGGCAACGTTTTCAGGCAATCCAGATCAACCACCACCGAAGCGGGTTGATAGAAAGCGCCGATCATGTTTTTGCCGAGCGGGTGGTTGACGGCGGTCTTGCCGCCTACGGAGGAGTCCACCTGCGACAACAGCGTGGTGGGAACCTGAATGAAGCGCACGCCGCGTTGGTAACACGCGGCGGCAAAACCGGTCAGATCGCCGACAACGCCGCCACCGAGGGCGATCAGCGTGGTATCGCGACCGTGCGGTTTTTCGAGCAGCGCCGAAAACACCTGCTCCAACACCGCCAGAGATTTGTACTGCTCACCATCGGGAAGAATCACCTGATCCACCACGACGCCGCTCTGCTCCAGCACCTGCCGGACACGCTCGAGATAGAGCGGCGCCAGGGTCTGGTTGGTGACCAACATCGCTTGCTCACCCGCCTTTAACGGCATAAAAGAAGCCGGATCGTTAAACAATCCGGCGGCAATGGTAATCGGGTAGCTGCGCTCCCCAAGCGTTACAGTAATTCTCTCCATGTCGCGCTCAGTTCTCTGTATGGTGCGGCGGTGGTTGATCCCCGCAACAGCGGGGAACACAAATCAGTTTTTCGCATTGGCCGACGGCGAACGCGAAAATTGGCAATCAGTTGCTTTCCAGCATGTTGATGATCTGGTTAGCAACCACTTTAGCGCTCTGATCGTCGGTGCGGATGGTGACATCGGCAATCTCTTCATACAACGGATTACGTTCTTTCGCCAAGGCTTCCAGCACTTCACGCGGCGGAGAATCAACCTGCAGCAGCGGGCGTTTTTTATCACGCTGAGTGCGAGCCAGCTGCTTCTCGATCGTGGTTTCCAGATAGACCACCACGCCGCGCGCGGACAGACGGTTGCGCGTTTCGCGCGACTTCACCGAACCGCCGCCGGTCGCCAACACAATCCCTTGTTTTTCCGTCAGTTCATTAATGACTTTTTCTTCACGATCGCGGAAACCTTCTTCCCCTTCCACGTCGAATACCCAGCCCACGTCAGCTCCGGTACGTCGCTCAATTTCTTGATCGGAGTCGAAGAACTCCATATTGAGTTGCTGAGCTAACTGACGGCCAATAGTGCTTTTGCCGGCACCCATAGGCCCAACCAGAAAGATATTGCGTTTCTCTGCCATGTTTTTCGGTATTACTAAGACAATTCGTTAATGTTAACCCGCCCCGCCAATCAAATCAGCGGCGGGACCTAAACTGAAACCTCATGAGCGATAGTGCGAGATCAGACGAAAAATTATCTCAACACTCTTGGTAGTTTGGCAACCGAATAAATCGCAATCCACGCCGCGGGAGGGAAACCATATGTTTTTAACGGCGTCTTGACGCTAACAAAAAACCTCGGTGCTCAATTCGGTAACCCTTGTAAGCTAAATCGGCCGCAGCGTCAAACGCAGATCCCCCCAAGGGGATAAAAAAGTGTATCTGCTCATCAACTTTAGGAGATTTGCCGCCCAGCCGACAGGCAGCCGCTTATCCCTTAATCAAGGTCGGCGTAATGAAGATCACCAGCTCGCGTTTTTTCTGTTGTACGCCACTTTGCCGGAACAAGCCCCCCAGCAGTGGCGCATCTCCCAATCCCGGCACCTTGTCCGCCGTCTTGCCGCTATGCCGTTGAAAAATACCGCCGAGCACCAGGGTTTCACCGCTTTTCACCGTGATCTGCGTCTTAATCTCCTGTTTATCGATGGTCAATGCCTCCCCCGCCCCGCGGCTGATGGCACGCCCCGGCATATTTTGGCTGATGTGCAACGTCAGCGTGATGCGCCCGTCCGGCAACACTTTCGGCGTCACCTCCATGCCCAGCACCGCCTCTTTGAACTCAATCGCGGTCGCACCGCTGGCGCCGCTCGACACTTCATAAGGGATCTCCGTCCCCTGTTTGATGCTGGCGGTTTGCAGGTGCGCCGTCAGCAAACGCGGGCTGGCGATGATCTCCACCTGATTCTCCTGCTCCAGCGCCGTCAGCTCGAGGCTCAGCAAGCGCCCGCTGATGCGCGCCAAATGGAAACCGGCGCTCACCGCGCTGCGCTCCAACGGCAGATTAACGCCGAGATTGCCCGGCCGCAGCGGCCGCGTCGGTTTTTCGTCGGCCGCCAATCCCCAACGCACGCCAAGTTCACGCAGGCTTTCGCTGTTGATGGTCACGATATGCGCCGCCAGCTGCACCTGTGCCAGCGGCGCGTCCATTTCCGTCACCCTTTTTTTCAACTGCGCCAGGATTGGCGCCGTGTCGCGCAGTAACAGCGTATTGGTACGCTTATCCGCCAGCACGCTGCCACGCTCGCTGAGCAAGGCGCCGCGTTGAGCATTGAGGCTTTCGGCAATCTCCGCCGCATCGCCGTTTTGTAACGTCAGGGTCAGGCTGTGCAAAGGCTGCCGCTGCGCCAGCGCTTCTCGCTGCTGTTTTTTTTCCTGCGCGTCCGGCTCCGGGGCGACCAGCATCACGCTCCCCTCCCGCGTCATCGTCAGCTTGCCCATACGCAGCGTCAGCGCCAGCGCCTGAGGCCAGGGTACATTCTCCAGCCGCAGCGTCAGGTTGCCGCTTACGCCGGGCGCGACGATCAGGTTCATCTGCCGATAATCCGCCAGCGCCTGCAGGATGACCGTCACTGGCGTATCCTGGAACTCCAGGGAAACCTGCTGTTTATCCTGCGCCTGGACGATGCCGAGCGACAGACACCACAACGCCACGCCCAATCCAGCGAGTCCTTTCATGGTTTGCCATCCTTGTTGTTATCCATCATGAGCGAGATATCGCCCTGGCTCGCCGGACAATCCGGTTCGGCCGCCAGCGCCGTTAACGTCAGGCTGCGCGCCCGCACCTGCGCCACCTGCCAACGCTCGTCCAACATCCACTGCTGCGGCCGCAGGCGCAACCACTGCCCTGCCGGCGTCACCACCCAGCCATAGCGCAGCGGCGGTTGCCCGATGACGCCTTTCAGTCGCCAACCCGCCGGCGATGCCTCCTGATGGGCACAAACAGGCAGCGGAGGCGGCGTAAACGGATCGCGCGGTTCTGCACACAAGGCCCACGGCCATAGCAGCCACCACCAACGGCCCGGTCTTTTACTCATCGGCCTGCTCCTCGGCGGCATCCTGCAACACCAACCGCGCCGTCATGCCCTGCGGCGCCGTTTCCACGCTCAATTGTTCGAGACGCAAATCGGCGGGCAGCGCCTCCAACAGCGCCAACAAACCGGCATAATCAATGCGCAAGCTCAGCGTTTGCCGCAGCGGTTTTTCCTGCCGCTGCCAGCGCAACAAGGCGCCCCCCGCTTGTTGCAGCACGTTCGCCAGATCGCCGGCGGTGGTCGGACCGATCGGCGTTGGCGGCATAGGGGCTTCCGGCGCCTCGTCCAGTTGGTGCTGTACCATGGAAATCTGTTGCAACAGGCGCTGTTGCCGCTCCGCCGCGTTTTCCCGCTGACGCCATTCGTCTTGCAGCAGCCAACCGCCGCCCAACAGCGCCAGCGTGCCGATGCCCAGCCCTTGCGCCACCAGCAATAGCCAGCCCGGCAAGTTCAGCCAAAAGCGCAGCCCGGATGACAAACGGCTATCCATCACGCCCCCACTGCGCCGCCAGATGAAAGGAATACAGACCGTCGTCCCGTTGCGTTACCTCAGCCAAACGCAGCCGTGGCAACGCAGGCATCCCCGCCAGCCGCCGTTCGAACTGCGTGATGGCCGCAGGAGAGCGGCTCAATCCACGCAGCCGCAGACCGTTCGTCGCGTCGCTGTCCAGCGCCGTGAGCCACAGCGGTGGAGGAATGCTGAAGGACAATTGCTGAAGCAACTGCAAATAACGCCGGTTATGTTGGCCGTTGCGCGCCTGCCGTTCGGCGCGGGCGCTGTGCAGCGCTCGCTGCGCCCGCTCTTGCTGCTGCTGATGGGCGAGCAACGTCAAGGCCGCCAGCTCTTCACCCAGCATCGTTAGCCGCGCCTGCCGCTGCGCCTGTTGGTGACGCAGTTGGCCGGCAACCAGAAACAGCGCCAGCAGCAGTAGCGTTACCTGCAACAGCAGCGCACCCAGCCAGAAACAGCCGCGCCGCCGATCGCGGCGCTGTCGCCAGGGCAGAAAGTTGACCTGATACATCAGCGATCCTCCTCGCGCAGCGCCAGACCACCGGCCAATGCGAACGCCGCAGGATGCGCAGGCAACGGTGGGCGCAACTGCGTGAAGGCGCTGAGCGGCGACCAGGCAAGGCAACCGGTGGGCAAGGCACCTGCCAGCACGCTGCCGGCATAGACCGGCCGATCGTCGCCCGCCGGCATCTGGGCTTGCAGCGCCCGCAGCGCCTGCGCGTCATCGTCGCCCGGCGCCAGACCAAAGGCGAACGCGCCGTCAGCCGGCGCCACCCACAGCCATTCTCGTTCGAGACGGTGCATCAGCCCCGCAGCGGGCGGTACGCCTGCCGCCGTCGCCATCATCCGCAGCGCACAAGGGGTGATATCGACCGCTTGCGGATGCAGGCCAGCCTGACGCAAACAATGCAGCCACTGCTGCAGCTCCTGCCGCCGCGCGGCGGTCAGCAACAGCGCCGCCTCATCCGCCGGCGCGGTGCGATAGTCGAGCGCCAGCGTCTGGCCATCGAGCGGAAACTGCTTCAAACCGTGGCCACCGATATAGTCGCTGCGTTCCGGCTCGCGCAGCCGCGCGTCCGGCTGCGCCATGCGCTGCTGCAACACGCGCTGCGCCGGCAGAGCAATGCGTAAGGAAATATGTCGCGGCAGTTGAACGCGCCATTGCCGCAGCGCCCGGATCAGGAATTCGGAAGGTTCCAGGCAGCCATCGCGTAAAACCGCCTGCGGCAGCGCCTGCTGCCACCAGTGGCGCAACTGCCAGCCATTGCGGCGGCGTTGGGCCGCCACCGCGCGCACGCAGTCGATTTGTATATCCAGCCCCACCTGCCATGCTTGAGGGAACATGTTTCGCAAGCCTCCATAACATCAGATGATAAAAGAACATATCCATGTCGCAGGCTTGCCTTTATACTACCGCGCGGTTGTTTATAAACTGCCCAAATGACTTAGAAATGGGAAATCTCAGGTGAAGTTCGTAAAGTATTTACTAATCCTTGCAGTATGTTGCATCGTGCTGGGAGCAGCCTCGATTTTCGGCTTGTACAAATATGTCGAGCCGCAGCTGCCCGACGTCGCAACGCTGAAAGACGTACGGCTGCAGATACCGATGCAGGTTTACAGCGCCGATGGCGAACTGATCGCCCAATACGGTGAGAAGCGCCGCATTCCGCTGAAACTGGATCAAATTCCGCCGGTGATGGTGCACGCATTTATCGCCACCGAAGACAGCCGCTTCTATGATCACCATGGCGTCGATCCGGTCGGCATCTTCCGCGCCGCCTCAATCGCGCTGGTCTCCGGCCACGCTTCGCAAGGGGCCAGTACCATTACCCAACAGCTGGCGCGTAACTTCTTCTTAAGCCCGGAACGCACCCTGATGCGTAAAATCAAGGAAGCTTTCCTGGCGGTACGCATCGAGCAGATGCTCACCAAGGATGAAATCCTTGAGCTGTATCTGAACAAGATCTATCTGGGTTACCGCGCCTACGGCGTGGGCGCCGCCGCACAGGTCTATTTCGGCAAAGACGTCAGCCAGCTCACCCTGAGCGAGATGGCGACCATCGCCGGCCTGCCGAAAGCCCCGTCTACCTTCAACCCGCTCTATTCGCACGATCGCGCCGTTGCCCGCCGCAACGTGGTGCTGTCGCGCATGCTGGACGAGCATTACATCACGCAGGCGCAGTACGATCAGGCGCGCGCCGAAGATCTGGTCGCCAACTACCATGCGCCGGAAATCAGCTTCTCCGCGCCGTATCTCTCCGAGATGGTGCGTCAGGAGATGATCAAGCGCTACGGTGAAAACGCCTATACCGACGGTTACAAGGTTTACACCACCGTCACCAAACGGCTGCAGCTGGCGGCGCAGGAGTCGGTACGCAACAACGTGCTGGCCTATGACATGCGCCACGGCTACCGCGGCCCATCCAACGTGTTGTGGAAAGTCGGCGAAGCGGCCTGGGATCGCAAACAGATTGTCGACTCGCTGAAAAACTTGCCGAGCTACGGCCCACTGGCGCCGGCGGTCATCACCGCTGCTAACCCGCAGGAAGCGACGGCGATGCTGGCCGATGGCAGCAGCATTGCCCTGCCGATGGCCACCATGCGCTGGGCGCGGCCGTACCGTTCAGACACTCAGCAAGGCCCAACGCCGAAACGCGTCACTGACGTGGTGCAGACAGGTCAGCAGGTATGGGTGCGTAAAGTGAACGACGCCTGGTGGCTGTCGCAGGTGCCGGACGTCAACTCGGCGCTGGTCTCGATCAACCCGAACGACGGCGCGGTGAAAGCGCTGGTCGGCGGCTTCGACTTCAACCAGAGCAAGTTCAACCGCGTGACGCAGGCCCTGCGTCAGGTGGGGTCAAACATCAAACCGTTCCTGTACACCGCCGCGATGGATAAAGGCCTGACGCTGGCCACTATCCTGAACGATTTGCCGATCACCCGCTGGGATGCCGGCGCCGGCACCGACTGGCGGCCGAAGAACTCACCGCCGACCTACGACGGCCCGATTCGCCTGCGGCAGGGGCTGGGGCAATCGAAGAACGTGGTGATGGTGCGCGCAATGCGTGCGATGGGCGTCGACTACGCGGCGGAATATCTGCAGCGCTTCGGCTTCCCGGCACAGAACATCGTGCATACCGAATCGCTGGCGCTAGGTTCCGCCTCCTTTACCCCGATGCAGCTGGTACGCGGCTACGCGGTGCTGGCGAACGGCGGTTACCTGGTTGACCCGTACTTCATCACCAAGATTGAAGACGACAACGGCAATACGGTGTTCGAAGCTAAACCGAAAGTGGTGTGCAGCAGCTGCAACCTGCCGGTGATCTACGGCGACACCCACCGTTCGGCGGTGCTGTCCGACGACAACATCGAAAACGTCGCCACCTCGCAGGAAGGCAGCAACAGCACGGTGCCGATGCCGCAGCTGGAGCAGGTTACCCCGGCTCAGGTGCAGCAGGACGGTGACCAACAGTATGCGCCGCACGTGATCAGCACGCCGCTGGCCTTCCTGATCCACGACGCGCTGAACAGCAACATCTTCGGCGAACCGGGTTGGATGGGCACTGCCTGGCGTGCCGGGCGCGATCTGAAACGTCATGATATCGGCGGCAAAACCGGTACCACCAACAGTTCCAAAGACGCCTGGTTCTCCGGCTATGGCCCGGATACCGTGACGTCGGTGTGGATCGGTTTCGACGATCACCGCCGCGATCTGGGCCGTTCGACGGTATCCGGCGCTATCCCGGATCAGATTTCCGGCGGTGAAGGCGGAGCCAAGAGCGCCCAGCCGGCGTGGGACGACTTCATGAAGACCGCGCTGGAAGGCATTCCGGAGCAGAAAGTCACGCCGCCGCCAGGCATCATCAGCGTCACCATCGACAAAAGCAGCGGCAAGCTCTCCGGCGGTGGCGGTGGCAGCCGTTCCGAGTACTTTATCGAAGGGACGCAGCCGACGGACTACCCATCGCGCGATACCGGCACCACATTGACCGATCCGGGCGGTGAAAGCCACGAGCTGTTCTGATCGAAAAGGGCCAGAGAAATCTGGCCCTTTTTTTATTCGGCGCGAAGCGTATCAGCGCGACGCGCGCAAAAACGCCTCGGAGAGAAACAGCGCGCTGACGTTGCGCGCCTCACGGAAATCCGGTTCCGCCAGCAACGCCATCATGTTGGCGATCGGCCAGCGCACCTGCGGCAAGGGCTCCGGTTCATCCCCTTCCAGGCTCTGCGGGTAGAGATCGTGGGCCAGCACGATATTCATTTTGCTGGAAAAGTAGGATGGCGCCATCGTCAGCTTACTGAGAAAATCAAAGCGCTTCGCGCCGTATCCCACCTCTTCCATCAGCTCGCGGTTGGCCGCTTCCAGCACGCCCTCTCCGGGATCGATCAACCCTTTCGGGAAACCCAGCTCATAGGATTCAGTGCCCACCGCATATTCGCGGATCAGCAGCAGGTCATCGCCAATCACCGGCACGATCATCACCGCTTCGCGATCCGAAGGCCGCATGCGCTCATACACCCGCCGAACCCCGTTGCTGAATTCCAAATCGACCGACTCGACGTTGAACAAACGCGAACGCGCGACCGTTTCCACTTTCAGAATTTTAGGTTTTTGCAGGTGTTTATCCATGATTGCCTCAAAGAGGTTACCCAGGCGTGGACGGGGCAACCGAAATAATGATTGGCGTAACGCACGGCTCGTTGGCGCTCAAATGCTGACCAAATTCGATCCTGATCACATTGTGCGTTAATGGCAAGCTCCGCCGCAACGAGCATGAACAGTAATTTACTTTCTTTTAACAAGCGTAGCCAGCGGCGGGCGATTTTCCGTACTGATTCAGCAAACAGCACGCATGAAAATAGGATAATGCCGATATCGACGGCAGAGGCCGGTTGCTAGTATCACGCAGGCAAGAATCAGTGATAAAATGGCCTTGCGTCATGAAGGAATGAGATCCAGAGCGAGAATCTGTTTGTTCCCTCATTAGTTCTGGGTGCCTCCTGGCGGTTTACTCCGTATAATATTCAGCTTTTCATCAGGTTGGCGAAATTCACGGGTGTGAGATGGGGATTGCATGAGCACAATAGTGTTGATATTGGCCTTAGTGCTTGTCTGCCTGATTGCCGCCGGCCTGTACCTGTGGTTCAAGGCCCGCAACCCGTCGGCGCTGGCGCACGCGTTGCCGTTTATCAAGCCTGCCCACCGCAAGCTGACCGATGAAGAGCGCGCCGCGGTCGAGTTCTACCTCAGCCAGCAAAACAAGCTGAGCAACAAACTGTTGCCCGGCGGCGGCGCTACGCTGCCCGCAGCCAAACTGGCGCTCACCCCGCAAAGCGATAACGTTTATCCCGTCACGCACGCCATCACCCGCTACGGTCTGGCCAGCGACGATCCCAATAAATGGCGCTATTACCTCGATGCCGAAGAGGTACATCTGCCGCCGTTTTGGGAACCCTACATCACCGCCGACAACCATGTGGAAGTGATCCGAACCCAGACGCTGCCGCTGGTGATTTCGCTCAACGGGCACTCGCTGAAAGATCATATTCACGACCGGCCGCAGCCGCCGGTGGTGACCGCCGCGCCGACCAAAAACGCTTCCATCCGCAAGGAAGAGAGCGAACATGTCGAGCTGGTGAACATTCGTAAGGAAACGCCGGAAGAGCATGCGCTGAACCGGCCGAACGGCATCCGTGAAGCCGTCATCATCTCCGCCGCGCTGCTGCTGCTGTTCTTCAGCCTGATCAGCCCGGTGCTGGTGATCCCGTGGATGATTTTCGTGGCGGTGCTGATGATCGCCTGGGGATGCTGGAACCTGTTCCGCCGTCCGGCGTCACGCGAGCTGAAAGAGATCCACTGCCTGCGCGGCACGCCGAAGCGCTGGGGACTGTTCGGCGAATCCGGCCAGGGACAGATCAGCAACATTTCACTCGGCATCATCGATCTTATCTACCCGCCGCACTGGCAGCCGTACCTGACGCAAGACTTGGGCAAGACCACCGATGTGGACGTCTACCTCAATCGGCAGGTGGTGCGCCAGGGCCGTTTCCTCTCGCTGCATGACGAAGTGAAGAATTTTCCGCTGCAGCAGTGGGGCCGCAACGCGGTGCTGGTCGCCAGTTCGGCACTGGTACTGCTGTTGTTGCTGATCTATATCCCGCTCAATCTGCCGCTGACCCTCAGCATGGCCTGGCTGCAAGGCGCGCAAAAAGTGGAAGTGACCAGCGTACAGGCGCTGGAAGCTACGCCGCTGCGCATCGGCGACACCCTGAAGGTGCGCGGCAGCGGCATGTGCTATGTGCCGCCGCCGGCCAACGGTGGCGGCGCCGTCAATTTTGCGCCGTTCGATTGCTCCGGCATTTACTGGAACAACGCCGCCCCGCTGCCGCAGCCGGAATCAGAAGTCATAGACAAAGCGACGGCCCTGCTGGCCACGGTCAACAGCCAGCTGCATCCGAGCGGTACCGATCAGAAGATCAACCCGCAGCTGGCCAGCGCCATCGAGAAATCCGGCATGATCCTGTTAGATGACTTTTCTGATATCGTTTTGAAAACACAGGATTTATGCCAGGCAGAAAACGACTGTGTGCGGCTGAAAAACGCGCTGGTCAACCTGGGCAACGCCAAAAACTGGAGCGGCCTGGTGAAACGCGCCAGATCAGGCGCGCTGCAAGGCGTCAACGTCCTGCTGCGCCCGGTAAGCGCCGAGTCGCTGGAAAGCCTGACCAAAGTGGCCACGTCGTCGTTCATCTTCAATGAAACGCGTCTGGCCGCCGCGGCGCTCAACAGCCCGCCGCCGGGCGGTTTCCTGATCCGCAGCGATGAAGGTCGACAGTTGGTCAGCCATCCGCAATCCTCAGCGCCGCAGAGCGAATACAACGCTCTTGACCAGTGGAATGAGTTGCAGCGCCTTTCCACTCTGCTGCTGCATACCCCATTCCAGGCGCAGGGGGTGATCACCAGCCTCAGCGTCGATGCCAACGGCACCCGCCACGTGGCGTTGCACAGCGAACCGGACATGATCACCCTGTGGCGCTACCTCGGTACCAGCCTGCTGTTGCTGGCGGTGGTCGTCAGCCTGGGCTATAACGCCTGGCGGCTGGTACAGCGTCGGCGCATCAATCAGCACCGCGTCGCCGATATCCAGCGTTACTACGACAGCTGCTTCAATCCGCAGCTCAATCCGATGTCAATGCGGCCGATGGCCTGAACCTGACGCCGGGGGTCTCCGCCCTGTCATCTGCTTATGCTACGCTAACGCTATTATTCTCATCTGCGGACCGCCCGTCGGTCTGCCCATGGAGTTTTTATGGTTCCCGAGTTTGATTGGCCGCAGATCGATACCGTGCTGCTGGATATGGACGGCACCTTGCTGGATCTGGAGTTCGACAGCCACTTCTGGCTCAGCCTGGTGCCGCAAGCGCTGAGCGAAAGGCGCGCCATTCCGTTCGACGAAGCCCGTCATATCATTGAACGGGAATATCAGGCGGTGCAGCACACCATGAACTGGTATTGCTTCGATTACTGGAGCGAGCGGTTGGATCTGGACATCTACCGCATGACCAGCGAAGTCGGTAGCCGCGCGCGGCTGCGCGAAGACACCGAGCCGTTTTTACGGGCGCTGCGCGACGCCGGTCTGCAAACCATTTTGCTGACCAACGCCCATCCTCACAGCCTGGCGGTGAAAATCGAGCATACCGGCCTCGATCGGCACCTTGATTTATTGTTTTCCACCCACACATTTGGTTATCCGAAAGAAGATCAGCGTCTGTGGCAGGCGGTGCAACAGCACACCGGGTTCAACCCACAGCGCACGCTATTTGTCGATGACGGCGAGCCGATCCTCGACGCGGCGCGCACTTTCGGCATTCGTTACTGCCTGGGCGTGCAAAACCCGGACTCCAGCACGGCGGAAAAAAGCTTCCAGCGCCATCCGTCGATGCGCGACTACCGTCTGCTGATACCGGCGCTGGCCAAGGGGGAAGCATGAAGGAAAAAGCGACGCGCGACGACGCGGTCCGGCTGGATAAGTGGCTGTGGGCCGCACGCTTCTATAAGACTCGCGCGCTGGCGCGCGAAATGATCGACGGCGGCAAGGTGCATTACAACGGCCAGCGCGGCAAACCGAGCAAGATTGTCGAACTCAATGCCGAGCTTAAGCTGCGACAGGGCAACGAAGAACGTACGGTGATCGTGCTGGCGCTGACCAACCAACGCCGCGGTGCCAACGAGGCGCAGCAAATGTATCAGGAAACCGAAGCCAGCATCGCCAACCGCGAAAAAATGGCGCTGGCGCGCAAGATGAACGCGTTGACCATGCCGCATCCGGACCGTCGTCCGGACAAAAAGGAGCGGCGCGACCTGATGAAATTTAAATTTGGTGAGCCGGAATAACCCCTCACCGTAATGAGAGAAGATTATGTCCAACCATGACCAATTGCACCGTTACCTGTTTGAAAACTACGCGGTGCGCGGCGAGCTGGTTACCGTCAGCGAAACCTATCAGCAGATCCTGAACAACCACGACTACCCGGCGCCGGTGCAAAAGCTGCTGGGTGAACTGCTGGTCGCCACCAGTCTGTTGACCGCAACCCTGAAGTTCGACGGCGACATCACCGTGCAGCTGCAGGGCGACGGCCCGCTGAAGCTGGCCGTGATCAACGGCAACAACCGCCAGGAGATGCGTGGCGTTGCGCGCACCCAGGCGCCTATCGCCGACGACAGCACCCTGCATCAGATGATCGGCAACGGCGTCATGGTCATCACCATTTCCCCGACGGAAGGCGAGCGCTATCAGGGCGTGGTCGGCCTGGAAGGTGAAACCCTGGCAGAATGCCTGGAAGCCTACTTCCGCCAGTCCGAGCAGCTGCCAACCCGCCTGTTCATCCGCACCGGCGAAGTGGAAGGCAATGCCGCAGCAGCCGGTATGCTGCTGCAGGTGCTGCCGGCGCAGGACGGCAACCTCGATGATTTCGATCATCTGGTGCAACTGACCAACACGGTCAAAAGCGAAGAGCTGTTCGGCCTGCCGGCCAACGAAGTGTTGTACCGCCTGTACCATCAGGAAGAGGTCACCTTGTACGAACCGCAGGACGTGCAGTTCCGTTGCACCTGTTCGCGCCAGCGTTGCGCCGACGCGCTAATGACCCTGCCGACCGATGAAGTGGCGGACATGCTGGAGCAGGACGGTAATATCGACATGCACTGCGACTACTGTGGCAGCCACTATGTCTTTGACCCGGTTGATGTTGCCGCGTTGTATGCGGGTAACACCGGCGAAAGCGACAAGTTGCACTAAGTAACACCTTTTCGGCGGGCGCCCCCGGCGCCTGCCAACGCCCGCCGTTTGCACGTTTGCTTTTTTCCGTGTGCTATCTCTCAGATCGTAACGAAATACCGCCTAAAACGTTAAATATTTGATACCCATCGCGGTTACTCACCGTTAGATCCCTACAATTGCCGCCAGAAATTCTGTGACCAAGGAGTAGTAACATGCGCGTTAAAGGTATAACCCCTCAGGATCTGGCCGCTTACGGCATTCACGACGTTAGCGAAATCGTTCACAACCCGAGCTATGAACTGCTGTTTAAGGAAGAAACAGACCCATCTCTGGAAGGTTTTGAGCGTGGGGTAGTCACCAAGCTGGGTGCCGTCTCCGTCGATACCGGCATCTTCACCGGTCGTTCGCCGAAAGACAAATACATCGTCCGCGACGACATCACCCGCGATACCGTGTGGTGGGCCGATCAGGGCAAAGGCAAAAACGACAACAAACCTCTCAGCCCGGAAGTGTGGGCCGATCTGAAACACCTGGTCACCGAGCAGCTTTCCGGCAAACGTCTGTTCGTGGTGGATACCTTCTGCGGCGCCAACGCTGACTCGCGCCTGAAAGTGCGTTTCATCACCGAGGTGGCCTGGCAGGCGCACTTCGTGAAAAACATGTTCATCCGCCCGAGCGACGACGAGCTGGCTGACTTCGAGCCGGACTTCGTGGTGATGAACGGCGCCAAATGCACCAACCCGAACTGGCAGCAGCAAGGCCTGAACTCGGAGAACTTCGTCGCCTTCAACCTGACCGAGCGCATGCAGCTGATCGGCGGCACCTGGTACGGCGGCGAAATGAAGAAAGGCATGTTCTCGATGATGAACTACCTGCTGCCGCTGAAAGGCATCGCTTCGATGCACTGCTCGGCCAACGTGGGCGAGAAAGGCGACGTGGCGGTGTTCTTCGGCCTGTCCGGTACCGGCAAGACCACCCTTTCCACCGATCCTAAGCGTCAGCTGATCGGCGATGACGAGCACGGCTGGGACGACGACGGCGTGTTTAACTTCGAAGGCGGCTGCTACGCCAAGACCATCAAGCTCTCTGAAGAAGCCGAGCCGGACATCTATCACGCCATCAAACGCGACGCGCTGCTGGAAAACGTCACCGTGCTGGCCGACGGCAGCATCGACTTCAACGACGGTTCGAAAACCGAGAACACCCGCGTTTCTTACCCGATCTACCATATCCAAAACATCGTCAAGCCGGTGTCCAAAGCGGGTCACGCCACCAAAGTGATCTTCCTGACCGCCGACGCCTTCGGCGTGTTGCCGCCGGTATCGCGTCTGACCGCCAACCAGACTCAGTATCACTTCCTGTCCGGTTTCACCGCCAAATTGGCCGGCACCGAACGCGGCGTAACCGAGCCAACGCCAACCTTCTCCGCCTGCTTCGGCGCTGCGTTCCTGTCACTGCACCCGACGCAGTACGCCGAAGTGTTGGTGAAACGCATGCAGGCCGCCGGCGCCCAGGCTTACCTGGTCAACACCGGCTGGAACGGCACCGGCAAACGCATCTCGATCAAAGATACGCGCGGCATCATCGACGCCATCCTGAGCGGTGAAATCGACAAGGCGGAAACCGTTACCCTGCCAATCTTCGATCTGGCGATGCCGACCGCGCTGCCGGGCGTGAACCCAGAGATCCTCGATCCGCGCAATACCTACGCCAGCCTCGAGCAGTGGCAGGAAAAAGCGCAGGATCTGGCCGAGCGCTTCATCACCAACTTCGACAAATACACCGACACGCCTGCGGGCGCCGCGCTGGTTAGCGCCGGCCCGAAGCTGTAATTCGGTAGCGTTACCTCTTCAGCTAAGGCGCGGATCCCGCGCCTTTTTTTATTTTCATCGATTGCTTTTTAACCAGCAAGGCGAGAAAATAAGTCAATGCAATCATTGATAGCAAAGGAGGTTTAAATGGCGACTATCACCGTCAGAAATCTGGACGACGAAATTAAAGAGCTGCTGCGTATCTCAGCGGCGAAAAACGGCCATTCTATGGAAGAGGAAGCGCGCATGATCCTGAAACAGGCGCTGGTGAAAAAGCCGCCGCGCTATGGATTGGGTACCTGGATGCATCAGCACTTCGCCGAATTCGGCGGCGTTGAGCTGGAGATCCCACCGCGTGACGCCGTGCCGCCACGCATCGTCACCTTTGATGATGAAGATGACAACGCATGATCATTATCGACACCTACGTCATTTCAGAAACGCTGCGTCCCAGCCCGTACTACAACGTCATTAACTGGTTAAATGAAAAGGACAATGACGAGCTCTATCTCAGCGCCATTGTCCTCGCCGAACTGTTCAGCGGCGTCGCCTGCATGCCTGACGGCAAGCGCCAGCGGGATCTCAAGCTGAAATTGGCGGACGCCATTGAATTGAAGTTCGAGGGGCAGATATTGCCGTTTGATGGGGTGTGCGCGATGCAATACGCGGAATTGACGGCAAGGAATCGGCTGCTGGGTAAAGCGATGAGCGTGCCGGATACCCAAATCGCCGCCACCTGCCTGCATTACGGTGCCGCCCTGGCCACCCGCAATACCAAAGACTTCCTCCACTGCGGTATCGAATTAATCGATCCGTGGCAGGCGCCGACCGGCCGCCGGTTGCATGAGGATGCGGCGGAATACTACGTGATGAGCAGAAAGTCCTGACGGGGCCGCAGCGGCGCGGCCCACATCAGAGGTCAGGCGTTTTCCCTGGCCGTTTGATGACCGTTGGTCGACTCTTTTTTCTCCATCGGCAACGGAATATACGCGCGGATCAACAGCCCGCCGCGCTCGCTGGTGCCGATATCCAGTTCGCCGTCATGCGCGTCGATAATACGCTGCACGATCGCCAGCCCCAGACCGGTGCCGCTGGTGCTGCGCGCGCTGTCACCGCGTACGAACGGCTGCAGCAGGTGCTTCAACTCTTCCGGCTTGATACCCGGGCCGTCATCTTCCACCTGGAACCAGCCGCGCTGCAGCTCGCGGCCGCTGCTGACCTTGATCCAGCCGTTGCCGTAACGCGCCGCGTTCACCACCATGTTCACCGCCGCCCGCTTAATCGACAGTGGGTGCACGTTCATCATCAGTTCGCCCGGTGACAACGCGGTTTCAATCACCCGCTCATAACCGCTCTCCGCCGCAACCACCTCGCCCAAAATGGCGTTCAGGTCGCTGCTTTCGGTCGGCATCTCCTGCCCGGTGCGCAGATAATCGATGAACTGCTCGATGATGGCGTTGCACTCTTCGATGTCTTTATTGATCGACTCGGCCAGATAACCGTCTTCGGCGCTCATCATCTCCGTCGCCAGCCGGATACGCGTCAACGGCGTGCGCAGATCATGGCTGACCCCGGCCATCAGCAAGGTGCGATCGTCCGCCAGCTGCTTGACGCCCGACGCCATCTGATTGAATGCGCGAGTCACCGACCGCACTTCGGAAGCCCCATACTCGCGCAGCGGCGGCGGAATAATCCCTTTGCCCACCTGCAGCGCCGCATGTTCCAGCTCCACCAGCGGGCGGTTTTGAATACGAATAAACAGCCAGGCACCGCCGATCGCGAGCAGCATGATCGCCAGCGTATAACGGAACAGCGGAGAGAAGTCGCCCTGATGGATTTCCGTCAGCGGTACGCGCACCCAGATATCGGGCTGCAGCCAGGTTTTCAGCCACACCACCGGGGAGTTCTTGTTCACCTCCACCCGCACATCGGTCGGCCCGCCGAGCTGCTGCGCCATCTGCTGGCTGAGGAACTGGTAGTGCTGCGCCCAGCGCAGGCCGCTCTCCTCCGCCGCCGAGTTGGTGTAGAGAGAAATGCCCAACTCGCGGTAGATCTCACGACGGAACGCTGGCGGCACTTCCAACAGCGTGCCGTCCTCCAGCTGCAGCCGATCGGTCATCAGCATACGCACTTCGTAAGCCAGTACCTTGTTGAACTGCTGCAGGCTGGGCAGGATGGCGAAGTTCAGCACCACCAGATAGGTCGTCACCAGGCTGACGAACAGCAAAGTGACGATCAACAACAGGGTTCGGGCAAACGAGCTACGCGGTGAAAAGCGCAATCGCCTCATGCCTTGCTGCCGTCCGGGACGAAGACATAGCCGAGACCCCACACGGTCTGGATATAACGCGGATGCGCCGGATCTTCTTCAACCATGCGGCGCAGACGAGAGATCTGCACGTCGATGGAGCGCTCCATGGCGCTGTATTCGCGGCCACGCGCCAGATTCATCAGCTTATCGCGCGACAGCGGTTCACGCGGGTGGCTGACCAGCGCCTTCAGTACCGCGAATTCGCCGCTGGTCAACGGCATCGGCTCGTCTTCGCGGAACATCTCGCGGGTGCCGAGGTTCAGTTTGAATTTGCCGAAAGCGATCACCGCCTCTTCCTGCGAAGGCGCGCCCGGCAGTTCGTTCGCCTGGCGGCGCAGCACCGCGCGGATACGAGCCAACAGCTCACGCGGGTTGAACGGTTTAGGAATGTAGTCGTCGGCGCCGATTTCCAGCCCCACGATGCGATCGACCTCTTCGCCTTTCGCGGTGACCATAATGATCGGCATCGGGTTGCTCTGGCTACGCAGACGGCGGCAGATGGACAGGCCGTCTTCGCCCGGCAACATCAGATCGAGCACCATCAAATGGAAGGATTCACGGGTCAGCAAGCGATCCATTTGCTCAGCGTTGGCAACGCTGCGAACCTGGAAGCCCTGTTCGGTTAAATAACGTTCTAAAAGCGCGCGCAGGCGCATGTCATCATCGACAACCAGGATCTTATGATTCTCTTGCATGGTATTACTCCCAAAGGCTTTATTGCCTGACTCGAATATTGTTAGAAAACCTTGCCATTTGAGACAGCGTTTAATGGTATGTATTCTAGACGAAATTGTTACAAAGCTTATTCTTTTCCCCATTTATCAACAATTTTCAGTGAATGTCGACGGGGGTTCGTCAAAATTTCGCCCTTTATCGGCGCAATGTGGGGCGACGGCCCAATTTTGTGCAATTTCGCCACCGGGAAGCACCCGGTGGCGTTCAGCTCTCGGGTCAGGAAGTTTGCAGGAAACGCGCCAGCTGCCTGCGCAGCTGCCGGTTCTCTTGCTGTAGCGCATCAACCCGGTCGAGCAGCGTCAGCGCCATGGCGATCCCCGGCCAGTCCAGATCCAGCTCCGCCCGCAGCCTGCGCGCGCGCTGCAGATGGCTCAGCGCCGGATAATCGAACTCCCAGCGCGGCTGCGCCGGCTCCAGCGGCACGATCACGCCCAGGCCGACAATCTCGACCAGCTCATCCTCTGAAATCTCCACTCGCTGACACAGTTCCACCACGGTGAATGTGATCTCTTTCTTCATCATGTGCTTTACTCCCATTCCGCACGCGGGTTGAACGCCGCCTGCTCAGCCAGTTCGCGCCACAGGGCGCTGGCCTTCTCGTTCGGCTTCGGCGGCATCACCACCTTGAGAATGACATACAGATCGCCGGGCTCTTTCTTGCCCGCCAGCCCTTTGCCTTTGACCCGCAGCCGTTTGCCGCTCTGGCTGCCGGCCGGCACGGTCAGCGCGATTTTTCCGGTCAGCGTCGGCACCTCAATGCTGGCGCCGAGCGCCGCTTCCCACGGAGCGAGCGGCGCCACGATGCTCAGGTTGTGGCCATCTATCTCAAACAGCGGGTGCGGCGCGAGGCGGATGACCAGATACAGATCGCCGTTTTGGCCGCCGCCCACGCCGGCAACGCCCTGCCCCTTGAGGCGAATGCGCTCGCCATCGCCCACGCCGGCCGGGATTTTCACGTTCAACGTTTTGTTGGCTTCGCTCACCTGCCGCCCCAGCTCGTCATACACCGGCAGCGTATAGGAGATCTCGCGGCTTTGGCCATGCAGCGTTTCCTCGAGGAACAGCGGCACCTCCATCTCCAGATCCTGGCCGCGGAAGCCATGCCCGCCGTGCGAGTGCGAAGCGGAACGGTGCCCGCCCGCCGCACGCCCGCCGAACATGCTCTCGAAGAAGTCGGAGAAGTCTTGCGCGTCGGCGCCGCCGCCGTGCCATGAAGCGCTCTGCTGATAGCCGCCGTGATCGCCGCGCGCCTGGCGGCCAAAGTTCGGATCGTTGCGGTGCAGCCGGATCTGATCGTACTCGGCGCGGCGCTCGTCGTCCTTCAGCACCTCATAGGCTTCGGCCAGCTCCTTGAACTTGCTCTCGGCGTCGTCTTCAGTGCTCACGTCAGGGTGATATTTACGCGCCAGCCGGCGGTAGGCCGTTTTGATGGTTTTCAGATCGGCGTTGGGCTCAACGCCCATCGTGGCGTAGTAATCTTTAAATTCCATGCGGTAATACCTTCAATGTGTTGGGTTGTGCGCCAAAATTCCTTGTCTCTCTCGCCAGATATCCTCCTTTCGTCACATTCCTTTTCCGCTATCGCTAAGCATACTCCCGATTGTTAAAAGCTGCGCAAACTGAATAAAAACCGTGCGACAAGGCGCAGGCCCGCGCGCCATTTCTAAAGCCCCCCGCATTCACGTACACTGTGGCGGTGGCCCCATAAAGATAAATCACGATGAGAACTCAACTGATAACCCGTGAAGGGTATGACAAGCTCAAACAAGAGCTGGATTACCTCTGGCGTGAAGAACGCCCCGAGGTGACCAAAAAAGTGACCTGGGCCGCCAGCCTGGGCGACAGAAGCGAAAACGCCGACTACCAGTACAACAAGAAGCGGCTGCGCGAAATTGACCGCCGCGTCCGCTATCTGACCAAATGCCTGGAGCAGTTGAAGATCGTCGATTACTCCCCGCAGCAGGAAGGCAAGGTGTTCTTCGGTGCCTGGGTGGAGGTGGAGAATGACGACGGCGAGACCAAACGCTTTCGCATCGTCGGTTACGACGAGATTTTCGGCCGCAAGGATTACATCTCCATCGATGCGCCGATGGCGCGCGCCCTGCTGAAAAAAGAGGTCGGGGACATCGCCACCGTCAATACGCCGCTGGGCGAGGCACAGTGGTACGTAAATGAGATAAACTACCCGAAGTAAGCTTTCAGCTTTTTCCGAACCGCCGCCAACGCCGCCGCCTGAGCTGTTCTCCACGCCGCGGCCGCGCGGCGGCGGCCCGCTCCACTGGCATTTTCCGCGATCAATACGTATAACTGTCCCCTGTTTATTCACCGTTCTCAATACAGATACCAGACCTATGAATGACCCACTGAGCCGCATTATTGCAACAGAACTGCAGGCCCGGCCGGAGCAAGTCGACTCCGCCATCCGTCTGCTGGATGAAGGTAATACCGTGCCCTTTATTGCACGCTATCGTAAGGAAGTCACCGGGGGCCTGGACGACACCCAACTGCGCCAGCTGGAAACCCGCCTGGGTTATCTGCGTGAACTGGAAGATCGTCGTCAGACCATCCTGAAGTCGATCGATGAACAGGGCAAACTGACCGAACAGCTGGCGGGGGCGATCAACACCACGCTGAGCAAGACCGAACTCGAAGACCTCTACCTGCCGTACAAACCGAAGCGCCGCACCCGTGGCCAGATCGCCATCGAAGCCGGTCTGGAACCGCTGGCGGACACGCTGTGGCAGGATCCGCAACAGCAGCCGGAACAGCTGGCTGAACGCTACGTCGACGCCGACAAGGGCGTGGCGGACGTGAAAGCCGCCCTCGACGGCGCGCGCTATATCCTGATGGAGCGTTTCGCCGAAGACGCCGCGCTGCTGGCCAAGGTGCGCGACTACCTGTGGAAAAACGCCCATCTGGTGTCCAAAGTGGTCGAGGGCAAGGAAGACGAAGGCGCCAAGTTCCGCGACTACTTCGATCACCACGAACCGATTTCCCAGGTGCCTTCGCACCGCGCGCTGGCAATGTTCCGCGGCCGCAACGAAGGTGTGCTGCAGCTGGCGCTGAACGCCGATCCGCAATTTGAGGAAGCGCCGCGCGAAAGCCAGGCGGAGCTGATCATCATCAATCACCTCAACCTGCGCCTGAACAACGCCCCGGCCGACGCCTGGCGTAAGGCGGTGGTCAACTGGACCTGGCGCATCAAGGTGCTCCTGCACCTGGAAACCGAGCTGATGGGCACGGTGCGCGAACGCGCGGAAGACGAAGCAATCAACGTGTTCGCCCGCAACATGCATGATCTGTTGATGGCCGCGCCGGCCGGCATGCGCGCCACCATGGGCCTCGATCCAGGCCTGCGCACCGGGGTGAAAGTCGCCGTGGTCGACGCGACCGGTAAACTGGTGGCCACCGACACCGTCTATCCGCACACCGGGCAAGCGGCCAAAGCCGCCGCCATCGTCGCGGCGCTGTGCATCAAACACAATGTAGAGCTGGTGGCCATCGGCAACGGCACCGCTTCGCGTGAGACCGAGCGTTTCTATCTCGACCTGCAAAAGCAGTTCAGCGACGTCCGGGCGCAGAAAGTGATCGTCAGCGAAGCGGGCGCATCTGTGTACTCCGCGTCAGAACTGGCGGCGCTGGAATTCCCGGATCTCGACGTGTCGCTGCGCGGCGCGGTATCCATTGCCCGTCGCCTGCAGGATCCGCTGGCGGAGCTGGTGAAGATCGATCCGAAATCCATCGGCGTCGGCCAGTATCAGCACGACGTCAGCCAGAGCCAGTTGGCGAAGAAGCTGGATTCGGTGGTGGAAGACTGCGTGAACGCCGTCGGCGTCGATCTGAACACCGCATCGGTACCATTGCTGACCCGCGTGGCCGGCCTGACGCGCATGATGGCGCAGAACATCGTCAACTGGCGCGACGAGAACGGCCGCTTCAGCAACCGTGAACAGCTGCTGAAAGTCAGCCGTCTGGGGCCGAAGGCCTTCGAACAGTGCGCCGGCTTCCTGCGCATCAACCACGGCGACAACCCGCTGGATGCCTCCACCGTTCACCCGGAAGCCTACCCGGTGGTGCAGCGCATCCTGGCCGCCACCGAGCAGGCGCTGCAGGACCTGATGGGCAACGCCTCGGCGGTGCGCAGCCTGAAAGCGGTCGATTTCACCGACGACAAGTTCGGCGTGCCGACGGTCACCGACATTCTGAAAGAGCTGGAGAAGCCGGGCCGCGACCCGCGTCCTGAGTTCAAAACCGCCACCTTTGCCGAAGGCGTGGAAACCCTCAACGATCTGCAGCCGGGGATGATCCTGGAAGGGTCGGTCACTAACGTCACCAACTTCGGCGCCTTCGTGGATATCGGCGTGCATCAGGATGGCCTGGTGCACATCTCCTCGCTGGCGGACAAGTTCGTCGAAGATCCGCACACCGTGGTGAAGGCCGGCGACATCGTCAAAGTGAAGGTGATGGAAGTCGATCTGCAGCGTAAACGCATCGCGCTGAGCATGCGCCTGGATGAGCAACCGGGCGAAGGTTCACCGCGCCGCGGCGGCAACGCGCCGGCACAGGCACGCGACAACGCCAACCGTTCGGCAGGCGGCAACAAGGCCAAACCGCGCAATGCGGCGCCGGCCGGCAACAGCGCCATGGGCGACGCGCTGGCGGCGGCATTCGGCAAGAAACGCTAAGTCAGAGCCAATAGGGCGGAGCCTGCTCCGCCCTTTCTGATGAATAAAACTTGCTGCATTTCTTGACCCGTCTCAATAAACCATCATCTTTTTATTTCCCGTTCCTGCGTGACCGCCCTCCCATTATTCAGGCAACAAAAATGCCTTCTGCAGCCATTTATTAACAACTCCGTTAACACGCATTTTTCATCTCGCGAATTGTGAGAGAAACACAAATGGTTACCGCTCGCATTACGGTGGAATAATGTTATCGAATTGCCTTTCAGCGGAAATAAATAAAGGGAAAAAGCCATCGATATTTGCAAACGAGAAAACTCGGCTACAAATACGTAACTGATTTAACTCGCCATTCTCATTTGTTCCCAAGTGCAAGCAGTGATAAAACATCGTTAATCAAGACAACGCCATTAAAAACTGCCGTCACCATAATAATTGGTTACAATACCCTTACTTTTTGTATTGAACGCGATAATGATAATTACTATTATTTGCGCTCACTTTATTGCATGACCTTATGGATGAATACCGCCGACGGCGTGGCATTTTCGCCGGCAACGTCCAATTATCATCAGCCCGATGTTCATCGGCACCCGGAAGGTTAATCACATGCAGCTTCAACCTAAACGCACGTATAAGATTGTCGGCTTTTCCGGTGAAATTGCGCCGGCCTACCGCCAGAAATTGTTATCGCTCGGCATGCTGCCTGGCTCTTCATTCGACGTAGTGCGCGTCGCGCCACTGGGCGATCCGATAGAAATTAAAACTCGCCGCGTCAGCCTGGTGCTGCGCAAGAAGGATCTGGCGCTGCTGCAGCTCGACGGCCAGCCCTGACCTCCGTTTGCCGACGCGCTCTTGCGCCGGCGCTGTTCTCCTTGAAGACGACACGCTGAACTATGAAAAAACTCACCATCGGCTTAATCGGTAACCCGAACTCCGGCAAAACCACGCTGTTCAACCAGCTGACCGGCGCACGCCAACGGGTCGGCAACTGGGCGGGCGTGACGGTCGAACGCAAAGAAGGCCATTTCACCACCCCGCAGTCCGACGTGCGGCTAGTCGATTTGCCCGGCACCTACTCCCTGACCACCATTTCAGAGCAAACGTCGCTCGATGAGCAGATCGCCTGCCATTACATTTTGAGCGGCGACGCCGATCTGCTGATCAACGTGGTCGACGCCTCCAACCTGGAGCGCAACCTCTACCTGACGCTGCAATTGCTGGAGCTGGGCATCCCCTGCATCGTGGCGCTGAACATGCTCGACATCGCCAAAAGCCAGCATATCGATATCGACGTCGCCGCGCTGTCGGCGCGCCTCGGCTGCCCGGTAGTACCGATGATCTCCACCCGCGCCGACGGCATCGGCGTGCTGAAACAGATGATCGACAATCATCGCATCAACGAACAGCAGGCGCTGGTGAACTACCCGCCGTTGCTGCTGAAAGCGGTCGCCACGCTGAGCAACGCCATGCCGCAAACGCTGCCGGCAGTGCAACGCCGCTGGCTGGCATTGCAGATGCTGGAGGGCGACATCTACAGCCACCGGCTGGCCGGTCCCGCCGTCGCGCTGCTGCCTGCGGCCATTCAGACGTTGCAACAGCAGGAGCAAGAAGACCCGGCGCTGGTGATCGCCGACGCGCGCTACCAGTCTATCGCCACCCTGAGCGACGCGGTCAGCAACTCGCAGCAGGCGATGCCCAACCGCCTGACCGATATGCTGGATAAAGTGATCCTCAACCGCTGGCTGGGCGTGCCGATCTTCCTGTTGGTGATGTACCTGATGTTCCTGCTGGCGATCAATATCGGCGGCGCGCTGCAGCCGATCTTCGATATCGGCTCGGCGGCGATCTTCATTCAGGGCATTCAGTGGCTCGGCTACACCCTGCACTTCCCCGGCTGGCTGACCGTATTCCTGGCGCAGGGCGTCGGCGGCGGCATCAACACCGTGCTGCCGCTGGTGCCGCAGATCGGCATGATGTACCTGTTCCTGTCCTTCCTGGAAGACTCCGGTTACATGGCGCGCGCGGCGTTCGTGATGGACCGCCTGATGCAGGCGCTCGGGCTGCCGGGCAAATCCTTCGTGCCGCTGATCGTCGGTTTCGGCTGCAACGTGCCGTCCATCATGGGCGCCCGGACGCTGGACGCCCAGCGCGAACGCCTGATTACCATCATGATGGCGCCGTTCATGTCGTGCGGCGCCCGTCTGGCGATCTTCGCGGTGTTCGCCGCCGCCTTCTTCGGCCAGGGCGGCGCCGGGGTGGTGTTCTCGCTGTACATGCTCGGCATTGCGGTGGCGATCCTCACCGGCCTGGTGCTCAAATACACCCTCATGCGCGGCGAAGCCTCGCCGTTCGTGATGGAGCTGCCGGTTTACCACGTGCCGCACCTGAAAAGCCTGCTGCTGCAAACCTGGCAGCGGCTGAAAGGCTTCGTGTTACGCGCCGGTAAGGTGATCGTGGTGGCCAGCATATTCATCGGCGGCCTGAACAGCTTCTCGTTCAGCGGCAAGACGGTCGACAATATCAACGACTCCGCGCTGGCCTCTGTCTCCAAGGTGCTGACGCCGCTGCTGCAGCCGATGGGCGTCCACAGCGATAACTGGCAGGCCACCGTCGGTCTGGTGACCGGCGCGATGGCGAAAGAAGTGGTGGTCGGCACGCTGAACACGCTGTACACCGCCGAGCACATCAACAAAGAGGCGTTCGACGCCGCCAACTTCAACCTGCTCGATGAGCTGGGCGGCGCGCTGAACGAAACCTGGGACGGCCTGAAAAACACCTTCAGCCTGAGCGTGCTCTCCAACCCCATCGAAGCCAGCAAGGGCGACGGCGAGATGGGCGTCGGCTCGATGGGCGTAATGAGCAGCAAATTCGGCTCCGGCATCTCCGCCTACAGCTACCTGATCTTCGTGCTGCTGTATGTGCCTTGCGTCTCGGTGATGGGCGCCATTGCCCGTGAATCGAGCCGCGGCTGGATGACCTTCTCTATTCTGTGGGGGTTGAACGTGGCCTACTCGCTGGCGACGCTGTTCTATCAGGTGGCCACCTTCAACCAACACCCGCAGTACAGCCTGACGGCGATCCTGGCGGTGGTACTGGTGAACCTGCTGGTGCTGTTCGGACTGCGCCGGGCGCGCAGCCGCGTCACGGTGCGCCTGGGCAACGCCACGCCGGCGGCCTGTTGCCAGAGCGCCAAAGGGAGCTGTCACTGATGGCCAGGCTGCTGCAGGTGCGCGATGCGCTGGCGCTGCGCGGCAGCGCCCAGGCGCAGCAGCTCAGCCAATCGCTGGCGACGCCGTTGCCGCTGGTGCAGGCGATGCTGGATCGTTTGACGGCAATGGGGAAAGTGGAACGTATCGAACAGGATGGCGGCGCCTGTCTGAGCGGCAGTTGCAAAAGCTGCCCGCAGGGCCAGGGATGCAGCACGGTGTTCTACCGGCTGAAGGCCTGACGATCAGGGGCGCCGCAGCGGCGCCCCTTGCCATTCAAGGCTTATTGCTTGTCTTTGTAAACTTCGGCGATGGCGCTGAATTTACCGTGTTCGCGGCCCGCCAGGATCACGTAGTATTGACCGCCCTTTTCGTCTGCCAGTTTGGACAGCTCTTCCTTGGCATCCATCGGTGACGTGGTTTCCGCCGTCGTGGTGACGGTGCCGATCTTCTCGTATTTACCCGGATTCTTATCCAGATCTTCCTTGGTCAGCAGGGTTGCCGCCATGGAGCCGAAAGACACCGAACCCAGCACTGCCGCTGCAATAATCATCTTCAATGATTTCATGACACTAACCTCTCAATGGATAATTTATCTGTTATGAAAGCCGTCAAGGATCCATGCGTAGTACCGCAGGCTGCCGCGACATCCTCAGGCCTCGTTGCTTTCCCTGACGGGGCCTGTTTCCCAGAGACGAAACGCCAAAATGAAAATCGCCGCACGCGGTCTTTTCATTTTGCAGCCAACGCATTGACTCACTAAGTATTGAACAGCTTTGTCTTTTATCCACCCGGCGGCGTTTTTTTTCGCGCTCTATCGTGCGTTTTCACGCTGCATTCAATGTGCTGCAATAAACGCTTCGATCATCGTCACAAATTCATCGGGATGAGAGATAAATGGCGCATGGGCGGCTTTGGCCACGATCTGCGACGTAGAGTTCGGCCAGTCGGCGTCGAGCAGCTCGGCGACCTTGCGCGGCACCAGCCCGTCCAGATAGCCGTAGATCCGCAGCAGCGGCAGCGTCAACTCCGCCAGCGGTGCACGCAGATCGGCTGTGCGCAAGATCTCCAGCCCACCGTTCAGCACCTCGACGCTCGGCGTCGGTTGGTTGAGCACCACCGCTTTCAGTTGGCGCGCATCCTGACGCGCGCTCTCGGTGCCCAGCGTCTGCAGCGCCAGAAAACGCTCGACGGTGCGCTGGAAATCCAGGCTCAGCTGATGCTGGAAACCGCTCAGCACGTCCGGGCGGATCCCCGGCCACTCATCGCGGGCGGCAAAGCACGGCGAGGAGGCTACGGTGATAAGCCCCTTGACTCGCTCGGGCTGCATCAGCGCCGCCTGGCTGGCCACCAGCCCACCGAGCGACCAGCCAAGCCACCAGGACTGCGGCGGGGCAGCCGCCAGCACGATTTCCGTCATCTGCTCCAGCGACAGGGCACCGAACCCCTGGCTACGGCCGTACCCCGGCAGATCGACCAGGTGCAGGCGAAAATGCGGCGTCAGTCGCGCCTGAATGCAACTCCACACTTCGGCGTTCAATCCCCAGCCGTGCAGCAGCACAAGATCGCGTTTGCCTTCGCCTATTGTTTGCCAGTACAGCGCTGTCATTGGTTATTGTCCTTTCATACTTATCCGTCACGGAGACGCTATGCTATCAATCCGCAGCCGTTGTTGGCTATGCCGACAACCGTTGAGCCTGATCCGTCATGGCATCTGCAGCTGTTGCCTGCGTCATCTGCCGGCCCACCCGCCGTGTTGCCCGCGCTGCGGATTGCCCGCCGGGAAGACGCGAACGCCCTGCGGCCGCTGCCTGCAACGGCCACCGCCCTGGCAACGGCTGGTGTTCGTCGGCGACTACGTTGCGCCCCTCAGCCAACTGGTAAAAAGGTTCAAGTTCCACCGCGCGCCCGAGCTGGCGCCGACGCTAGCGCGCCTGATGTTGTTGCGGTGGCAGCAGGCGCGCAGAGAGCAGTATCTGAACAGACCCGACCTGATTTTAGCGGTACCCTTGTATGCAACACGCTGCTGGCACCGTGGTTATAACCAGAGCGATCTGTTGGCCCGGCCGCTGGCGCGCTGGCTGGGCTGCACCTATCAGCCCGCCGCCTTGCGCCGGGTGCGCAAAACCGCCCCGCAACAGCGGCTGAGCGCCGGGGTACGCAGGCGCAATCTGCAACGCGCGTTCGTTTGCGTGGCATCGGTCGCCGGCCGGCATATCGCCCTGGTGGATGACGTGGTGACCACCGGCAGCACCGTCGCGCAGATAGCGGCGCTGCTGCAGCGGCAAGGCGCCGCCTCGGTGCAGATATGGTGCATTTGCCGCACGTTGTAGTGCCACGGCAATGGGCGTATTATAACCGACTATAGAAGTCAACTATTGAGCTAATGCTATGATCCGTATAACAGATACTGCACAGGAACACTTTGCCAAACTGCTGGCAAATCAAGAAGAAGGCACCCAAATCCGCGTATTCGTGATCAACCCGGGCACGCCGACGGCCGAATGCGGTGTCTCTTATTGCCCGCCGGACGCGGTAGAAGCGACGGATACCGAACTAAAGTTCGACAAACTGTCCGCCTATGTCGATGAGCTGAGCGCGCCGTATCTGGAAGACGCCGAAATCGACTTCGTGACCGACCAACTGGGTTCCCAGCTGACGCTGAAAGCGCCAAACGCCAAAATGCGCAAGGTCGATGACGACGCGCCGCTGATGGAGCGCGTGGAATACGTGCTGCAGTCGCAGATCAACCCACAGCTGGCGGGCCACGGCGGCCGCGTAACGCTGATGGAGATCACCGACGACAACATGGCAATCCTGCAGTTCGGCGGCGGTTGCAACGGTTGTTCGATGGTCGACGTCACGCTGAAAGAAGGCATCGAGAAAGAGCTGCTGCAGAAATTCCCGGAGCTGAAAGGCGTGCGTGATTTGACCGAGCACCAACGCGGCGAGCACTCCTACTACTAATCTCCGGCGCTCGCGCCGCGGTAGAGAACACAATGCCGGAAGGGGGAATCCGTTCCGGCATTGTCGTTTTCACCCCACCGACACCTTGCGGCGCCGCTTGTCCAAATCCTTCAGTAAGCGGTTTATGTGCGGGTCGGCAAACATCTCCTCCAGCGTCTGGGTCAGCTTGCGCCGCCAGTTAGGGTACTGATCGCTGGTACCGGGAATATTGACCGGATCGGCCATATCCAGCCAGTCTTCCGGCTGCAGGCCGAGCAAGGCGCTGGCGCTGTCGGCGACATAACGCTGCAGGCCGCGGTTGAGCAGCGGGCTCATGCCGAGCAGCGTCGCCTTCTTGCCCACCTTCTGCGGCACGCAGCCATAGCGATGCAATCCGTCCAGCAATCCCTGCTTGGCGCGTTCCCGATCGGCGAACAGCGTCCGCAGGATTTCCGCGTCCGGGTAAAGACCCAGCCGGTTGCCGAGCGTCAGGTCGTCGCTTTGCCAGTAGCCGCGCAGCGTCGGCAGATCGTGGGTAGTGATGGTCGCCATCGCCTGCACCGGATAGGCCTGCGGCGCGCGGAAATGGTGTTCGCCGTCGCTTTCGAAATAGAGCACTTTGTAGGAATAGACGCCGCTGTCGCGCAGCTTGCCGACGATTTCCACCGGCACCGTGCCGAGATCCTCACCGATCACCATGCAGCGGTGGCGCTGGCTTTCCAGCGCCAGCACCGCCAGCAGATCGTCCACCGGGTATTTGACGTAGGCGCCGCGATCGGCGGTTTCGCCATACGGGATCCACCACAGCCGCAACAGCGCCATGACGTGATCGATGCGCAGCGCGCCGCAGCTGGTCATGTTGGCGCGCAAAAGATCGATGAACGGCTGATACCCGCGCGCCGCCATCACGTGCGGATCCATCGGCGGCAGGCCCCAGTTTTGCCCCAGCGGCCCCAGAATATCCGGCGGCGCCCCGACCGACGCTTTCAGGCAGTACAGCTCACGGTCACACCAGGTTTCCGCCCCGCCTTCCGCCACCCCGACCGCCAGATCGCGATACAGGCCAATCGGCATCTGCTGCTGTTGACTCTGGTCAAAACACTGCGCGAACTGCGTGCCCGCCAACCATTGCAGCCACAGGTAAAAGCGAACCGCGTCCTGATGTTCAGCGCAGAACTGCCGCACCGCTTCGCTCTGCCCCTGCCGATAACGTTCGGGCCAGGCCGGCCAGCCCCACTGGCTGGCGTCTTTGGCCGCCAGATGGGCGTGCAGCGCATCAAACGCCGCCTGCTGATACAGGCTGTCGCCGCCCTCAGCCACAAACAGCTCGAACGCCTGACGCTGCGCGTCGTTCGGCTGGCGCGCCTGAAACAGCGGGAACGCCAGCTTCAGCGCCGCCAGCTTCAGCTGCATCACGGCGGTGTAATCCACCCACTCCGCGGCGCGCGCCTTGGCCAGCTGCTTCTGCGTCGCCGGCTTCTGCCACCAGCGCTGTGCCGCGTCGCTGCGCTGGAAATCCTCCACCGCGTTGACGTCGATATACGCCAGATTCAGCCAGCGGCGCGACGAGGGGCTGTAAGGGCTGGCGCTCTCCGGATTAGCCGGATACAGCGCATGGATCGGGTTGAGGCCAACGAAGGCGCCGCCGCGCTCCCCGACCTGCTCCACCATCAGACGCAGATCGCCGAAATCGCCGATGCCCCAGTTGCGATCGGAGCGCAACGTATACAGCTGAACGCAAGCGCCCCACAGCTTCTTACCGGTCAGCAAGGCGTCCGGCTCGAAGCAGCGTCTCGGCGCGACGATCACGCGGCATGGCCACTGCTGCTCGCCCTGGCTCAGCGTCAATTGGTGGTAACCCACCGGCAGATCGCCGGGCAGCGTCAGGGTCTTGCGCGCGCCGATGCGCCCCTGCAGGCATTCGCCGTCTTCACGTTGCAACGCCCACAGGTACTCGCCTTCACCCGCCGGGGTCAGCGCCAGCGGCGCGCCCTGATAGAACACCTTGACCGCCGGTAACGGCGGCGCCGCTCCTTCCTGCTCGGCATCGGTTCGGTTCATGGCCGCCAGCAGCTTGCGCTTGGTCTGCGGTTCAATCGCCTGCCGCTTGCCGTGGGCATTGATGAAATCGGCGGCGATCCCCGCCTGCGCTGCCGCCTGATCGATACGCTTGCGATCCATTCGCTCTCCTTAACGTTTGGCTTGCCAGATACGCTGCTGGTAATCGCGGATCGAGCGATCCGAGCTGAACATGCCGACGCGCGCGGTGTTAAGGATAGTCCGCCGCGTCCATTCGTCCCGATCGCGATACAGCTCGTCGACCCGGCGCTGCGCCTGGCAGTACGAGGCAAAGTCCGCCAGCACCAGGTAGGGATCGCCGCCTTCCAGCAGGCTGTGCAGCATCATGTCGAACGCGTGCTTGTCGCCGTGGCTGAAGGTGCCGCTCGCCAGCTCGTCCAGAATCGCCTTCAGGTGCTTGTCTTTCTTGCGGTAGCTGAGCGGATCGTAACCCTTCGCCACTATCGCCTTCACCTGCTCCACGGTATTGCCGAAGATAAAGATATTGTCTTCGCCCACCTGCTCGGCGATTTCGACGTTGGCGCCGTCCAGCGTGCCGACCGTCAGCGCGCCGTTCAACGCCAGCTTCATGTTGCCGGTGCCGGAGGCCTCTTTGCCGGCGGTGGAGATCTGTTCGGAGATATCCGCCGCCGGGATCATCAGTTCGGCCACCGACACGCGGTAGTCAGGGATGAACGCCACTTTCAGGCGATCTTTCACCAACGGATCGTTATTGATCTTCTCGGCCGCCTGATTGATGGCGTAGATGATGTTCTTCGCCAGGTAGTAGCCCGGCGCCGCCTTGGCGCCGAACAGGAAGACGCGCGGCACGATGTCCAGGTTGGGGTTGTCGCGCAGCTGACGATACAGCGACAGGATGTGCAGCAGGTTCAGGTGCTGGCGTTTGTACTCGTGCAGACGCTTGATCTGCACGTCGAAGATCGCGTCCGGGTCAAGTGTCAGCCCCATTACGCCGTGTACGTAATGGGCCAGCGCCACCTTGTTGTCGCGTTTGATCTGCTGATAACGCTGGCGGAACGCCGCGTCGTCGGCGAATTTTTCCAGCCCGCGCAGCGCGTCGAGATCGCTCGCCCACTCCACCTTCAGCGTCTCGTCGATCAGGCCCGACAGCGCCGGGTTGCACTGTTTCAGCCAGCGGCGCGGCGTGATGCCGTTGGTGACGTTATGGAATTTGTTCGGCCACAGCTGGTGATATTCCGGGAACAGATCTTTCACCACCAGATCCGAATGCAGCTGCGCCACGCCATTGACCGCAAAGCCACTGACCACGCACAGGTTGGCCATGCGCACCTGCTTGTTGTGGTGCACCGCCAGTTTGGCCCACACCGCCTCGTCGCCCGGCCAGTGCTTATCCACCAATTTTTTAAACCTGGCGTTGATCTGTTTGATGATGGAGAAATGGCGCGGCAGCAGGCTGCGCACCAGTTTTTCATCCCAGCACTCCAGCGCTTCCGGCATCAGGGTGTGGTTGGTATAGGCGAAGGTGTTGCTGGTGATCGCCCAGGCCGCCTCCCACTCCAGCTGGTGCTCGTCCAGCAGAATGCGCAGCATTTCCGGAATGGCGATGGTCGGGTGGGTGTCGTTCAGCTGGATCACTTCGTACTTCGGCAGCTCTTCAATCTTGCGGCCGGCCTGATGGTGCTTGCGCAAAATGTCCGCCACCGAGCAGGCGCACTGGAAATACTGCTGCATCAGGCGCAGGCGCTTGCCGGCCTGATGGTTGTCGTTCGGGTAAAGCACCTTGGTCAGCTTGTCGGCTTCTACGCCCTGCTTCTCCGCCTGCAAGAATTTGCCGTCGTTGAAATCGCTCAGGTTGAACGGATGCTGATGGGTCGCCTGCCACAGGCGCAGCGGCTGCGCCACGCCGTTGCGATACCCCAGCACCGGCAGATCCCAGGCTTCGCCGCGCAGGGTGAAGGCCGGGCGCCACCGTTCGCGGCCGTCGGCCTGCTTTTCCAGCTTGCCGCCGATGCCCACGTCCACCGCCAGCGCGGCGTTGTGGCGGAACCACGGATAGCTCTCGCGTTGCCAGTTATCCGGCGCCTCTTGCTGTTGCCCTTCGCGGAACGACTGGCGGAACAGCCCGTACTGGTAATTCAGCCCATAGCCGGTGGCCGGTTGCTCCACCGTTGCCATCGAGTCGAGGAAACAGGCCGCCAGACGCCCCAGCCCGCCGTTGCCCAGCGCCGGATCGGTTTCCTGCTCCAGCAAATCCGCCAGCTTGACGTTCTGCTCGGCCAGCGCATGCTCGACGGTGTCGTACCAGCCCAGGTTGATCAGGTTGTTCGCCGTCAGCCGGCCGATCAGAAACTCCATCGAGATGTAGTTCACGTGGCGCAGCGGTTTGGCGCTTTTGCGCGGCGCCGGCTGTGCGGCCAGCTGCTCGGCCAGCGCCGCACTGACGGCTTCCCACCATTGATGTTGCGTCATCTGCTGTGCGGAACTGAGGCCGAACCGTTGCCACTGACGGGCGAGCGCCGCCAGAAAAGCATCCTTCTTGAGCGTAGGCTGTGACATAAGGAAAACTCTCTATCCAGTAAGTGGGTCAAATTGCCGCTATCGTGCCGGTGAGAAAGCCTGACGGCATCATCCCGCCTGGGGATTAGCTGGGGAGGAGGATTGGGGCGTAGCTGGAATTGTGATCTCAGGCACTGTTTGACTCCCTTGCAACGATGCAAAAAAGCCCGCCAACGCGTGCGGCGAGCACTGAGAACGTTAACCATGACGTTAGCACAAGTATTCGCGCTGCTGAAGTTTTGTCCATGGCCGGAAATGCGATCCGCGACCGCATCGCCGCGCGCCGGCGCCAAACGTAAAAAAGTGTGATCAATAGCAACTTAACTCCAAGCCGATGCGGAAGCTTGTTGCAATACGTTTAGGGTTGGCAGAAGTTAGGGGGAGCTATTAATTACGAACCATAAAATAATTAGCGCCACTCCAATCCCGGCGGGAACCGCGATTTATACCCTGGAATACTATGCTGATCCCATCAAAACTGAGCCGCCCGGTACGGCTGCAAAATACCGTGATCCGCGATCGCCTGCTGGCCAAACTGGCCAGCGCGGGCAACTATCGCCTGACACTGGTCAATTGCCCGGCGGGATACGGGAAAACCACGCTGATCGCCCAATGGGCGGCCGGCAAGGCCGATCTGGGCTGGTATTCGCTGGATGAGAGCGACAATCAGCCGGAGCGCTTCGCCAGCTACCTGATCGCCGCGCTGCAGCAGGCCAGCGGCGGCCGCTGCGTCAAGAGCGAGGTGCTGAGCCAGAAACACCAGTACGCCAGCCTGTCGGCGTTGTTCGCCCAGCTGTTTATCGAGCTGGCCGACTGGCACCAGCCGCTGTACCTGGTGATCGACGACTACCACCTGATCACCAACGACGCCATCCACGAAGCCATGCGCTTCTTCCTGCGCCATCAGCCGGAAAACCTGACGCTGATCCTGCTCTCACGCACCCTGCCGCCGCTCGGCATCGCCAATTTGCGGGTGCGCGATCAGCTGCTGGAAATGGGCACGCAGCAGCTGGCATTCACCCACCAGGAAGCCAAACAGTTCTTCGACTGCCGCCTGGCGGCGCCGATGGAACAGCAGGACAGCAGCCGCCTGTGCGACGAAGTCGAAGGCTGGGCCACCGCGCTGCAGCTGATCGCGCTGTCGGCCCGCCAGTCCGCCTCGTCGGCTCAGCTGTCGGCCAAGCGCCTGGCGGGGCTGAACGCCAGTCACCTGTCCGACTACCTGGTAGACGAAGTGCTGGACCACGTCGATGCCGATGCGCGCGCTTTCCTTCTGCGCTGTTCGGTGCTGCGTTCGATGAACGATGCGCTGATCGTGCGACTGACCGGCGAAGACAACGGCCAGCAGCGGCTGGAGGAGCTGGAGCGCCAGGGGCTGTTTATCCACCGCATGGACGACACCGGAGAATGGTTCAACTTCCACCCGCTGTTCGCCTCTTTCCTGCGCCAGCGTTGCCAGTGGGAACTGGCGCTGGAGCTGCCGGGGTTGCACCGCGCCGCCGCCGAGGGCTGGCTGGCGCTGGGGTATCCGGCGGAGGCCATTCACCACGCGTTGGCGGCCAGCGACGTCAGCATGCTGCGCGACATCCTGCTGCAACACGCCTGGTCGCTGTTCCACCACAGCGAACTGGCCTTGCTGGAGGAGTGCCTCAACGCGCTGCCGTATGAGCGCCTGATCCAAAACCCCAAGCTGGCGCTGCTGCAGGCCTGGCTGGCGCAGAGCCAGCACCGCTACAGCGAGGTCAATACCCTGCTGGAGCGCGCCGAGCGCACCATGCGCGAGCAGAAAATCGAGATAGACCAAACGCTGCACGCCGAGTTCGACGCCCTGCGCGCCCAGGTGGCGATCAACGCCGGCAAACCGGAAGAAGCCGAGCGGCTGGCGACCGAAGCGTTGAAATTCCTGCCGCTGTCCAGCTACTACAGCCGCATCGTCGCCACCTCGGTGACCGGCGAAGTGCACCACTGCAAGGGCGAGCTGGCGCGCGCGCTGCCGATGATGCAGCAAACCGAACAGATGGCGCGTCGTCATCAGGCCAACCATTACGCGCTCTGGGCGCTGCTGCAGCAGAGCGAAATTCTTATCGCCCAAGGCTACCTGCAGGCCGCTTACGAAACCCAGGATAAGGCCTTCGAACTGATCCGCGAACAGCACCTGGAACAGCTGCCGATGCACGAATTCCTGCTGCGCATTCGCGCGCAGATCCTGTGGTCGTGGTCGCGGCTGGACGAAGCGGAAGACGCGGCGCGCACCGGGCTGAAAATTCTGGCGAACTACCAACCGCAACAGCAGCTGCAGTGCATCGCCATGTTAGCAAAATGCTCGCTGGCGCGCGGCGATCTGGACAACGCCAATACCCACCTGCAGCGGTGCGAAGCCCTGCTGCACGGCGCCCACTACCATCGCGACTGGCTGACCAACACCGACAAATCGCGGGTGATCCACTGGCAGATGACCGGCGATACCGCCGCCGCCGCCCAGTGGCTGCGCCATACCGAAAAACCCGGCATGGCGGACAACCACTTCACACAGGGCCAATGGCGCAACATCGCGCGGGTGCAGATCCTGCTCGGCCAGTATGACGAGGCCGGCGTAGTGCTGGATGAACTGAACGAAAATGCCCGCCGCCTGCGGCTGGTGAGCGATCTCAACCGCAATCTGCTGCTCAGCAACCAGCTGTACTGGCTGCAGGAGCGCAAGGGCGAAGCGCAGCAGGCGCTGATCGAAGCGCTGTCGCTGGCTAACCGCACCGGCTTTATCAGCCATTTCGTCATCGAAGGCGAAGCGATGGCACAGCAGCTGCGCCAGCTGATCCAGCTCAACACGCTGCCGGAGCTGGAGCAGCATCGCGCCCAGCGTATCCTGCGCGACATCAACCAGCATCATCGACACAAGTTCGCGCATTTTGACGAGAACTTCGTCGATAAGCTGCTGACCCACCCGCAGGTGCCGGAGCTGATCCGCACCAGCCCGCTCACCCAGCGCGAATGGCAGGTGCTGGGGCTGATCTATTCCGGTTACAGCAACGACCAGATCGCCGGCGAGCTGGACGTGGCGGCCACCACCATCAAGACGCACATCCGCAACCTGTACCAGAAGCTCGGCGTGGCCCATCGCCAGGAGGCGGTGCAGCAGGCGCAGCAGCTGCTGAAGATGATGGGGTACGGCGCGTAAAAACCCTGATATCCCTCTGGTCTTAAACGCCGCCGAGTTGGTTACAATAGCGGCGTCCCCCAATAACGAGGCAGTCAGCAGTATGGAACAGTTCGAAGCGATCAACGTTGAGCAGGCGTACACCCGCTGGAAAGAGGGCAGCGCCGCCCTGGTCGACATCCGCGATCCGCAAAGTTTTGAAGCCGGGCATACGCCGGGCGCCTTTCACCTCACCAACGCCACCCTGTCGGCCTTTATGCAGCAAAACGACTTCGAGCGGCCGGTGATGGTGATGTGCTACCACGGCAACAGCAGCCGCAGCGCGGCGCAATACCTGCTGCACCAGGGGTTCGACGCGGTCTACAGCATCGACGGCGGTTTCGAAGCCTGGGCCCGCCAGTACCCGCAAGACGTGGAAACCTCTGCCTGATCCCCGCCGCCCGCTGCGCATCGGCGGGCTTTCCCTTCGATTTTATGCGCGTTTTCGCGGGTTTTTCGCAGATCCGTTTGCCAGCGCTCAGGATTTCGACGTTATAATCGGCCGTCAGGGTCATCGGCGAGCAAGCCGCGGCCAAAATCATTCACTTACGACGGAAGAGCAATGGTTAGAGTAATCGCCATATCCAACCCGCGCTTGGCGCTGGCCTTTGTCGACTATATGGCGACCCAGGGCATCCGGCTTGAGCTGCGCAACAGCGGCGAGGCGGCGGAAATCTGGCTGGCCGACGACAGCCACCTCGAGCAGGTGCAACACGAGCTGCAGCAGTTTCTGGTCGATCCGCTCAACCGCCGTTATCAGGCCGCCAGTTGGCAGACCGGCCATACCGACGCCGGCCTGCACTATCAGAGCGAATCCTACCTGCACACCCTGCGCAGCAAGGCCGGGCCGCTGACGCTCGGCGTGATGGTACTGTGCATCGCGGTCTACATCCTGATGCAGGTGCTGGGTGACGATACCGTGATGTACTGGCTCTCCTGGCCGCAAGACAGCAGCCAATACACGCAGCTGTGGCGCTGGGTCAGCCATGCGTTCCTGCACTTCTCCCTGCTGCATATTCTGTTTAACCTGATGTGGTGGTGGTATCTCGGCGGCCAGATGGAAAAACGCCTCGGCGCCGGTAAGCTGTTCGTGCTGGCGGTGGTGTCGGCCTTCTTCAGCGGCTGGGCACAATCGCTGTTCAGCGGCGCGCTGTTCGGCGGGCTGTCGGGCGTGGTCTATGCGCTGATGGGCTATGTGTGGCTGTCGGGCGAACGGGCGCCGGAGCGCGGCCTGATGCTGCCGCGCGGCCTGATGGTGTTCTCGGTGCTGTGGCTGGTGGCCGGATATTTCGATATTTTAGGAATGTCGATCGCCAACGCGGCACACGTAGCCGGTTTAGTGTTAGGGTTATTGATGGCATTTTGGGATACGCGTCATCGCGCACACAACGAACAATAACAGCCGGGAGCTGTGCCCAGCGGGCATGGCGGGCGTTTTAGGGGATTATCGTGAAGCAAACACAGCGTCATGACGCAATTATCGAGCTGGTGCGCCTGCAGGGTTACGTCAGCACGGAAGAGCTGGTGGAACATTTTGACGTCAGCCCGCAAACGATTCGCCGCGATTTGAATGACCTGGCCGACCAGAACAAGATCCAGCGTCACCACGGCGGCGCGGCGCTGCCTTCCAGCTCGGTCAACGCTGCCTATAACGATCGCAAGGTGATGTGGTCGGAAGAGAAAGCCCGCATCGCGCAGCGCGTCGCCAGCCAGATCCCGGACGGCGCCACGCTGTTCATCGATATCGGCACCACGCCGGAAGCGGTGGCCCATGCGCTGATGAACCACAAGAACCTGCGCGTGGTCACCAACAACCTCAACGTCGCCACCCTGCTGACCGCCAAGGAAGACTTCCGCCTGATCCTGGCCGGCGGCGAAGTGCGCACCCGTGACGGCGGCATCATGGGCGAAGCCACCCTGGACTTTATCTCTCAATTCCGCCTCGATTACGGCATTCTCGGCATCAGCGGCATCGATATGGACGGCTCGCTGCTCGAATTCGACTATCACGAAGTGCGCACCAAACGCGCGATTATCGAAAATTCCCGCTGCGTGATGCTGGTCACCGACCACTCTAAATTCGGCCGCAACGCCATGGTCAACCTGGGCAACATGAACCTGATCGACTACCTGTTTACCGACCAGCTGCCGCCGCCGAGCGTGATGAAAATCATCGAGCAGTACGACGTGCAACTGGAGCTGTGCTGATCCGCTGTTAACCTGCGGGGCGCGCCGCCGCCCCGTTTCCTACTCCCCGCCCTCTTCATCGACAGCCGTTTGCGCGCTCGCGCCATATCCACATCATTTATGTGACTATCATCACCAAACTGTTACCTCTATCACGCCTAAATGTTTTTGTTTGGTTAAGTCTTGGCTTGCTTGTTGGTTTTTGATTACAATCATGAGCGAAAACGAACATGAAAGAGCTATTTCGAACATCTGGAGGAAGATGACGTGGAAACCAAAGACTTGATCGTTATCGGTGGCGGCATCAACGGTGCCGGCATCGCGGCGGATGCTGCCGGGCGCGGGCTGTCGGTACTGCTACTGGAAGCGCAAGACTTGGCCTGTGCTACGTCTTCCGCCAGTTCCAAACTGATCCACGGTGGCCTGCGCTACCTGGAACACTACGAATTCCGTCTGGTGAGCGAAGCGCTGGCCGAGCGTGAAGTGCTGCTGAAGCTGGCACCGCACATCGCGTTCCCGATGCGTTTCCGCCTGCCGCACCAGCCGCACCTGCGTCCGGCCTGGATGATCCGTATCGGCCTGTTCCTGTACGATCACTTGGGCAAACGCACCAGCCTGCCGGGCAGCAAGGGGTTGCGCTTTGGACCAGAGTCGGTGCTGAAGCCTGAACTGAAGCGCGGTTTCGAATATTCCGACTGCTGGGTTGACGATGCTCGCCTGGTGGTGCTGAACGCGCAGGAAGTGGAAAAACGCGGCGGCGAAGTGCGCACCCGCACCAAAGTGACCCGCGCATGGCGTGAAAACGGCCTGTGGATGGTGGAAGCGGTCGATATCGACAGCGGCAAAACCTTCACCTGGCGCGCCAAAGGCCTGGTGAACGCCACCGGCCCGTGGGTGAAAAACTTCTTCGACGACGGCCTGAAGCTGAAATCGCCTTACGGCATCCGTCTGATCAAAGGCAGCCACATCGTGGTGCCGCGCGTGCACGATCAGCCGCAGTCTTACATTCTGCAGAACGAAGACCACCGCATCGTGTTCGTGATCCCGTGGAATGACGAGTTCTCCATCATCGGCACCACCGACGTGGAGTACAAAGGCGATCCGAAGGACGTGAAGATCGACGAGAACGAAATCGCTTATCTGCTGAAAGTGTACAACGATCACTTCAAGAAGCAGCTGGGCCGCGACGACATCGTCTGGACTTACTCCGGCGTGCGTCCGCTGTGCGACGACGAGTCCGATTCACCGCAGGCGATCACCCGCGATTACACGCTGGACGTGCACGATGAGCAGGGCAAAGCGCCGCTGCTGTCGGTCTTCGGCGGCAAGCTGACCACCTACCGCAAGCTGGCCGAGCATGCGATGGAAAAACTGGCCCACTACTACCCAGGCTGCGGCCCGGCATGGACCAAAAACGCCACGCTGCCGGGCGGTGACATCGACGGCGACCGCGACGGCTACGCGGCCAAACTGCGCCGTGCGCACGGCTGGTTGCCGGAAGCTCTCGCGCGCCGCTATGCCCGCACCTACGGCAGCCAGAGCGAGCTGATCCTGGCCGGCGCCAACGGCCTCGCCGATCTGGGCGAAGATTTCGGCCACGGTCTGTATGAAGCCGAGCTGCGCTACCTGACCGAGAAAGAGTGGGTCGTAGAACTGGCCGACGCCATCTGGCGCCGTACCAAGCTGGGTATGTGGCTGGACGAGGCGCAGCAGGCGCGAGTGAAAGCCTGGCTGGCAGAACACGCGAAAACGAAAGCGCTGTCTCTGGCTTCCTGAGCCGCAGCGTAACGAAAAAGGGCCGGTTATCCGGCCCTTTGCTTTTTTCCTGTCCCGCTTTACAGCTTCACCGGCTGAATGTGCCAGATTTCGTCCGCGTATTCCTGAATGGTGCGATCGGAGGAGAAGTAGCCCATGTTGGCGATGTTCAGCACCGCACGCCGCGTCCATTCGTCCTGATTGAGATAGACCTCGTCCACCTTGTCCTGCGTGTCCACATAGCTGCGGTAATCCGCCAACAGCTGATAGTGGTCGCCGAGGTTGACCAGCGAGTCGAACAGATTGCCATAGCGTTTCGGCTCTTCCGGGCTGAACACGCCGGTAGCGATCTGCGTCAGCGCCTGATGCAGCTCCGGGTCTTGCTCATAGTACTGGCGCGGGTTGTAACCGTTGCGGCGCAGCTCCTCGACCTGCTCGGCGGTATTGCCGAAGATAAAGATGTTCTCCTCCCCCACATGCTCGCGCATCTCGACGTTGGCGCCGTCCAGCGTGCCGATGGTCAGCGCGCCGTTCAGCGCGAACTTCATATTGCTGGTGCCCGAGGCCTCGGTGCCCGCCAGCGAGATCTGTTCGGACAGATCCGCCGCCGGGATGATGATCTGCGCCAGGCTGACGCCGTAGTTCGGAATGAACACCACCTTCAGTTGGGTATGCACGCGCGGATCGTTGTTGATCACTTTGGCCACGTCGTTGATCAAGCGGATGATCTGCTTGGCGGCATAGTAGGCCGAGGCCGCCTTGCCGGCGAAGATCACCACCCGCGGCACGCGCTCGATCTCCGGATCGTCCAGCAAACGGTTATACAGCGTGATGACGTGCAGCACGTTGAGCAGCTGCCGTTTGTACTCGTGGATGCGCTTGATCTGCACGTCGAACAACGCATCCGGGTTAACCACCACGTTGAGCGTTTTGGCGATATACAGCGCCAGCCGCTCCTTGTTCTGCCGCTTGGCGCGCTGTACCGCCTGCAGGAAGCTCGGGTAGTCGATATTGGCCTGGATCTCGCTCAGCTGGCTGAGATCGGTTCGCCAGGTTTGGCCGATGCAGTCGTCCAGCACCGCCGCCAGCGGCGGGTTGGCCAGCGCCAGCCAACGACGCGGCGTTACCCCGTTGGTTTTGTTGCAGAAACGAGTCGGGAACAGCCGGGCGAAGTCGGCGAACAACGACTGCACCATCAGTTCGGAATGCAGAGCGGAAACGCCGTTGACCTTGTGGCTGGCCACCACCGCCAGCCACGCCATGCGCACCCGGCGGCCGTTGGTTTCGTCGATGATCGAGACCCGCGCCAGCAGATCGTTGTCGCCCGGCGCCACTTCCTGCACCATCTTGAGGAAGTGATCGTTGATTTCGAAAATCAGCTGCAGGTGGCGCGGCAAGATGCGGCCTATCATGTCCAGCGGCCAGGTTTCCAGCGCCTCGCTCATCAGCGTGTGGTTGGTGTAAGAGAACACCTGCTCCACCACTTCCCAGGCGTCGAGCCACTTGAATTTGTGCTCGTCGATCAGCCGGTGCATCAGCTCGGGAATCGACAAGACCGGGTGGGTGTCGTTGAGGTGAATGGCGATTTTGTCCGCCAGGTTGTCGAAGGTTTTGTGCATCAGCCAATGGCGATTGAGGATATCCTGCACCGTGGCCGACACCAGAAAATACTCCTGCCGCAGCCGCAGTTCGCGCCCGGAGGAGGTCGAATCGTCCGGATACAGCACGCGCGACACGTTCTCCGAATGGTTTTTATCTTCCACCGCCGCGAAGTAATCGCCCTGGTTGAACTTGCCGAGGTTGATCTCGTTACTGGCCTGCGCGCCCCATAACCGCAGCGTGTTGGTGGCGTCGGTGTCAAAACCGGGGATCACCTGATCGTAGGCGATGGCCACGACCTCTTCGGTCTCCAGCCAACGCGCCTTGGCGCCCTCCTGCTGCACGCGGCCGCCGAAGCGCACCTTGTAGCGGGTGTTATGGCGCGGAAACTCCCACGGATTGCCGTACTCCAGCCAGTAGTCCGGCGATTCCATCTGTTGGCCGTTGACGATGTTCTGCTTGAACATGCCGTATTCATAGCGAATGCCGTAGCCGCGCCCCGGCAGCGCCAGCGTGGCCAGCGAGTCGAGGAAGCAGGCCGCCAGCCGGCCCAGACCGCCGTTACCGAGCCCGGGGTCGTTCTCTTCCTCCAGCAGCTCCGCCAGGTTCAGCCCCATCTCATTCAGCGCATTGTCGATATCCTGATAGATGCCCATCGACAGCAGCGCGTTAGACAGGGTGCGGCCGATCAGGAACTCCATCGACAGGTAATACACCTGCCGCACGTCTTGAGACAGCTGGGCGCGGTTGGAACGCAGCCAGCGCTCCACCATGCGATCGCGCACCGCGAACAGCACGGCGTTCAGCCAATCGTGCCGGTTGGCGATAGCCGGATCCTTGCCGACGATAAACATCAGCTTATAGGCGATGGAGTGTTTCAGCGCTTCCACACTGACCGTAGGTGAGGTGTAACTAAACGGTGAAGTCATGGCTTTTTAATCCCTTGTAGGGAGCCCCGCCATTCGCCGCGGAATAGCGGGCTCCGCTGAACATGGACGCGGTACGCCGCGCCCCGACAATCTACCCTTACGGCTGCCCGCCGTGCGTCAACCCGAGACGCGAAACGCGGGCTACAAGCGTTGATAAAGCGATAAATACTCTTTCGCCGCCACCGGCCAGCCGAAGTCCACGCTCATGGCGTGACGCTGAACGTGGCGCCAGTGTTTCGGCCGGCTCCACAGCACCATGGCGCGGCGGATGGCGTTGCCCAGCGCGACGGCGTCGCAATCGTCGAACACAAATCCGCTGGCGGTGCCGTCGGCCAGGTTCTCTAGGGCGCAGTCCACCACCGTGTCCGCCAGCCCGCCGGTACGGCGCACCAGCGGCAGCGTGCCGTATTTCAGGCCGTAGAGCTGCGTCAGGCCGCAGGGCTCGAAGCGGCTCGGCACCAGAATGACGTCGGCGCCGCCGATGATGCGGTGGGAGAAGGATTCGTGATAACCGATCTGCACGCCGACCTGCTCAGGGTAGTCGGCGGCGGCGGCCAGAAACGCCTGCTGCAGCACCGCGTCGCCGGCGCCCAGCAGCGCCAACTGCCCGCCCTGCGCCAGCAATTCGGGCAACGCCTGCAGCACCAGATCGAGGCCTTTCTGGCTGGTCAATCGGCTCACCACCGCGAACACCGGCAGCGATTCGTCCACCTTCAGCCCCATGGCCTTTTGCAGATGCAGCTTGTTTTTGACCTTGCTTTTCAGATCGTCGGCGTCATAGCGGGCGCTCAGCCGCGGGTCGTGGGCCGGATCCCAAATCTTGTCGTCCACGCCGTTGAGGATGCCGCTCAGCCTGCCCTGCCGCTGCCGCTCCTGCAGCAGCCCCTCCATGCCGTAGCCGAACTCCGGCCGGGTGATCTCGCGCGCATAGGTCGGGCTGACGGCGGTCACGTGGTCGGCATAAAACAACCCGGCCTTGAGGAACGACATCTGGCCGTAGAACTCCAGGCCATAGACGCTGTAAAACGACGCCGGCAGCCACAGCTCGGTCACGTGATGGGCGGAGAACAGCCCCTGGTAGGCCAGGTTGTGCACCGTGAACACCGAACGCGCCGGGTGGCCGTTGGCGGCCAGATAGGCGCAGCTGAGACCGGCGTGCCAGTCGTGGGCGTGCACCAGCTGCGGGCGCCAGTAGCGATCCAGCCCCTTGGCCAGCTCGCAGGCCATCCAGCCCAGCAGCGCAAAGCGCCGGTGGTTGTCGGGGTAGGCGTACATGGACTGATCGTGGTACGGGCTGCCCGGCCGGTCATACAGCCAGGGCGCATCGATCAGGTAAATGCCCACGCCATGATAGGTGCCGTAACGCAGGCCCACCCGGCCGGCGAACGAATCGATTTCCGCCACCAGCACGGTGTCCGGAATGCCGTTGCGTACGTCAGGGAAAGCGGGCAATAGCACCCGAACATCGGCGCCTTCGGCGATTTGCGCCGCCGGCAGTGCGCCAACCACGTCTGCGAGTCCGCCCGTTTTCAGCAGGGGGAACATTTCAGAACATACGTGTAAGACCTGCATTATCACTCCTGAAAGTCGGCCGAAGGCCTCTAGATAAGAAATAAAGCAGGCTTGCCGCTGTTATGTGTGCCGCGTTGCGCAAGCCATCGAACCGTTCATCGGGCGGCAGGCTATCGTTCTGCCGCCCACGTTAACTCACAATTTTGACAACATTTCGCGCGTCACCAGCACGATGCCGCCTTCCGAGCGATAGAAACGCTTGCTGTCCTCATCGGCGTTTTCCCCGATCACCATGCCCTCCGGAATATGGCAGGCGCGGTCGATGATGCAGCGCCGCAGGCGGCAGGAACGGCCGACGTTCACGTCCGGCAACAATACGGTAGAGTCGATGGTGCAAAACGAGTTCACTCGCACGCGCGGGAACAGCACCGAATGCACCACCACCGAGCCCGAGACGATACAGCCACCGGACACCAGCGAGTTCATGGTCATGCCGTGGCTGCCGGAGCGATCCTGCACGAACTTGGCCGGCGGCAGCGGCTCCATGTGGGTGCGGATCGGCCAGGCGCGGTCGTACATATCCAGCTCCGGCGTTACCGACGCCAGATCGAGGTTGGCGCGCCAGTAGGCGTCCAGCGTGCCCACGTCGCGCCAGTAAGGCGGCAAGTCGGGGTTGGACGTCACGCAGGATAAGGTAAACGGATGTGCCCACGCCGCCTGCTGCGCGGTGATTTTCGGGATCAGATCCTTGCCGAAGTCGTGGCTGGAGCCGGGGGTCGACATATCCTCCTCCAATAGCTGGAACAGGTAGGCGGCATTAAAAATATAGATGCCCATGCTGGCCAGCGACATATCCGGGTTGCCCGGCATCGCCGGCGGATCGGTGGGTTTTTCCAGAAACTCGATGATGCGATCGCTTTCATCCACCTTCATCACGCCGAATTCACCGGCCTCGCTGCGCGGCACCGGCAGGCAAGCCACAGTGCACTGAGCGCCCTTCTCGACGTGGTCGATCAGCATGCGCGAATAATCCATCTTGTAGATGTGATCGCCCGCCAGGATCACCACGTATTCGGCCTCGTAGCGGCGGATGATATCCAGGTTCTGGTACACCGCGTCGGCGGTGCCCTTGTACCAATGCTCGGTGCTGAGGCGCTGCTGGGCCGGCAGCAGATCGACGAACTCATTCATCTCCTCGTTGAGGAACGACCAGCCGCGCTGAATGTGCTGCACCAGCGTGTGCGACTGGTATTGGGTGATCACGCCGATGCGGCGGATGCCGGAGTTCAGGCAGTTCGACAGGGCGAAATCGATGATGCGGAACTTGCCGCCAAAGTGGACGGCGGGCTTGGCGCGGGTGGAGGTCAAATCTTTCAGGCGCGAGCCGCGGCCGCCGGCCAGGATCAGCGCTACGGATTTAATCGGCAGCTGGCGCGCCAACATCAGGGGGTCTTTATTTTCAAACCTAACCATAGCGGACTCCTTTTATTATTTCCGTACCAGTACGCAAAGCGAGCGCGCGGCCTGGTGCCAGGCGGGCAATACCGCCCGTGAGTCTTCCTGAGTGAACGGGGCGACAATCTGCCAATCGCCTTCCGGCAACCTCATCTCCACCGCTTGCGGCGTGGCGTTGACCAGCAGCAGCCAGCGCTGCGACAGCAGGATCTGCATGCGCAGCTCGCCCTGTTCCCACTGCTGCGCGTCGAGCGCCTGCCCTTGCGCGTTCAGCCACTGCACGCTGCCGTCGTCCTGCTGCCACCAGCGGTCCTGTTGCAACGCGGGGATCTGGCGGCGCAGCGCGATCAGCGCCGCGACGTAATCGGTCAGCGCGTCGTCCGCCGTGGCCCAGTCGAGCCAGGTGGTGGCGTTGTCCTGACAATAGGCGTTGTTGTTCCCCTGCTGGCTGTGTCCCTGTTCATCGCCGGCCAGCAGCATCGGCGTTCCCTGGGACAGCAACAGCGTACCGAGCATCGCCCGCTGGCTGGCCCTGCGGCGTTGCACAATGGCGTCGTCGGCCACCAGGCCTTCGACGCCGTGGTTGTTGCTGAAATTGCGATCGCTGCCGTCGCGGTTGCCCTCGCCGTTGGGCTGATTGTGTTTCTCATTGAAGCTGACCACGTCTTGCAGGGTAAAACCATCATGGGCGGTCAGCATATTGACGGTGGCGTAAGGCGCTCGCCCGCGCTGGTTATACAGATCGCTGGAAGCGGCAAAACGCCGGGCGAACTGGCCGAGCGACACGCCGCTCTGCAGCCAGAAACGGCGCATGTCATCGCGGTAATGGTCGTTCCATTCGCCGAAGCGGCCGGGAAACGCCCCCACCTGATAGCCGCCGGGGCCAACGTCCCAGGGTTCAGCGATGAGCTTGCAGCGCGACAGCACATCGTCCGCCAGCATCGCCTGGAACAGCGGGGCATCGCGATCGAACTCCGGCGTGCGGCCGAGCACGCTGCCCAGATCGAAACGGAAGCCGTCGACGTGGCACTCCCGCACCCAAAAACGCAGGCAATCCATCACCCAGGCCACGCCTTGCGGTTGATCCAACCGCAGCGTGTTGCCGCAGCCGGTGTCGTTGACATAGTCCCCTTCGGGCGTCAGCCAGTAGTAGCTCAGGTTATCGATGCCGCTCAGCGACAGCATCGGCCCGTCCCTATCCAGCTCGGCGCTGTGGTTAAACACCACGTCCAGGATCACCTCGATGCCGGCTTGGTGCAGCGCCTTGACCGCATCGCGGAATTCGTTCAGCGGCGTGGCATCGGTGCTCAGGCTGGCGTAGCGGTTGTCCGGCGCATAGGGCGCCAGCACGTTATAGCCCCAATAGTTGATCAGCCCCAACCGCTGCAGGCGCGGTTCGGAGGTATGTTGCTGCACCGGCAGCAGTTCCAGCGCGGTGATGCCGAGGCGTTTGAAGTGGGCGATCATCGCCGGGTGCCCCAATGCGGCGAAGCTGCCGCGCAGCGCCGGCGGGATCTTCGGGTGCAGCAGCGTCAGGCCGCGCACGTGCGCTTCATAAATCACCGTCTGGCCCCAGGGCGTGGCAGGCGGGCGATCGTCCTGCCAGTCATACCGTTCGTCCACCACCACACATTTCGGCATTAGCTCTGCGCTGTCGTGCGGGTCCGGCTGCTCGTAACCGCCGTGCAGGTGCGGGTGGTCCCCCACCGGCCCTTCCACCGCGCGCGCGGCTGGATCGAGCGCCAGTTTGTTGGGGTTGAAACGCTGTCCGTTCGCCGGGTCAAACGGGCCGTAGACCCGGTAACCGTAACGTTGCCCCGGCCTTCCGCCCGGCAAATAGCCATGCCAGATATCGCCGCTGCGCGCCGGCAGCGGCAGGCGCACTTCGCGCTGCTGGCCGTCGAACAGGCACAGCTCCACCCGCTCGGCGTGCGCCGAGTACAGGGTAAAGTTGATGCCTTCGCCGTCGTAATGCGCGCCCAGCGGCGCAGCGAGGCCGGCTGTCAGCTCCGTCATGGCGCCTCCCGCAGCAGATAAATGGTCGCCAGCGGCGGCAGCGTCACGCAGATGGAAAAGTCGCGGCCGTGGCTGCCGACCGCTTCAGAAGAGACCCGCCCCTGATTGCCGGCGTTGCTGCCGTGATAGTGGTGCGAATCGGTATTGAGGATCTCGCGGTAGTCACCGGCGCGCGAGAGGCCGATGCGGTAGCGGTAGCGCGGCACCGGGGTAAAGTTGCTGATGGCGATCAGCTCATTGCCCTGCGAATCGTAGCGCGCGAAGGCGAACACCGAGTTATCGTGATCGTCGACCACCAGCCACTCGAAGCCGTCCGGCCGGTAGTCGCGCTCGTACAGCGGCGCCTGCTGCCGGTAGCAGTGGTTCAGATCGCGCACCAGCCGCTGCACGCCGTTATGCCAGTTATCCAACCCTTCCAATAAATGCCAGTCGAGGCTGGTATCGAAATTCCACTCGCGCCCCTGCGCGAATTCGCAGCCCATAAACAGCAGCTTTTTGCCCGGATGCGCCCACATAAACCCGTAATAGGCGCGCAGGTTGGCGAACTTTTGCCAGGCGTCGCCCGGCATGCGGTCGAGGACCGATTTTTTGCCGTGCACCACTTCATCGTGCGAGATAGGTAACACGAAGTTCTCGGTATAGGCATACAGCATGCCGAAGGTCATCTGGTTGTGGTGATATTTGCGGTGCACCGGATCGCACTTCATGTAATTGAGCGTGTCGTGCATCCAGCCGAGGTTCCATTTGTAGTGGAACCCCAGGCCGTTGGCGTCCGGCGGCAGAGTGACGCCGGGATAGTCGGTGGACTCCTCCGCCAGCGTCACCGCGCCCGGCTGCGCCTGGCCAATAGTTTGGTTGGTATAACGCAGGAAGGCGATGGCCTCCAGGTTCTCGTTGCCACCGTAGTAATTCGGCACCCACTCGCCGTCGGCGCGGCTGTAGTCGCGATAAATCATCGACGCCACCGCATCGACTCGCAGCGCATCGATACCGAAACGCTCCAGCCAATACAGCGCGTTGCCCGCCAGGTAGTTGCGCACCTCGTGACGGCCGTAGTTGTAGATCAGCGTATTCCAGTCCTGGTGGTAGCCCTCACGCGGATCGGCGTATTCGTACAGCGCGGTGCCGTCGAAATTCGCCAGGCCGTAGGCGTCGCTCGGGAAGTGCCCCGGCACCCAGTCAAGGATCACGTTGATGCCCGCCTCATGCGCCGCCGCCACGAACGCCCTGAAATCGGCCGGCGTGCCGAAGCGACGGGTCGGCGCATACAGCCCCAGCGGCTGATAGCCCCAGCTGCCGTCGAACGGGTGCTCGTTGATCGGCAACAGCTCGATATGGGTGAATCCCATGTCCTTCACATAGTCGATAAGCTGCACCGCCAGCTCGCCATAGCTAAGCCAGAAGTGATTATCGGTGTGGCGGCGCCATGAGCCAAGATGCACCTCGTAGATGGCGATCGGCTGGTCAAAATCGTTGGCGCGGCGGCGCGCCGGCGTCGACGGCACCCCCTCCGGCAGCGGCGCCACCAGCGAGGCGGTATCCGGGCGCATCTGCGCCTCAAAGGCGTAAGGATCGGCTTTCAGCTGGGTATTGCCGTAGCAATCGACGATTTCATATTTGTACAGCTGGCCGGCCCGCACGCCGGGCAGGAACAGCTCCCAAATGCCGTTCTCACGCCGCAGACGCATCGGATGGCGGCGGCCGTCCCAGAAGTTGAACTCCCCCACCACCGAGACGCGCTGGGCGTTGGGCGCCCAGACCGCAAAACTGACGCCGTCGATGCCATCCAGCGTAACGAGGTGGGCGCCCAGCCGTTCATAGGGACGCAAATGCGTGCCCTCGGCCAATAGCCAACTGTCGATATCCTGCAGCAGCGGGCCAAACCGGTAGGGATCGTCGACAGTCTGTTGGTGATCGCGCCAGCTGACCTGCAGCTGATAGCGGAAAGGATTTTTTCGCCGCGGCACCACGGCGCTGAAGAAACCGCGCGGATCGTCGCAGTTCAGCTGCACCAGCCGCCGGCCGGTTTGCTGTTCTACCAGCCAGACTGCGCCGGCGTCCGGCAGCAGCGCGCGCACCTGCAGACCGTTATCGGTCGCATGCATGCCAAGCAGAGCAAAAGGGTCGGCGTAATGGCCGGAGATGATCTGATCAATCACGTCACGATCGGGAAGTACAGGCATAGTCTTCTTCCTTAGATTAACAGCATGATCTAAGCACGGCTTGTTGGTTATTCCTTGGCCGTTTTGGTCATCATGCAATGCATTCGGACTCTAAAGCGTGATTGCGGTCGGTTATTGACCAATCTTTACTCTGCCGACCTGAATTTCGCTCTTTATGCTTATTTTTTGAAATATTTCAGTCATGGTGAAAAAGTGTTCACCCATGCGTTAAGCATAGCCAATGTCTGTTAAAAACTGCTCAGCATTGCTCAGGAAAATTCTTCATTAAGAAAACTGCCAGCCCGGCGGCGTCTGAATGCGGCGGCCGACGAGGCGATATGCGGGGTGGAGCCCAGTGAAACGAGGCTTGCGGTGACGTTGTCCGACGCGGTGCGCGGCGAACAAAAAGGCGGAAAATAAGGCTTTAGGGGGCTGAAATCAGCCAGCCCCCAGGAAGTGCGGGTTTACAACAGGATGCGCAGCATGCGGCGCAGCGGCTCGGCCGCACCCCACAGCAGCTGGTCGCCCACGGTGAACGCCGACAGGTACTCCGGCCCCATGTTCAGCTTGCGCAGACGGCCGACCGGCGTATTCAGCGTGCCGGTCACCGCCGCCGGCGTCAGTTCGCGCATGGTCAGCTCGCGGTCGTTCGGGATCACGCGCACCCAGTCGTTGTGCGTCGCCAGCATCTGCTCGATGTCTGGCAGCGACACGTCTTTTTTCAGCTTCAGGGTGAACGCCTGGCTGTGGCAGCGCAGCGCGCCGACGCGCACGCACAGGCCATCGACCGGGATCACGCTGCCGGTATTCAGAATCTTGTTGGTTTCCGCCTGGCCTTTCCACTCTTCACGGCTCTGGCCGTTGTCGAGCTGCTTGTCGATCCATGGGATCAGGCTGCCGGCCAGCGGCACGCCGAAGTTATCGGTCGGCAGTTTGCCGCTGCGGGTGGCTTCGGTCACCTTGCGCTCGATATCCAGAATGGCGGAAGCCGGGTCCTGTAGCTCTTTCGCCACGTCGGCGTGCAGCATACCCATTTGGGTCAACAGTTCGCGCATGTGGCGCGCGCCGCCGCCGGAGGCCGCCTGGTAGGTGGCGACCGACGCCCACTCCACCAGATCGTTGGCGAACAGGCCGCCGAGGGACATCAGCATCAGGCTGACGGTGCAGTTGCCGCCGACGAAGGTTTTGATGCCTTTGTCCAGGCCCTGCTGGATCACCGCGTGGTTGACCGGATCCAGGATGATAATGGCGTCGTCCTGCATGCGCAGCGACGAGGCCGCGTCGATCCAGTAACCCTGCCAACCGCTGGCGCGCAGCTTAGGATAGACTTCGTTGGTATAATCGCCGCCCTGACAGGTAATAATGATATCGAGCGCGCTCAGTGCGTCGATGTCATACGCATCCTGCAGCGTGCCTTGCTGGCCGCCGAAGGCCGGCGCGGCAGAACCGTGCTGCGAGGTGGAGAAAAAGACCGGGCGAATGGCGTCGAAATCGCGCTCTTCCGTCATGCGTTGCATGAGAACCGAGCCGACCATTCCGCGCCAACCGATGAAACCAACGTTTTTCATAATATCTGTATCCCGCCCGGATAAGGGCTTATGTAGGTGATAACGAGTTGTGTGCAATATCTCCTCACCTTACAAAATGTCGGCGCGGGCGCAAAGTGAATTTATTCGATGGCTGAGGATTTCTCAGCAATCCTTCTTATAGGCAAGGACGCGGCCGAAAAGGCCGAGGCGTTTTCCCGATCACGAGGTCACCATGACAGAGATGATTTCCGCTACGGTATTGCTGTTTTTAATTATGGATCCGCTGGGCAACCTGCCGATTTTCATGTCGGTGCTCAAGCACCTGGAACCGCGCCGCCGCCGGGTGGTGCTGATCCGCGAGCTGCTGATCGCCCTGCTGCTGATGCTGATCTTCCTGTTCGCCGGCGAGAAAATTCTGGCGTTCCTCAACCTGCGTACCGAAACCGTCTCCATTTCCGGCGGCATCATTCTGTTTCTGATCGCCATCAAGATGATTTTCCCCACGCAGGAGGGGAACAGCTCCGGGCTGTCCGCCGGCGAGGAGCCGTTCCTGGTGCCGCTGGCGATCCCGCTGGTGGCCGGGCCATCGATTCTGGCGGCGCTGATGCTGCTGTCGCACCAGTATCCGCATCAGCTGCCCCATCTGGTGGCAGCGCTGTTGATCGCCTGGGGTCTCTCTGCGGCCATTTTGCTGATGTCGAACCTGTTCCTGCGCCTGCTGGGCAGCAAAGGCGTCAGCGCGCTGGAGCGGTTGATGGGGCTGATTCTGGTGATGCTGTCGACCCAGATGTTCCTGGACGGCGTGCGGGCTTACATGAAGCTGTAGGCGCCTGGCGGCGCCGACAACGGCCCGCGCTCAGCGGGCGGTAACGCGGCGAATATAGGCGAGCGTATCGGCGACCACGCCGTCCAGCGGCTGGTTGATGTCAATCGCTTGCACATCCGGCTCCTGCTCGCCCGGCTCTTCCAACGTGGCGAACTGCGAAACCAGCATCTGCGGTTTGAAGAAGTGACCTTTGCGCTGCTTCAGGCGCTCCTCGATCACCGCCTTGTCGCCTTTCAGGTAGAGGAAATGCAGGTTGCTATTCCCTTCGCGCAGGCGGTCACGATAGCTTTTTTTCAACGCCGAGCAGACCAGCAGCGACACGGGATTGGTGCGTTGCATGGCGAAGATGGCGTCGTTCAAGGCCGCCAGCCACGGGGCGCGATCGTTGTCGTCCAGCGCGTGCCCGGCAGCCATTTTGTTGATGTTGGCGCGCGGATGCAGATAATCGCCGTCCAGCATGGCGGCCTCGGCCTCGTGGGCGACAGTGCTGGCTACGGCGGATTTGCCGCTGCCGGATACGCCCATCAGGATAAATACGTGATTCTGCGGATTGCTCATTGTGTCATGCCCCTATGGGAACTGGCGCAAGCGCGCCAAATGCGTCCCAACTGATAAAGATACTCTGGAACGCCGACGCCCCGCAGGGCGCCGGATAAAGATTATACGACCGTCGCCAGCAGCAGACAGCCCACCAGGCCGCACACCGAGATGATGGTTTCCAGCACCGACCAGGATTTGATGGTTTCCATGATGCTCAGGTTGAAATACTCCTTGAACAGCCAGAAGCCCGGATCGTTGACGTGCGAGAAGATGACGCTGCCGGAGCCGACCGCAATCACCATCAGCTCAGGGCTGACGCCGGTGGTGGCGATCAGCGGCGCGACGATGCCGCCGGCGGTGATTGCCGCCACGGTGGCGGAACCCAGCGCCAGACGCAGCGCGGCGGCGATTGACCAGGCCATCAGAATCGGCGAAACGTTGCTGCCCTCCATCAGGCCGGCGATGTACTGCTCGACGCCGCTGTCCACCAGCACCTGTTTAAAGGCGCCGCCACCGCCGATGATCAACAGCATCATCGCGATGATTTTAATCGAGTCGGTGATGGTGCCCATCACTTCATCCATGGTGCGGCCGCGGTTCAGGCCGAAGGTGAAGATGGCGATCAGGACGGCGATCAGGGTCGCCATCACCGGATCGCCGAAGAACTCGGCGAAGCGCAGCAGGCTGTGGCCCTTCGGCAGCACCATTTCAGCCACCGCGCGCAGCGCCATCAAGATCACCGGCACCAGCGACGTGGCGACGCTGACGCCAAAGCTCGGCATCTCCGCGTCGGTAAAGGTTTTCGGGTTGTACAGGCCTTCCGGCACCGGCTTGTCGATGCCTTTCAGGAAGCGGGCATAGACCGGGCCGGCCAGGATCACCGTCGGGATCGCCAGCAGCGTGCCGTACAACAGGGTTTTACCCATGTCGGCATGGAAGATGGTGGCGATGGCGGTCGGGCCTGGGTGCGGTGGCAGGAAGCCGTGGGTCACCGACAGCGCGGCGGCCATCGGCACGCCGACGTACAGCAGCGGAATGCGTGCGGAGGCGGCGATGGTGAACACCAGCGGCAGCAACAGCACGAAGCCCACTTCGTAGAACAGCGCGAAGCCGACGGTGAAGCCGGTCAGCACCACCGCCCATTGAATATGTTTTCTGCCGAACTTGTCGATCAGCGTGGTGGCGATGCGCTGTGCGCCGCCGCAGTCCGCCAGCAGCTTGCCGAGCATGGCGCCGAAGCCCATGATCAGCGCCAGGCTGCCCAGCGTACCGCCCACGCCGGCCTTGATGGAGCCGATGACCTTATCGACCGGCATACCCTGTGCAATCCCGACCGCCAGGGCAACCAGAACCAGAGAGATAAAGCCGTTCAGCTTGAAGCGGATCATCAGCAGCAGCAGCAGCGCTACGCCGCCTGCAACAATCACTAATGGCATAGTTTTTCTCCAACCTTTTATCGCGACTCTCTTTACGATAGGCGTAAAGCGTGCGGTTGTTTTATTTTTAGGCTCTTTCCCGGTGTTTAAGAAGAGCTGTAGGTGTTGTTGAGTCAGAGGTTCAGTCTTGCAGCAAGATGACCGCACACTCGTTGTTACCGGTATCATGATACCGGTAACAACATGAGCGCCGGAACCGGGTAAGCGGCTAAAATTCGCGTTCTGGGACAGAGATCAAACTTATGTCGGCAACGAGCGGCGGGCTTACAGGCGGGATAACCAGCGCGCCTCAGGGCGCGCTGCAAAAAGAAAGGGTGTTAAAACAGAACGTTAAAATGGCTCAGATACTGCCACCGGGGATCACGGTGAAACCGACGTCCACCATGCGTGGGCATACCGTTTCACCGCGCAGTCGGGCCAGCAAGCGCTCGGCGCCGATCTGCCCCATGCGTTCACGCGGCGTCAGCACGCTGGCCAGCTTCGGCACCATCACCTGGCCGATGTCATGGCCGTGGAAGCCGGCGATCGCCATGTCCTGCGGGATCGACAGCCCCTGCCGCTGGCACTCGAAGGCCGCGCCGATCGCCAGGTCATCGTTGGTGCAGAAGATACTGTCGATCTGCGGATAGTCGCGCTGCGCCACGCGCAGCAGTTCACCGCCGGCGGAATAGGAGGAAGATCGCGCGGTCATGATGCTGTACGGCTCCAGGCCGGATTCACGCATCGCCTGCTCATACCCCTGCTGCTTGATGATGGTACGTTCATCCTGACGGGCGCCGAAATAGACCACGTGACGGTGGCCGTGCGCGATGATCTGCTGGGTCATCTGGCGCGCCGCCTCGAAGTTGTTGAAGCCCACCGCCAGATCGATGCACGGCGAGACGCAGTCCATCAGCTCCACCACCGGAATGCCCGCCACCTCGATCATTTTCAGGGTGCGCGGCGTGTGATGGCGCTCAGACAGGATCAGGCCGTCGATATTGTAAGACAGCAGCGAGGTCAGACGCTCTTCTTCACGCTCCGGCAGGTAGCCATAGTGCGCCAGCATGGTCTGGTAGTTGTGCGCGTCGGTCACGCTTTCGATGCCGCGCAGCACTTCGGCGAACACCTGGTTGGTCAACGACGGCAACAGCACGCCAATCGCCCGGCTGGTGGCGTTGGAGAGGATGTCCGGCGCGCGGTTGGGGATGTAGCCCAGCTCATCCAGCGCGACGGCGATTTTTTGCTGCAGGGCGACGGAAACCTGGTCGGGATTGCGCAGATAACGGCTCACCGTCATCTTGGTCACGCCCACCTTGTCCGCCACATCCTGGAGTACCGGCCGTTTTTTCTTCATTATCAATGAACTGACTAACCGTGAATGGGCAGTCATTTTAGCAAAAAAAACGGCGGGCCGATATTGTCGGTTATGCGACGGCCAACGCAAAAAGGGCTCACATTGTGAGCCCTTCATACGCAGACAAAGGGGGAAAAAGCGTGGTTTCTCCCCCTTTGTGACGATCAGCCGAAAATCAATAAATTGATTTTCCTTGTTTTTATATGTTTTGCCGGCGTTAAGTCAGGCAACGTCGGCAGGCGAGTCACTCACCTCAAGGGCTCACACCGTGAGCCCTTGATATTTACCGCTTAATCACACCGGCGGCAGATCGAACAGCAGGATTTCGCTCTCTTCGTCGGCCTGGATCGTCAGCGCCGATTCATCCCACACCGCGAACGCGTCGCTGATGCCGGCGGTCTGGCCGTTGACCGAGACCTTGCCGCGCACCACCTGGATCCAAACGCGACGGCCGGCGGCGATCGGGCATTCCCCCTGCTCGCCTTTATTCAGCGCCCAACGCGACAGCGTCATATCCTGGAACACCTTCAGCGAGCCGTCACGCGCATCCGGCGACAGCACCAGCTGACGGCCCTGCGGCGCGTCGAACATGCGCTGCTCATAGCGTGGCTCAAGCCCGACCTGATCCGGGATGATCCAAATCTGGTACAGGTGCAATGGACGATCCTGATTGGCGTTGTACTCAGAATGACGCACCCCGGTGCCCGCACTCATGATCTGGAATTCACCGGCCTGGATCTGCTCCTTGTTGCCCATGCTGTCCTGATGTTCCACCGTGCCGCTCAGCACGTAGGTCAGGATTTCCATGTCTTTATGCGGGTGAGTACCGAAACCCTGCCCTGCATCGATCACATCTTCGTTGATCACCCGCAGCGCCGAGAATCCCATAAAGTTCGGATCGTAGTAATCGGCAAATGAGAAGGTGTGCCAGCTATCCAGCCAGCCATGATTGGCGTGGCCGCGGTCTTCCGCTTTACGTACATAAATCATATTCAACTCTCCTCAATGTTTTTTTACAGTCTAGTCCTGCCAGCAGAATAAGAAAGCGTAAAAAACTCATGCCTCTGTTCAAAAATTTCGATGGAATGAAACAGCGGATGGGCAGCGGATTTGTTGAAGGCGGAAACGGCTGAAAAAGGGCAAAAAAAAAGCCAGCACCCGAGCTGGCTAAGTAAACACTGGAAGCAATGTGAGCAATGTCGTGCCTTCGCAGCGAGAGTATCAAGGGTTGATGCCCTCCCCGGAACGCATCGCAATAATAATCATTATCATTCGCACCTGTAAAGCGTTTTTTTTGACCCGTTGAAATAATATTGACTCAAGGCAGTAAACGGATAAATTCAGAGGTTATTCAACCGGTAAGCAAAAGGAGCAGCGACATGAGCGAGATCGTGATACGCCACGTGGAAACAACGGATGCGCAAGCCCTGCATCATCTTTATTCGCAGACGCCCGTCTACCGCGATACGCTGCAGCTCCCGCTACCGTCCGTCGAGTCCTGGCAGAAGCGACTCGCCAATCCCGAACCGGGCACGCATAACCTGGCGGCCATCATCGACGGGCAGCTTGCCGGCCAGTTGGTTGTGATGCTGAATCAGCGCGTTCGCCGCCGCCACGTCGCCACCTTCGGCATCGGCGTCGATCCGCGCTACCACGGCAAAGGCGTCGGCAGCCGCCTGATGCAGGCGATGATCGACCTGTGTGACAACTGGGCGGCCATTGAGCGCATCGAACTGACGGTGTTCACCGACAACCCGGCGGCCATCGCGCTATACCGCAAATTCGGCTTCGAGATAGAGGGCACCAGCCGCGGCTATGCCATGCGCGACGGCGTGCTGGTCGACGCCTACCATATGGCGCGTCTGCGCTCCGGGCAGCCACGCGCAGATGCGTGATCTCATCCCCCCGCAGGGGCCGCTACGCCGGCCCCTTAACATCAACCGCCGAACCTTTTTACACGCGCTGGCCGGCCTGACCGCCGCCGTCGGCATATTCTCTCCTCTCACCCCATTAGGTGCCGCTATGCCAACTCCCGCCGCCGGGCGCCCAGGCGCTCGCAACCTGATTACCGATGTGCCGGGCCTGAAGGTCGGCGTGGCGCAGGACAGCCGGGTGCGCACCGGCGCGACGGTTATCCTGCCGGACAGCCCGGCGATTGCCGCCGTGGACGTGCGCGGCGGCGGCCCCGCCACACGGGAAACCGACGCGCTGGGTGAGGACAATTTGGTACAGACCGTCGATGCGCTGACGTTCAGCGGCGGCTCGGTTTACGGCCTGGCGGCGGCGGACGGCGTCGCGGCCTGGCTGGGGCAACAGGGCCGAGGCTACGCGCTGCGCCCGGCCCCCGGCGTGCCGGTCTCCCCTATCGTGCCCACCGCCTGCCTGTACGATCTGGCCAACGGCGGCGACAAAAACTGGCAGCTCACGCCGCCGTATCGCCAGTTGGGCATCGAGGCGGTCGGCAAAGCCGGCCTGGATTTTCCGCTGGGCACCGTCGGGGCCGGCTACGGCGCCATGACCGGCATGGGCAAGCTGAAAGGCGGCCTCGGTTCGGCGTCGATCGTGGCCACCAACGGCGCTACCGTCGGCGCGCTGGTGGCGGTCAACAGTTTGGGTGCGGTGGTCGCACCCGGCACCCGCGCCTTCTGGGCGACGCCTTATGAAATTAACGGTGAATTTGGCAACGGCGGCGCGGCGGCGCTGGCGCAACTGCATGCGCAGGGTGAAGACGGGATGGTGCAAGAGCCGCAGGGCGGCAGAAAGAACACCACCCTGGCCTGCATCGCCACCGACCTGGCGCTGACGCGAGTGGAGTTGAAACGGGTGGCCATCATGGCGCAAGACGGTATGGCGCGCGCTATTCGCCCGCTGCACAGCCCGTTTGACGGCGACGTGGTGTTCGCCCTGTCCACTGGGCAGCGCGAGGTACAGGGCAGCCGCGAACTGGCGGTGCTGCAAATCGGCGCGCTGGCGGCGGATACCCTCGCTCGGGCGATCGCCCGTGGCGTGCATGCCGCTACACCATGGCCAGGCAGCCAGGTCGCAACCTGGCAAACGCTCGGCGGCTAACGCGCCGCCATCAAAAAAGGGGCGCTGGCAGCGCCCCTCGATCTTTATTCACCCTTACCGCTTAAATACCGGCGGTTTCCCGAATATAGCGGCGCGCTTTCACCGCATACTCGAACGGGTTGGCCAGCGCCGGATCCTGCTCGGCCTCCACCACCATCCATCCCTTGTAACCGCGCTCGTCCAGCAGCTTGAACACCGGCCTGAAGTCGATCACGCCATCACCCGGCACGGTGAAGGTGCCCTTCTTCACGCCATCGAGGAAGCTCAGCTTGTTGGCCTTCACTTCCGCCACCACCTCATCGCGCACGTCCTTCAGATGGACGTGGTTGATGCGCGGCAGATACTTCTCCAGGATCGCCATCATCGCCTGCTGGCTGCCTTCCGAATAGTAGGCGTGCCCGGTATCGAACAACAGGTAAACGTCGTCGTTGACCATGCTCATGTAGCGATCGATTTCGGCGGTAGTCTGAATGCCAGTACCCATGTGGTGGTGCAGACACACCTGCATGCCTTTGCCGGCGGCGATCTTCGCCAGCTCGTTGTAACCGTCGGCCACGCGCTGCCACTCTTCATCGCTGAAATACGGCTTCTCTTCGAACACGCCTTTGGTGGTGCCCTGAATGCTCTTGCTCTGCTCGGAGCAGCCAATCACCCTGGCGCCCATGGCATGCAGGAAATTCATGTGGTTGATAAATTCATCGATGGTTTTGTCTTTTTGGCCGTCGGCGAAAAAGGTGCTGAACCAGGCGTTGCAGATCTGGATGCCACGAATATCCAGCATCGGTTTCAGCACCGCCGGATCGCGCGGGTATTTGCTGCCCACTTCGCTGCCGGTGAAACCGGCCAGCGCCATTTCGCTGACGCACTGCTGGAAGGTGTTTTCCTTGCCCAGATCGGGCATGTCGTCGTTGGTCCAGCCAATTGGCGCGATGGCCAATTTCACGTTGTCTTTATTCATGGTCTGCCTCGGTCCTTGGAGGGCCGCCGGTGCAAATGACGCAGGCGAGCCAAATAAGATTATTTGCCCAACAGCTCTCTTTCGATGCGCTCTCTGGTCGCCACCGCCTGGCTCGGCATCTTTTCCGGATAGCCGAACAGCGAGGTGCAGATGATCGATTCGCCGCCGGCCTTGAAGCTGCGGTTGGCAAATTCCATGTCGCGCAGCGTCTGGAACAGGGCGTCGAAATTCACCTCACCTTCGCCGATGCCGACGTGCTGATGCACCGCGGCGTCAACGCCCGGCGGATTGACGATATAACGGCAATGCTTGGTGTGATTCATGGTGTCGGCAATCAGCACGTGGGAAAGATCGTCCCCGGCGTACTGCAACATGCCGGCCACATCGCCCTGCCCCTTGTCGTAGTAGAAGGTGTGCGGCACGCTGTAGAGGTATTTGACGTGGTCGCTGCGCAGCGATTTCACCAGATCGGCGGTTTCGTTACTCAGCTCGCAGAAGTCCCACGGGTGCGACTGGATCTCCATACGGATACCTTCACGCTCAACGATCGGCAGCAGCTCCTCCATCGAGCGATACCACAGCTCCTCGCAGATCTCCGGCTCGTTGGGGTTGCCGGCCAGTTCGGTGTTGATCACCTGCACGCCCATTTCCACCGCGATCTCGATCATCCGTCGCCAGTTTTTGACTGCCGCCTGGCGGCGATCTTCGCCCGGCCCGGACCAGCGATACACCACGATAAATGAGGAGATCTCCACGCCGGTCGCTTTCAGGGCGTTTTTATACTCCGCCATGATTTCGCGGCTGGCCTTCGGATGCTTGTAAAACGGGTTGATCTGCGGGTGCGGCGACTGCTCGATGTATTTATAGCCCCAGTCCGCCACCTGCTGAACCATTTTGGTCACGCCCAAATCCCGGATAACGTCGACATCAAAAGCGATCTTCATGGTCACTCCTCTGCAATCATGGGTACGGGGTTCAAGCCGATGGCTTGTTGTAAAACGCCGGGCGCGCCGGCAGGGTCACCGGTACGATCTCACCGCTGAGCTGGGCCGCCACACAGGCGTCGGCGGTCACCGCGGCGGCGTAGCCGTCCCAGGCGGAAGGCCCGGTCAGCTGGCCCGCGGCCACGTCGTTGATGAACCCCTGCAGCTCGACGTCATAGGCGTCGATAAAGCGATCCTTCCAGTCGGTCAGGATTTCGGTCGACAGGCGGGCGCCGCTGCGCATCTGCACCGAGGACGGCTCCGGCAGTTTGGCAATGCCGGTTTCCCCCACCACTTCACACTGAATGTCGTAGCCGTACTGGCAGTTGACGAAAATTTCGACGTCGATGCGCGTGCCTTTGGCGGTTTCGAACAACACAATCTGCGGATCTTTCAGATGCGGGAACGCCTTCGGGCTCTTGCGTGGGAACACCACCTGCACCGACACATAGTCGTCGTCGAGCAGCCAGCGCAACACGTCGATTTCGTGGATCAGGGTGTCGGTGATCGCCATATCGGTGGTGTAAGCCTCGCCAACCGTCGGGTTGCGGTGCGCGCAGTGCAACATCAGCGGTTCGCCGATCTGGCCGCTGGTCAGCACCTGTTTCAGCGCGCGATAGCCCTGGTCATAGGGGCGCATAAAGCCGACCTGCACCAGCCGCTTGCCGTGCTTCGCTTCGGCATCGACGATGTTCTTGCAGCCCTGCGCGGTCACCGCCAGCGGCTTCTCGCAGAACACCGGTTTGCCGGCGGCGATGGCCGCAAGCACGAATTCTTCGTGGCTTGGCCCCCAGGAGGTGACCAGCACCGCCTGCACGTCGGCGGCCTTGATAAGATCGTGGCCGTTGTCATACACCCGCGCATCCAGCTGCAGATCGCTCACCACCTTGGCGGCGTTGTCGCGATTGATGTCGTTCACCGCCACGACGCGGGCGCCCTGCAAAACTTTGCTGCAGCGACGGATATGATCGCGGCCGATGGCGCCGGTGCCGATAACCCCAATGTTCAATGTCATTTTCGCTACCCTCTGGAAAGTGTGTTGTGTTCGAAAACGAATCAGTAATCGCGCGCCTTATCGATGTTTTCCTGCAGCTTGCGCGCCACTGCGACGATTTTCTCGCTGTCGGCCACCTGAGCGCCGCCCACGCGCCACCAGCTGAGATACTTGTGCACCATGGTCTTCGGCAGCACCTTGATGTCCAGCAGCGTGGACACGGTCTGCCTGCGGGAGTCGGCCAGCGCATCGAGCAGCTGCTGCTCGGTGGTGACGCGATAGGTTTTACAGCCGTAAGCCGCCGCCAGCATGGCGAAATCGACCGGCACCAGTTTGCCGTCGAGCTTGCCGCCCTCTGGATTGCGGAAGCGGAATTCGGTGGTGTAGCTGTCCATGCCGTGTTCCATCTGCAGGTTGTTGATGCAGCCGTTGGTCATGTTGTCGAACAGCACCACGTTGATCTTGCAACCTTCCTGAATCGAGGTGACCAGTTCGGAATGCAGCATCATGAAGGCGCCATCGCCCACCATCGCGTACACCTCACGCTGCGGCTCGGCCAGCTTGACCCCCAATGCGGCGTTCACCTCGTACCCCATGCAGGAGTAGCCGTATTCCACGTGATAACCGTGCTCGCCGCGGTTGTGCCACACCCGCTGCAGATCGCCCGGCAGGCTGCCAGCGGCGGCCACGATCACGCTGTCCGGCGGGAGCTCGCGGTTCAGCACCCCCAGCACCCGGCTTTGCGTCATCGCCGAGTCGGTCTGAGCGATAAATTCGGCGAACACCCGCTCGCGATCGAGGTGATCGTCGATCTCCGGCACAAAGCCTGCGCCGCTGTATTCCACCGCGTAAACCCGCTCGGTCTCTTCATGCTGGGCAGCGCGCGCCGCGGCGATGGCGTCGCCCCAGCCGGCGCGGTACTCGGTCTGCGTCAGCAGCGCGCCCAGTTCGCTCAGGGCCTCGCGGGCGTCCGCCAGCACCTGCACGCCGTCGAGCTTGCCGGCGTCGAAGGCGCTGACGTTGATATTGAGGAAGCTGACGTCCGGGTGTTGAAACAGCCATTTGGACGAGGTGGTGAAATCGGTGTAACGGGTGCCGACGCCAATCACCAGATCGGCCTGACGGGCCAGCGTGTTGGCCGCCAGGCAGCCGGTTTCGCCGATGCCGCCGAGGTTGAATTCATGATCGCTCGGCACCGCGCCTTTGCCGGCCTGGGTTTCGGCGAACGGAATGCCGAAGCGCTCGGCGAATTCGCGCAGCGCCCGCCCGGCCTGCGAGTACTTCACGCCGCCGCCGCACACCAGCAACGGTTTGCGTTTGGCCGTCAGCAGCGCCAAGGCGTCCGCCAACATGCCATCGGTCGCCGGGCGGCGATCGAGCCGGTGCACGCGTTTTTGGAAGAAATAGTCGGGATAGTCGTAGGCTTCCCCCTGCACGTCCTGCGGCAGACACAGCGTCACCGCGCCGGTATCCGCCGGATCGGTCAGCACGCGCATCGCGTTGATGCAGGCACTCATCAGCTGTTCCGGCCGCACGATGCGGTCCCAGTATTTGCTCACCGCGCGGAACGCGTCGTTGGTGCTGATGCTGAGATCGTAAGACTGTTCGATTTGCTGCAGCACCGGGTCCGGCTGGCGGGAAGCGTAAACGTCGCCCGGCAGCAGCAATAAAGGTATGCGGTTGGCGGTGGCGGTGGCGGCGGCGGTGATCATATTGGCGGCGCCGGGGCCGACCGATGAAGTGCAGGCGTAGATCTGCCGGCGCAGCTTCTGTTTGGCGAAGCCGATCGCCGCGTGGGCCATCCCCTGCTCATTGCGGCCCTGATGCACCCGCAGATCGCCGCTATCCTGTTCCAGCGCTTGCCCCAGCCCCAGCACGTTGCCGTGGCCGAAAATCGCGAAAATGCCCGCGACGAATTTGGTTTCCACCCCGTCGGCCAGCAGATACTGGTTATCGAGAAATCTGACGAGCGCCTGCGCCATGGTTAGCCTGATCTTGCCCATTTACTCACCCTTTAGATTGAGGGCCGCCCCGGAAAGGACTCGCGCCGAGCCGACAATCCCGTGTTTGTATTACGCGGCGGCAGCTATTATCTTGAGCAGGCGATGCCCGCTGCTCACGAAGTCGACAACCTGAAACGTGAAGCGATTATAAACAAATATATTTTTCATAAAATCACATTACAGAAGAAACATTTCATTTTGCGATAAAGATCGCATATTGCATGAAAAGCCCGTTTCATCTCGTGATTCAGCCTTCACGGGCTGCGCGCCGCGCACTGGCCGATTGAAGCCGTTACCACACGGGCTGACAGCCTTTTATCCTGATCTAATCCCTTTTTCTGCGCGCGCCCGGTCGCCGTCTTATGGCCGCTTCATCGGCTTTTCCCGTTCCCCTGCCGATGTTTTAAATGCATCACATTTTCGGGGTGTAAATTTCATTCTATATTGAAATTGAAATTTTCATTCCCCATACTGACCACATGCTTCCTGCAGGGCGCCACGCTCGGGCCACCGCCGGGGTTTTGCTTAAACAGAAGGAAACGGGTATGGCTACACAAGAAAAACAGCTTGATGTCATTTGTCTCGGGCGCATCGCCGTCGATTTCTATGCTCAGCAGATCGGCGCGCGGCTGGAAGACGCCGGCACATTCGCCAAGTACCTCGGCGGCTCTTCCGGCAACGTGGCCTACGGCACCGCCATTCAGGGGTTAAAATCCGGCATGTTGGCGCGCGTCGGCGACGAGCACATGGGCCGCTTTCTGCGCGAAGAGCTGCAGCGCGTCGGGGCCGATACCCGCTGTCTGATCACCGACAAACGTCGGTTAACCGGCCTGGTGATCCTCGGCATCAAGGATCAGGAAACCTTCCCGCTGATCTTCTACCGCGAAAACTGCGCGGACATGGCGCTGACGCCGGACGACATCGACGAGGCCTACATCGCTTCCGCGCGCGCGCTGGCCATCACCGGCACGCACCTGTCGCACCCGAACACCCGCGCCGCGGTACTGAAGGCGCTGGAATACGCGCGCCGCCACGGCCTGCGCACCGCGCTGGACATCGATTACCGCCCGGTGCTGTGGGGGCTGACGTCGCTGGGCGACGGCGAAACCCGCTTTGTGGAATCGGATCAGGTCACGCGCGAGCTGCAAGAGGTGCTGCACCATTTCGATCTGATCGTCGGCACCGAAGAGGAATTTCATATCGCCGGCGGCAGCACCGACACGCTGACGGCGCTGAAAAACGTGCGCCGGGCCACGGCGGCCACGCTGGTGTGCAAGCGCGGCGCGCAGGGCTGTTCGGTGTTCGAAGATGACATCGCCGACGACTGGGAACAGGTGAAGCTGCACGCTGGTGTGCGAGTGGAGGTGCTGAACGTGCTGGGAGCCGGCGACGCCTTTATGTCCGGCCTGCTGCGCGGCTACCTGAACGATGAGGGCTGGGATCAGGCCTGCCGCTACGCCAACGCCTGCGGCGCATTGGTGGTCTCGCGTCACGGCTGCGCCCCGGCCATGCCGACCAAACGGGAGCTGGATGACTATCTGCAGCGTGAACAACAGGTCACGCGCCCGGACCGCGACGCACGCCTGAATCACCTGCACCGGGTCACCACCCGCAAGCAACAGTGGCCGGAATTGTGCGTATTCGCCTTCGATCACCGCAAGCAGCTGGCGGACATGGCGCGCGAAGCCGGCGTCAGCGAGGAACGCATTCCGCGCCTGAAAACCCTGCTGTTAACGGCGGCGCAACAGGCTGCCGCGCAGGCCGGCCTCAACGGCAACAGCGGCATTCTGGCCGACACCACCTACGGGCAGGCGGCGCTGAACGAAATCACCGGTCAGGGATGGTGGATTGGCCGGCCGGTGGAGCTGCCCAGCTCGCGCCCGCTGCGCCTGGAGCACGGCAACATCGGTTCGCAATTGATCGACTGGCCGCAGGAGCACGTGGTGAAGTGCCTGGTGTTTTATCATCCGCACGACGCGGCAGAACTGCGCCGCGAACAGGATGAGCTGATCGCCGACGTCTACCGCGGCTGCTGCAAATCCGGCCATGAGCTGCTGCTGGAAGTGATCCTGCCGGACGGCAACGCCGACAAGGACGAGCGCTATTACCTGGAGATGATTGAACACTTCTACCGGTTGGGCATTCAGCCGGACTGGTGGAAACTGCCGCCGCTGAGCGCGGAAAACTGGCAGCAGGTCGGCGCGCTGATCGACGCCTACGATCCCGACTGCCGCGGCGTGCTGATCCTGGGGCTCGATTCCCCAGAGGCGGTGCTGAAGGCGGGCTTTGCCGCCGCCGCAGATGCGCGCTGGGTGAAAGGTTTCGCCGTCGGCCGCACTATTTTCGGCCAACCTTCGCGCCGCTGGCTGCAGGGGGAAATCGACGACGCGGCCCTGATCGAGCAGGTGAAACAAAAATACCTGACGCTGATCGGTTTCTGGCGCCAGTACCGTCCACAGGCGGGCGGCACGCACTGACAGCGAGAGCAGGTTCACGTCCCCTTAAGGCCATTTCGCCGCTTTAAGGGGATTTTTTTGCCCATTTTCTGTGAAGTCGCGCAATGTGCGATCGAATAAATCGCTTTTTGAGGAAATGAAATTTCCGCTCCGTCTGTTAAAATACCCTGTCAATATTTCAGGCGTCAGGCCAATGCGCCTTCACCCCACTGCGAGCCGAATGGATGAACAACCCAACTCAACTTTCGCTGTTACAGGACGAGATCCGCCACCGTTATGAAACGCTGAGCAAGCGTTTGAAACAGGTGGCGCGCTATATTTTGGATAACAGTAACAGCATCGCTTTCGATACCGTTGCCTCCATCGCCGCACAGGCCAGCGTGCCGCCTTCCACCCTGATCCGTTTCGCCAACGCCTTCGGTTTCAGCGGCTTCAACGAAATGAAGCAGGTGTTCCGTCAGCATCTGATGGAAGAGACGGTGAACTATACCGAGCGCGCGCGCCTGTTCCGCCAAACCTCCACCGACGACAACGTCGCGCCAGAGAAGCCGGCGGAGATTCTCAACGTATTCACCATGGTCAACGCGCAGGCGCTGCAGCAGCTGGCGATGCAGATCGCTCCCGAGCAGCTGGATCGCGCCGTCGAGCTGCTCAACAACGCTGAAAACATCTACGTGATCGGCCTGCGCCGCTCGTTCAGCGTCGCTTCCTACCTCACCTATGCGCTGCGCCATCTGGAGCGCCGCGCGTTTCTGATCGACGGCCTGGGCGGGATGTTCACCGAACAGCTGAGCATGGTGAAACCGAAGGACGTGGTGATCGCCATCAGCTATTCGCCATACGCCCGCGAGGCGGTGGAACTGGTGGAATTGGGCGCCAAGCGCGGCGCGCAGCAGATCGCCATCACCGACAGCCAGGTCAGCCCGCTGGCCGCCTTCAGCGACGTCTGTTTCGTGGTGCGCGAAGCGCAGGTGGACGGGTTCCGCTCGCAGGTGGCTTCGATGTGCCTGGCGCAGACGCTGGCGGTCTCGCTGGCGCTGAATAACGCCCGGGACGAGTAAGGCTGACAAAAAAGCCCGGCAAGCCGGGCCTCAGGCGCTTATTGCGCGGCGGGATAGCCGTCGCCGTTAATCCAGGCGTGGTCTTTTTCCCAGGTGAATTTCCACTGCCGCACCGGCCCGGCCATCACGTTGAGGTAATAGTTGTCGTAACCCGCCAGGGTCGCCACCGGGTGATAACCGCGCGGCACTTTCACCACGTCACGATTGTAGACCGGCATGCACTCATCGAGCGTGCGATCGTCGGTATAGACGCGCTGCATGCAGAACCCCTGCTCCGGCTGTATGCGGTGATAGTACGTCTCTTCGAGATAGGTTTCGTGCGGTGAGTCTTCTTGATCGTGCTTGTGGCTCGGGTAGGAGCTGGTATTGCCCTCGTCGGTGTAAACTTCCACCACCAGTAGACTGTCGGCCGGCTCACTGTCCGGCAGAATGTTATGCACCAACCGCTGGTTACGCCCCTTGCCGCGCCGCTCCACGCCGATATCCGCCGGCGTAATCAGCCGTGAAGGCAGGTGGCCGCTGCCGGGCGCGCTGCACACCGCCAGCTCCAGATCGGTTTCTGCCCGCACGTCGATGCGATCGTGGTGCGGCACATACACTGCGTAAGGCGGCGTACGTTCGAACGGGCTCATGCGTTTACCGATATGCGGGTATTCGGCGCGCAGCGTGGCGACGGAGGCGATACCGGCAACCAGCACCAGGCACAGTTCCTGGTCGCCGCATTCCAGCTGCAGCGACTGCCCGGCGGCCAAGCGGTAAACGTCAAAGCCGACATAGCGCCAACCGGCATTTTCCGGCGTCACGTGCTGAATACGCCCCTCGGCATTCGGCGTCTGACATTTGGCAAGCAGTGAAGACATCTCAATTCTCCTGTTAATGACCCGTGCAAAGGCCGCTGCCCCGAAGGAGCAACGGCCTGGCCTGAATATGACAGCGCTTAACCCAGCGTCGGCATGCTGAATTCGGACACCGTCTGCTGCCCGGCCGGCCAGCGTGCGGTGGCGGTCTTCATGCGCGTGTAGAAGCGCACGCCGTCGGTGCCGTGCACGTTCAACGCGCCGAACACCGAGCGCTTCCAGCCGCCGAAGCTGTGGAACGCCATCGGCACCGGCACCGGCACGTTGACGCCGACCATCCCGGCCTGCACTTCCTGCACGAACTGACGCGCGTAGTGGCCGCTGCCGGTAAAGATGGCGCTGCCGTTGCCAAACTCATGGCCGTTGACCGTGTCGATGGCGGTGCGATAGTCCGGCACCCGCACGATGCCCAGCACTGGCCCGAAGATCTCTTCGCGGTAGATGCGCATATTCGGCTTCACATGGTCGAACAGCGTGCCGCCGACGTAGTAGCCTTCAGGGTAGCCCGGCACCTGATAATTGCGGCCGTCGGCCACCAGGGTGGCGCCTTCTTCCACGCCCAGATCGATGTAGCCCAGCACCTTTTTCTGGTGGGCAGACGACACCAGCGGCCCCATTTCATTCTCTTCGCCACCCTGCTGCAAGCCCGGCCCGACGCGCAGCTGCGCGATCAGCGGCTTCAGTTTGGCGATCAGTTTGTCGGCGGTATCGTCACCGACCACCACGGCGATCGGCAGCGCCATGCAACGCTCACCGGCGGAGCCGAACGCGCCGCCCATCAACGCGTTGACCGTGGCGTCCAGATCGGCGTCCGGCATGACGATCGCCTGGTTTTTCGCCGCGCCGAAGGCCTGTACCCGCTTGCCGTGCGCGCTGGCAGTGGTATAGATATGTTCCGCCACGGTGGAGGAACCGACGAAGCTCACCGCCTGAATGCGCGGATCGGTGCACAGCTGCGCCGCATCTTCATTGGCGCAGTGCACCACGTTGAACACGCCGTCCGGCAGGCCGGCTTCTTTCAGCAGCTCCGCCAGGCGCACCGAGGCCGAAGGCACCAGCGCCGGCGGCTTGAGGATAAAGGTGTTGCCGCAGGCCAGTGCGATGGGGAACATCCACATCGGCACCATCGCCGGGAAGTTGAACGGGGTAATGCCCGCCACCACACCCAGCGGCTGCATCAGCGAGAAGCTGTCGACGCCGCTGCCGACGTCCGGCGAATACTCTCCCTTGATCAGATGCGGGATACCGCAGGCGAATTCGACCACTTCCATGCCGCGCGTCAGTTCGCCCAGCGCATCCGAATACACTTTGCCGTGCTCGCTGACGATAAGCTCGGCCAGCTCGTCGCGGTGTTGTTCCAACAGCGCCTTGAAATTGAACATGATGCGCGCACGGCGCAGCGGCGTGGTGCGCGACCAGTCGGCGAACGCCCGATGCGCCACGTCGATGGCCTGTTTGACTTCGGCGGCGGTGCTCTGCGTGACGCGCCGCTCAACCTGCCCGCTGGCTGGGTTGTGCACGTCGATGGTTTGATTGCTGCTGCTCAGGCACACCTGCCCGTCAATAAAATTACCCACGGTTTTCATGTCACGCCCTCTTTTCAAGTCCGCTGTCGCCAGGCCACTCACAGGCGGCGCGGCGTTAATCGTCCCGCTCGCCAAACTCCGTCGGCAAGCCGGCTAAATCCTGACCGGATGCAGCAAACTCTATTTCATTGAAAAAAAAGTTTCAAATAAATTGTTTTGAAAAATTTGTTTTTAGTGCGTGAGGTCGCAATTTTGCGGTGTCGATCGGATTGGCGCTTTCATTGCCGTGCCAGGGAAAGCACAACAGCGGCGGAGAAAACAGAGCTAATACACACTGACTTTGCTACAGAAAACCCGCACTGAGCCTGCTCTGCCGTCGTTACCGTCCGCCCCCGAACGCCCAAGGCGCCTGGCGCAGAGGTGACGGTTTTTTTTGAACTGGATCTAAAAATCAATATTCCATTATTCACTAATTATGAAATAAATGTTCTTGTTTGTTCCAGCATTTATCGACGACATCGCCTTGATGACAGGCACGGTTCACACCCTTCCGCTCGCCCTCTTCCCGACACCCCGACCGTGCGGACGGAAGCCAGGATAAAAATCGGAGCAACACATGTCATATCAGCGTAAGCACAATACCGGCTACATATTGCGAATTTGCGGCATCGCCGCCCTGGGCGGCATTCTGTTCGGCTACGATACCGCCGTGATCTCCGGCGCGATCGAAGCGTTGAAAACCTATTTCGATCTCAGCCCGGCCGAAACCGGTTGGGCCGTCTCCAACGTGGTGATCGGCTGCGTGGTCGGCGCCTTCGCCGCCGGGCCGCTGGCGGCGCGCTGGGGCCGCAAAAAGGCGCTGATGCTGGCGGCGCTGCTGTTCACCGTGTCCGCCGTCGGCGCCGCATTGGCCCCGACCTTCACCTGGTTCGTCATCTACCGCATCATCGGCGGGCTGGCGGTCGGCATTGCCGCCACCGTGTCGCCGATGTACATGTCGGAGGTGTCGCCGAAAGACATGCGCGGGCGGGCGCTCAGCATGCAGCAATTCGCCATCGTCTTTGGCCAGATCGTGATTTTCTACGTCAACTTCAAAATCGCCAGCCTCGCCAGCGAAGCCTGGCTGGTGGAAATGGGCTGGCGCTGGATGTTCGCCTCGGGCGTGATCCCCTGCATTCTGTTCTGCATCCTGGTGTTCGTCATTCCTGAATCGCCGCGCTGGAACGTGATGATGGGCCGCGACGATCAGGCGCTGGCGATGTTGACCAAGGTCTCCAACGCCGCCCACGCGCAGAATCTGCTGAAAGAAATCAAAGACTCGCTGCAGCAGGATCAACAGCAGCAGCACCGGAAGCTGAACTACGGCGATGTGCGGGTGCGGTTTATCCTGTTCGTCGGCTGCATGATCGCCATGTTACAGCAGGTCACCGGCGTCAACGTGATGATGTACTACGCGCCCGTAGTGCTGAAAACCGTCACCGAAAACGCGCAGGAAGCGCTGTTCCAGACCATCTGGATCGGCGTGCTGCAGCTGGTCGGTTCGGTCATCGGCGCCATGCTGATGGATCGCATGGGCCGCATTCCGCTGATGCGTTACGGCACGCTGGGCGCCATCGCCGGCCTGCTGCTCACCTCGTACGCGCTCTACACCCAGGCCACCGGCTATTTCGCGCTGTTCGGCATGCTGTTCTTCATGGTGTTCTATGCGCTGTCCTGGGGCGTCGGCGCCTGGGTGCTGGTGTCGGAAATCTTCCCGAACCGCATGCGCGCGCAGGGGATGAGCATCGCCGTCGGCTGCATGTGGGTCGCCAACTTCGCGGTGTCGCAGTCGTTCCCGATGATCAACGACCACCCTTACCTGTTCTCGCATTTCCACGGCGCCTTCCCGATGTGGATCTTCGCCGCCTGCTGTCTGTTCAGCTACTGGTTTATCGGCCGCTATATTCCGGAAACCAAAGGCGTCTCACTGGAAAAAATGGAGCAGGTGGTGATGGCCAAACGCCACCGCCAATCCCTGCCCGACGGCAAGCCGCTGCCGCTGGAAAACGGCAAATCCTGATCTCTCAACCCTGACCGCTGGAGTCATGCCCATGAACATTGCGCTGGACCGCTTCTGCATTAACCGCAAGATCGCGCCGAATCTCAATCTGGACCATTTTTTCCGCCTGGTGAAACGCTGCGGGCTCAGCAAAGTTGAGCTGCGCAACGACATGCCCAGCGGCAAGGTGACCGACGATCTGAGCGACGCGCAGCTCAACGCGCTCGCCGCGCAATACGGCATTGAAATCGTCACGATCAACGCCCTCGGCATGTTCAATCTGATGGATGACCCGGCGGCGCTGCAGCAGCGCGCCGAAGCGTTGCTGGCGCAGGCGCAGGCCATCCACAGCCGGGCGCTGGTGCTGTGCCCGCACTGCAGCGCCGACGACACGCGCAGCGAGCAGCAAAAACGCGACGACACCCTCGCCGCGTTGCGGCTGCTGGCACCGCTGTTTGCGCGCTATGGCGTACAGGGATACGTCGAACCGTTGGGCTTCGGCATCAGCTCGTTGCGATCGTCGCTGCAGACCCAGGCGCTCATCCGCGACTCGGGCGCGCCGTACCGTATCGTGCTCGATACGTTCCACCACTATCTGAGCGGCGTGACGCAAGCCGACTTCGACGCGCAGATCCAGGTGGCGCAGATCGGCCTGGTGCATCTGTCCGGCGTGGAGGACGGGCGGGATAAAGGCACGTTGAGCGACGAAGAGCGCATTATGCTGAGCGAGGGCGATCGGCTAGAGAGCCGCCGCCAGGTACAGAACCTCGAACGCCTGGGCTACACCGGCGTCTATGCCTTCGAGCCCTTCTCTTCACAACTGGACGGCTGGAGCGAGGTGGATATCGAACGGGAAATCCGCCAGAGCATCGCCCTGCTGCAAGGGTAAAAAAACGGCCTCCGCGGAGGCCGTTTTTCATGGCGTTACTTCAGGTTGCCGACCACCAGCTGGTGGCGCTCGTTGTAAAACTTACGGTAGGCCAAATAGCAGGCGATGATGGTTGACAGGCTGGCAGTAGAAAGCAGCATGAAGGTCACCATAATCTGGTATTTGATCGCTTTCACCGGATCGATACCGGCAAAGATCAGCCCGGACATCATGCCCGGCAAGCTGACCAGCCCAACGGTTTTCGCCGAGTCCACGGTCGGGATCAGCGAAGCACGGATGCTGTCGCGGATCAGCGCCGCCGACGCGAACTTGGGCGTAGCCCCCAGGCTGAGCATCTCCTGAATCTTCTGCTGCTCGCCTTTGAAACGCTGGCCGAGGTTGGTGTAGCACAGCCCCACAGCCACCATGGCGTTACCGGCGATCATCCCGGAGATGGGGATCACCTGCATCGGCGTAAATTCGATGGAGCCGGTCAATACCAGCACCGCCAGCGTCAGCACCGCGCCGGTGGTAATGGCGATAAACGACGTCACGAACGCGTGTTCGATGTACTTGCTGCGTTTCTTGGCGTTGTAGGCCGCGTTAAAGCAGATGAACAGCACCATCAACACGGTGAGAACGGCGTTATCCAGGTCGAAAATATACTTCAGCACGTAGCCGACGATGATCAGCTGCACCACCGCGCGGCAGATGCTCCAGATAATGTCCTTTTCCAGCGCCAGTTTTTCCCGGTGGCTGATCAGGATGGCGACCACCACCAGCACCATCGACAAGCCCAAGGATTCGTTGGTGATGTTATGCTGATTCATGCTGTTGCTCCTGTTGCTCGGCGCCATGCGCGCGCAGGGTGATCACCTCGTCCGCATGCGCTATCTCTTCGGTATCGTGCGTCACCCACAGCACCGCCAGCCGGTGTTCCGCCACCAGTTGATGCACTATTTCGTTGACGTTGCGCTTATTTTCCTCGTCCAACGCGCTGGTGATCTCATCGAGCAACAGCACCCGCGGCATAAACTGCAGGTTGCGGATCAGGGACACGCGCTGCTTCTCCCCGCCGGACAGTTCATTGATGCTTTTGGTCAGCATCGCCTCCGGCAGGCCGAAACGCGCCAGATCGGCCTTCATTTTTCGCTCGGCCGGCGGCTGTTGACGGATCTGGTAGGGCAGCGCCAGATTGTCGTAAACCGTATTGCCGAACAGTGACGGCGTCTGGAAGCAGTAAGAGACCTGCTTGCGATACGCCTCCGGCGACATCTCGTCGATCGCCTGGCCGTCGAAATAGAGCTTTCCGCTGGTCGGATCCATTAAGGAAGAGATGATTTTCAGCAGGGTGCTTTTCCCGCAGCCGGAAGGCCCGGTGATCAGTTTGAACTCGCCTTCACCCAGCGTGAAAGAGACGGAATCCAGGATCACCTGGCTGTCTATTTGATAATGAATATCATCCAATCTCAGTATGTCTTTCTTTTCCTTCATTACGATGCCGGCTCCCTACACCTGTTCCCGTCTGAGCGATAAGTATATGGCCGCAAAAAACATCTTAGCAATGGCTGTGCGGATGGCAGTGAACGAAGAGGGAGGATTGACGGAGCGAAACGCCCCGTCAAATGATAAATTTAATTAATGATTAGCTGTGGGAATAGTCAAAAGCGACCACCAAGGTCGAATCACTCTTTTTTTATCGCTGCCTGTTCGTCGCCGCTGTACCAACGGAGAGAATTGTTGATGCTGCGGTGGGTGCAGTGAACCTTGCCCTCCTTTTCCAGCGCCAGCAGCAGGGTGCGGGTGGTATAAATATTTTCGCCGCATTTATCCGCCAGCTCGCGCGTCTTCGGCCACTGTTCCGGCGGGGGATGATGGCCCCCGGATCCTTCCACACGCTCCCTGCACAACCCTTGCAATACATTCAGCATCAGCGATTTTCTGCTTTCAAACGTTTTCGGCGCCTTGGCCATAGCATTCCTCCTGAGTGGTTACTGCTGAGCACCCCGCTCACGGCTGCACGTCAGCGATGCGCAGGGTGTAAATCATGGTGGCATTCGGGGGGATCGCCGGCGGGCTGCCCTGTTTGCCGTACGCCAGCGCCGGCGGCACCACCAGCGTGATCGAGCCGTGGCGCTGCAGCTTCTCGATAGCGGCGCGAAACAGCGGCGGATAGCGCGTCAACGGCTGCGAGATCACCGTCCCCGCCAGCTCCATGTCTTTGACCACCCGCCCGTCGGTCAGGCTTTCGCGCACCACGATATCTACCCGATCGTCGGCGCCGATCGCCCCGCTGCCGGCATAGTCCACCCGGTAGTAGAAACCGAGCGCATCCTGCTTGACGCCCTCCTGACGGGTAAAAGCGGCCAGATAGTCTTTACCGTCCAGAGGCGGAGCCTGCGTCTGCTGCGCCTGCTGCAAGCGCTGATGCGCCGTGCGCAGCGCGCTGTCGATGGCGGCCTCATCCAGCCGCAACCGCCCGGCCAGGGTATCGGCGATGCCCGCCAACAACAGCGGACTCTCCGCCTCCAGCCCCGCGCGCCGGTTCTCCTGCTGCAGATGCAGAATGTCGCGCCCGAGCGACACGCCGGCGGCATATGCCAGCTTGTCCGCCTCACTGGCCAGCACGGGTGGCTTGGCCGCCTGCTGCCGTTCGGCCAGCAAGGTCTCTACCCGCTGCTGCTGCTGTGCCAGTTGCGCCGCCAAACTTGCGCTGCGCTGTTCGGCCCGCGTGAGCGAAGCGGCCAATGCGCCCACCTCTGGCACCGGCGCAACGGCTTGCCGCAATCCCTTCAGGGCATCGGCCAGCGGCCGAATATCGACGACGACCCGCTCCCGTTTCGCCGCCGCCGCGGCCTGAGCCGCCGCCAACTGCCGCTCCAACTGACGGATTTTCTCCGCCTGTTGTTGCAAAGACTGCTTCAGCGACGTTAAACGAACGCTGTCTGCCCCGACGATGGCGGCCGGTTTGGTGGCCGGTTTGGTGACCGGTGCGGGCGCCGATTTACGCACGGTTTCTTCCCTGGGCGCGGCCGGTGGTGCCTGCCGTTGTTCGGCAAACTTCAACAGCGCGGGAATGCCGTCATCGGCGGCGCAAGCGGCCCCGCTCGCCGCTAACAGCAAAAGAACCATCGCCCATCCCTGCGCGCATCGCTTCATGGCTACAGATTCTCAACCCGGCTGGACAGATCGGACATCAGCTCATGCTCGACGTCGGCGCAGAACTTCTCGGTTTTATATTGATAAAGAGCATCTATCGCTTTACGGGTACTCTCATCCACGTTGCCGCGTACCCCGGCATATCCGGAGGCGTTGGAAAGAAGGCCGTTAAAATAGGCGATGCGTTTTTGGTAACTTTGCGGATTAATATTCTTTAATGAATTAACCCGTTGCTGACAAAGTGCGATGCGTTGCTCATCGGATTTATCATTAGGATTATTCTGTGAGATTTTTTTCACGGAATTCAGTTTTGTCTTGCTCCCACCCGCACAGCCAGAAAGCGCCATAAAAGACAGCAGAAATATAGCCAAACCCATCCAGTGGCGCCCGCTGCAAGCATTAATCATCGTTATCATTCCGTTTATAATCCTTTAATTGTCACTTAGGTCATCATTATGTGGCGAACGGCAGCAGCACATGCCTTAATTTGATTAATCAAAATGGGTTAGGCGGTGAAAAATCCCTATACCGCAATGCGATAGGATAATTCACTACCGGTGTAATTGTTATTTAATTGTTAATCAATTAGGCTTAAACGCGAACTAAACGCGAATAAGAAACCCAATCTCTCGTGAACAAAAAACCATGAAACAACAATAAAAACAATGAATTATGTTTTATATTTTGTTTCTAAAGGGAAATGCATCATCTGCTGCCTAAGGGCGATATTAGCAAAACAATATTGTGAATTGTAGGTATCACCCTATTTCCCCCGATCTAATATCTCGCATATCGTTATTTATATAGTGATTTATACTGGATAATATTTGTATACGATCTATTGATTTTAAAGCAAATATGTTTCTTTTTCCTTTTGGTTTTATATTCTGAATTTGACTTAATTTAATAAAATCTATTTCCAAGCAATACTATTATTTGCAAGAATATTCCCAGCAACACGCCACACGTAAAACTCGTATTTTATTTACCAGAAAATCCATTGTCGATTTTCCAAATCTCGTTATTTCTCATAAATAACGGATGTCGGCGTATTGCCCAGAGCAAAAGGATCTGGCTCCAACCGCACGGACGGCGACATGGCGTTGCCGCCGCCGCGGGGGATTTAGATGTGCTGTTCTTTTATTTAAAAACTCTCTACAGGAACCTGAGAAATGAAACTGAATAAATTAATGCTGGCAACCGTGATTGCTTTCGCTTCCGCCTCTGTTGCTCATGCCGCATCTAATCAGGGCAGCGGTAAAGTCACCTTTACCGGCGAAATTATCGATGCGCCATGCAGCGTCGCGCCGGAATCCGTTGACCAAACCGTGCCGATGGGCCAGATCAGCAGCCGCATCCTGGCCAACCAGGGTAAATCCAGCATGCAGCCTTTCAACATCGAACTGAAAGATTGCTCCATCTCCACCATGAAAAACGTCAAAGTGACCTTTACCGGCACGCCTGATCCGGTCAACAACAAACTGCTGGCCCTGAGCGGCACGGCAACCGGCGCCGGCATCGTGATCTACGACAACCTGCACTCCAAAGAAGTGGAACTGGGCACCGCAACCGACGGTCAGGGTCTGAACGACGGCGACAACTCGCTGAAATTCGCCGCTTACCTGCAGGGCAGCAGCGCCTCAAGCGCCGTGGTACCAGGCGACTTCACCAGCGTGGCGAACTTCACCCTGGCTTACCTGTAATACCCCACAGGGGATGTCTCAGGGCATCCCCCGCTTTATTGCATGCCGCGGATACCGGCAAGGGAACAGGGAAAGACAGGGAGACGCCAGCATGACTATCCGCCTTTGCGGCCTGTTGCTCATCGCGCTCAGCGTCGGCAGCGCGGCGGCGGCAGCGAAAAATCAGGGCCACGGCAAAGTCAGCCTGGGCGGCACCATCGTTGAAACGCCGTGCGGCATCGCCAGCGACAGCCTGGATCAAACCGTCGATTTCGGTCTGATTTCCATGACCGACGCCTCGCAGGACGGGCAATCGGTGCTGATCGGCAGCCGCCGCCATTTCACGATCAAACTGGTGAACTGCGAGCTGGCCAGTCAGGTGAAACCTGACTTCATCTATCGCGCGGCCAACGTCACGTTCGACGGCACCGCCGACAGCGGGGATCCTTCCCTGCTCGGCGTTTACGGCGAGGCGCAGGGCGTGGCTATCGAGCTGTTGACCGATGCCGGCACCCCAATCCCGCTCGGCAGCACGACGGCGGATTACCAGATCGTCGCCGGCGACAACACGCTGCGCTTTGGCGCGCAGTTGCGCCTGCATCCTGACAAGGCGCGGGCAGGCGGCTTCAGCTCTCTGGCCAAATTCACCCTGTCTTATCTCTAGCGCCGGCGGGCGCTGCACAGCATTACGTATTCAGGTCGTACGGATGACCTGCTATTGGGCGCGGACTTGCCATGAGTGATTATGCTATGACGTCATTACTGACACGGAAACACCTACCTCTCCTCGTCATTCTATCTTTCCTCTGGGTACGTCCGGCATTTTCCGCCACGGAATTCAATACCGACGTCCTGGACATCGGTGAGCGCAGCAAAGTGGACCTTTCGCGCTTCTCCGACGCCGACTACGTCATGCCCGGCGCTTACTTGCTGGACATCAAGATCAACCAGAAAACGCTGCCTCAGCGCAGCATTCAGTATTTCCCGTCACCGGATAACAAGAGCGGTAGCCAGGTGTGCCTGCCGCCTGACCTGGTGGAAAAAATGGCGCTGAAAGAAGAAGCGGCCAAAAAAGTCACCCTGTGGCACGACAACCAGTGCGCCGACATTCGCGGCATCAAAGGCGCGACCCTCTCCGATCGCATCGGCGGCGGCGTGCTGGCGATCACCATCCCGCAGGCGTGGATGAAATACTCCGATCCCGACTGGACGCCGCCCGAACAGTGGGACGACGGCATTCCCGGTCTGCTACTGGACTACAACCTGAGCGGCCAGTTAGGCAAGCAGAATCACAACAACAACACCGCCCAGAACCTGAGCAGCTACGGCACGCTGGGCGCCAATATGGGCGCCTGGCGCCTGCGCGCGGACTACCAAGCCAATTACAATCAGCAGGCCGGCGATCGCAGCACCGGCTTCGACTGGAACCAAATCTACGCCTATCGCGCGCTACCGATGCAGGCCGCCAAACTGACGCTGGGTGAGATCTATCTCGACTCCGGGGTGTTCGACGCCTATCGCTTCACCGGCCTCAATCTGGCGAGCGACGAACGCATGCTGCCGCCGAACCTGCAGGGCTACGCGCCGGAAGTGCGCGGCATCGCCAAGAGCAACGCCAAGATCACCGTCTCGCAGGAAGGCCGCACGCTGTACGAAACCACCGTGCCCGCCGGGCCGTTCGCCATTCAGGATCTCAACAGCTCGGTGCGCGGCAAGCTGGACGTCAAGGTGGAAGAGCAGGACGGCACCGTCTCGACCTTCCAGGTGGATACCGCCACCATTCCGTACCTGACCCGCCCGGGCTACGTGCGCTACAACGTGGCGCTCGGCAAAACCTCGGCCTACGACCACCGCACCCAGGGCCCGCTGTTTTCCGCCAGCGACTTCTCCTGGGGGCTGAGCAACGCCTGGTCGCTGTATGGCGGGGCGCTGCTCGGCGGCGACTATAACGCCTGGGCGCTCGGCCTCGGCCGCGATCTGAACGTGTTCGGCGCCATGTCGCTGGACGTCACCCAGTCGATCGCCCGTCTGCCCGGCGAGCCGACCGCCAGCGGCATGTCGTTCAAGCTCAACTACGCCAAACGCTTCGATGAGCTGAACAGCCAGATTACCTTCGCCGGCTACCGCTTCTCGCAGCGCAAGTTCATGAACATGTCGCAGTATCTGCAGGAGCGCTACGGCGATTACGACAAGAATTACAACGGCCGTCAGAAAGAGCTGTATACCATCACCGCCAGCAAAACCTTTATGGCGGAAGACAGCGCCAAGGCGATCACCACCTATCTGACCTACTCGCACCAAACCTATTGGGACGCGCGAACCCAGGATCGTTACGGCCTGTCGACCAGCAAGCTGTTCAGCATTGGGGATATCAGCAACATCACCGCCTCGCTGTCGGCTTACCGCACTTACTACCAGGGCCGCACCGACGACAGCGTGATGCTCAACTTCACCGTGCCGATCGGCGATCGTCGGCGCGTCGGCTATGCGCTGCAAACCAACAACGGCGACGTCACGCAGACCGCGTCGTACAACGACTACAGCGATCCGGACAATACCTGGCAGGTCAGCGGCGGCTTTAATCAGTCTGGCAAATCGCTGGCGCGCGGGTACTACACCCACAACGCCTCGTTCGGCTCGCTGAACGCCAGCGCCTCTTACCAGCAGGACAGCTACTCGTCGATCGGCGGCTCGTTCCGCGGCGGCCTCACCGCCACCCGGCACGGCATCGCGGCGCACCAGAACTCGAGCAACGGCGGCAGCCGCATGATGCTCGACACCGACGGCATCGCCGGCGTGCCGATCAACAACGGCCGCGCCTACAGCAACCGTTTCGGGCTGGCGGTGATTTCCGACATCACCAGCTACTACAACACCGACACCCGCATCGACGTCAACAAGCTGGCGGACGACGTCGAGGCCACCCGCGCAGTGGTGCAAGGCACGCTGACCGAAGGCGCCATCGGCTACCGCCACTTCGAGGTGGTGAAAGGCAGCAAGCTGCTGGCCACCATTCGCCTCGCGGACGGCAGCGAACCGCCGTTCGGCGCCGCGGTGCTGAGCGAGAAAGGCCGCGAGGTCGCGGTGGTCAACGACGGCGGCTCGGTCTACCTGACCGGCGTGCAGCCGGAGGAAAAACTGGACGTCGCCTGGGAAGGCCAACGCCGCTGCCGCATCGTGATCCCGGGCGCCGCCAAGCCGCTGGACCAGCTGTTGCTGCCGTGCGCCACCCTGTAATCCGTAACGCTGAGAAATAATGACATGAACACACACCCGATAACGCTACTGACCGCCGCCGGCCTGGCCCTGAGCGCCGTACTGCCTACCGCCGACGCGGCGATATCGCTGGATCGCACGCGCGCCGTCTATGTGAGCGACGCCAAATCGATCAGCCTGAATATCGTCAATGAAAACAAAGAGCTGCCCTTCCTGGCGCAGTCCTGGCTGGAGAACGAGCAGCACCAGAAAATCACCTCGCCGCTGGTGGTGCTGCCGCCGTTGCAGCGCGTGGAGCCAAGCGAGCGCAGCGTGGTACGCATCACCAAGACGCCGGAGGCGGATCGCCTGCCGCAGGATCGCGAGTCGGTGTTCTACTTCAACCTGCGCGAAATTCCGCCGAAAAGCACCAAAACCAACGTGATGCAGCTGGCGCTGCAAACGCAGATCAAGCTGTTCTACCGGCCGAAGGCCATCGTCGCGCCCAAGGGCCAGGTGTGGCAGGAAAAGCTGGTGTTCCGTAAAAGCGGCGGCGCTATCTCCGTCGATAACCCGACGCCGTTTTACATCACCCTGACCGGCATGACGCGGCAGACGCAAAAACAGGGCGGCGGCGCGATCGGCGGTTTTCAGCCGCTGATGCTGAAGCCGAAATCCAGCGAAAGCCTCAAGCTGCACGATACCGGCATGAACAGCTTCGTCATCACCTACATCAACGACTACGGCGGCCATCCGGAGCTGCGCTTCGTCTGCAATGGCGGCGTTTGCACCGCCGTGCCCGAGAAAAAATAAGGAGGTCCAGCATGGCTGAATTCACCGATCGACTGCGCCCGCTGCTGCTCGGCGCACTGCTGTGCGGCGGCGGCGCGATGGCGGCAACGCCGCTGGGCGTGATCGAAGGCACCACCGGCACCGTCAGCTTTCACGGCGGCCTGCTCAGCTCCCCCTGTAGCCTGACGCCGGACAGCCGGGATCAGTCCGTCGATCTGGGCGACGTCAGCGCACGCGACTTCCGCAACGCCGGCGATCGCAGCGCGCCGGTACGTTTTCGCCTCTCGTTCCGCAACTGCCTGCTGGGCGCGCGCGCGCTGGCGGATAACCCGGCCGGCCCACGCAACGGCGACGCCGGCCGCCTCTACCTGCAGGGTGAGCAGGCCGCCACGCTGGTATTTCTTGGCGAAAGCGACGTCGACAACCCGTCGTTGCTGAAGCTGAACGGCGGCGTACAGGGCATCGGCCTGCGGCTGCAAGACCAGCAGGGCCAGGTGCTGGAGCTGAATCAGCGCAGCCGCCCTTACATTCTGCAGCCCGGCAGCAACACCCTGTGGTTCAGCGCCAGCGTGGAATCCACCCAGCGGGCAGTGATGGCCGCCGGGTTCGCCGCCGTGGCGCACATTCAGGTGATTTACCTGTGAGGTTCGAGAACGCGATGAAAACTCAACTGACCAAATTCTGCCTGCCGCTGGCGATCGCGCTGGCGGCCCCCGCCGCCTGGGCCAACGGCTACGTCACGCCGGACGGCGGCCCCAAACAGTTCTATATCGATCTGAATGAAAGCAACATCACCAACCAGGTGGGGTTCACCAAACTGTTTCCCTATGATCTGGGCGGCACCTATACCGGCAAGGTGTATTGCGATACCCCTATTCCCACCAGCCCACACTTTTACAAGTCGGATTCGGCGTTGCCCCCCTCCGACTACGGCAACGGCTATTTAAAACTGAATGACTTTTTGGATTTAAAAGCCGAGGTGTGGATCGCCGGCAACAAGAACGCCTACGTCACCGTGCCTTTTTACAACGAATCGAATTTGCTGAGCCAACACCGTTGCCAGCCGCCGTACTTACAGGTCAACAACTACGGCAGCGGTTCCAAAGGCAAGATCACCTTCCGGGTGCGCAAAAAAATCATTAACGGCGTCGAGATTAACGATCGGCAGATCATCGAGATGTACGGCCGCCTCGGCTCGACCGACGGCGGTTTCGGCCCCAATCCGATGGCGCAGGTGTTTATCCAGTCCGCGATCCTCTATGTACCGGATAAATGCGTGGTGAACGAAGGCCAGCTGATCAACGTCGAGTTCGGCGAGATCGGCGGCAGCGATCTCAACGGTTCGAATTATCCGCAGAGCATTCCGGTGCGCTTCCAGTGCGAGGGCGGCAGCTTCGAGGACGGCACGCTGAACATCAAGCTGGCGGTGTCGGGCACGGCGGCTTCCTTCAGCAACGAGGTGTTCAAAACCGACAAGAACGATCTCGGCATCCGGCTGACGCACAACGGCCAGTTGGTTATCCCGAATGAGTTTTACCCGGTGCCGAACATCGGCAACGGCGGCTCCTGGAACCTGGTGGCGGCGCCGTTCGCCAACGGCGGCGCAGAGATCGGCGAAGGGGAATTCAACGCATCGGCCACCATCGTGGCGGCATTCCAGTAACCGAGGGAGGAACGGAAAATGCGTCTACGCGCTTTAGCGCTGCTGAGCTGCGCGCCCTGGTGGGTTGCCATACCGGCGGCGGCGAACACCGAGCTTATCGGCGCGCCGGTGCAGTTCCACGGCACAGTGGTGAGCCGCCCGTGCAATATCGAACCGCAGTCCGCCGATCAACTGGTGGAGATGGGCACGGTGATCGTCAAAACCCTGTACCGCTACGGCCACACCACGCCGGTGCCGTTCAGCATCAAGCTGACCGACTGCAAGACCACGGTGTTCAAATCCGTCAGCGTGACCTTCAGCGGCACCGAAGACGGAGAGCTGCCGGGCAAGCTGGCGATCAACAACGGCGCGAACGGCGCCGCCATCGCCCTGTTCGATCATCAGGGAGCGGACATCGACCTGAATAAGGCCACCAGTGCCGTCGCGCTGCAAAACGGCCCCAACAGCCTGAACTTCACCGCCTATGTGCAGGGGCAGCCGAGCGCGATCCAGAACCAAAGCATTACCGAAGGCGAATTCACGTCCGTCGCCAATTTTGTGCTGGCGTACCAATAAGCCCGCACCACCCCAGGGAAATCAGGAAAACGACCGGCGCGCGAACGCCGGCAATGGGCCGTCACCGTTCGCTCCGGCGCGGTGCCACGGCCCTTTTAAGGAGCCACCCATGCCAGATATTCGCTTCACGCTGTTCGACAGCGATAACTTCTACCAGCAGGGGCTGCGTCTGCTGCTGCAGGACTATCTGCACTCCCTGAACGAATGCCAGCGTCTGTACCCGCAGTTCTCGCCGCTGGCGCTGCAGGCGTTGGATAACATCGAAATCGTGTTTCGCACGCCGGAAGAGCGCTGGGGTTGCGCCTGCTGCTACCAGAGCGCCTACGGCATCCCGCGCCAGCGGCAGCTGACCCTGCTGATCCTCGACGACACGACCCAGCAACAGGTGAAAAACCTGCCGCCGCTGTTCAGCATCCATCGGCGCGATTCGGCCTATGCCATCCGTCTCAAGCTGCAGATGGCGCTGGAAAAGTTCATCCAGCATCCGTGGGTGGCGCTGCACGCCGCCGGCCTGTGGAAATGCCAGGCCTGCCGCATCGCCGCGCTCAGCCACTGCGAAAAAAAGGTGCTGGGTTTGATGAGCAGCGGCATGTCCGCCTGCAGCATCGCCGGCCTGCTGCAGCGCAGCCAGAAAACCATCAGCGCCCATAAGCGTTCGGCGATGCGCAAGCTTAACGTGCGTAAAAACAGCGAGTTGAATAAGGTGCTGCTGAATCAGCGGGGGCTTGGCTGAGCGACAACAGGCTCGCGAGTGATATCAGAGTGGTTTACTCTGAATACTCATTTTTATACTGCAAAGCGAGCCGGAATACATGCCCAGAACAGCCCAAGTCGTTGACGTCCCCGCCCTCGGCGAGATTGACCGCCAGGCGGGGCAGCTTAGCCACCAGCTGGCGCAGGCCCTGCGCCGGGCTATCCACAAAGGCGATCTGAAAGCGGGCGATCTGCTGCCTTCGACACGCCGGCTGTCGGCGGCGCTGAATCTGGCGCGCGGCACGGTAATGGAGGCCTTTGCTCAGCTGACGGCGGAAGGTTTTCTCGAACCGCAGCCCGGTTCCGGCACCCGGGTTGCCCACTATCAGGCGCCGCGCCGCACGCCGCACGCCAACGCGCAGGCGAGTTCGGCGGTAGCGGTTCCGCTTTCTTCACAGGCGCAGCATCTGGCGCGCTTCGCCGCCCAGGTGCGGGCGCTGCCGCCGGTGCCGTTCACCGTCTCGGTGCCGATCGGCGATACCGCGCCCGACGATATCTGGCGGCGGCTCGGCAACCGCATCCGGGCGCGCGGCCCCGGCGCCCCGTCGGGCTACGGCGATCCTCTGGGCGCGTTGCCGCTGCGCGAAGCCATCTGCGACTATGTGCGCCGTTCCCGCTCGGTAAATTGCACGCCGCAACAAATCCTCATCACCGCCGGCACGCAACAAGGGCTCTATTTGGCCGCGCAGATCCTGCTGGACGCCGGCAACAGCGCCTGGGTCGAGGACCCCGCCTACGCCGGCATCACCGCCCTTTTTAACAGCCTGTTTCGCGATCGGCACATGATCAGGGTACCCGTCGCTAACGACGGCATCGACGTCGCCGCCGGCGTGCGCCTGGCCGCCGACGCCCGAGCCGCCTTTGTCACGCCGTCGCATCAATACCCGCTGGGCATGCCGATGAGCATGGCGAAAAGAAGCGCCCTGCTGGCCTGGGCCAAAGAGCGGCAGGCCTGGATCGTGGAAGACGATTACGACAGCGAGATGCGCTACGCCGGCCACCCGTTCCCCTCGCTACAAGGGTTGGCGCCCGAGCGGACGCTTTATCTCGGCACCTTCAGCAAGGTGCTGTTCCCTTCGCTGCGGCTGGGTTACGCCATCGTGCCGCCGCCGCTGGTCGACGCCTTTTGCGGCGCCCGGATCCTGATGGATCGTCACCCGCCCAGCGCGGATCAACACGTACTGGCCGCCTTTATCGCCGAAGGGTATCTCGACCGGCATATCCGCAAAATGCGCGGCGTCTACGCTGAGAAACGCCGGGTGCTGATCGAGGCGATCAACACGCATATCCCCGCCGATTTGGCGGTAGTGCAGCCCTGCGATCAGGGCATGCACATGGTGCTGTGGCTGAGGAAAGATCTCGATGACGTGCGGGTCGCCCAGTGCGCCAACGAAGCCGGGTTGGCGCTGCGGGCGGTGTCGCCGATGTATGCGCCCGGCCACGGTGAGCCGGGTCTGGTGCTGGGATTGGGCGGTTACCATGATCGCCAGGTACAGCAGGCGGTGAAACGGCTCGGCGAAGTGATCCTGGCCTGCGCCGGCAGCGGCGCCTAGCGGGAAAAACGCTTGGCGCCGAACACGCAAACCACCACGCCGGCCATCACGGCGATCATCATCGGCTGAACGGTTTCCTGCAGCAGCCAGGCCGCCAGCATCAGGCCGAAGAACGGCTGCAGCAGCTGCAGCTGCCCGACGGCGGCGATGCCGCCCTGCGCCAGGCCGCGATACCAGAAGATAAACCCAATCCACATGCTGAACACCGAGACGTACACCAGCGACAGCCAGGCGGCACCGCTGACGGCAGGCCAAGTGGCCGGCGCCGCCCACCACGCCGCCACCAGCGTCAACGGCAAGGCGACCACCAGCGCCCAGGAGATCACCTGCCAGCCACCGATCCGGCGCGACAGCACCGCCCCTTCGGCATAACCCAGACCGCACAGCAGCACCGCGCCGATCATCAGCGCATCCCCCTGCCAGGCACCGCCGCTTTCCTGGCTCAGCGCGAACGCCCCCACCAGCGCGGCCCCGATACCGGAAAAGGCCCAAAAAGCGGGCTTGGGCCGCTCTCCGCCGCGCAAGACGCCAAAACCGGCGGTCGCCAGCGGCAGCAGGCCGATATACACCAGCGAATGCGCCGAGGTGGTGTGCTGCAGCGCCAGCGCCGTCAGCAGCGGGAAGCCGATGACCACGCCGAGCGCCACAAACAGCAGCGGCGGCAAATCGGCCCGCGTCGGCCGCGCCTGGCGGGTGATCAGCAACGCGCACAGGGCCAGCAAGGCGGCGATCGCCGCCCTGACTGCCGTCAGAAACAGCGGATCGAGCTCCAGCACCGCCACCCGCGTGGCGGGCAGCGAGCCGCTGAAGATAATCATGCCGAGGAAGCCGTTCATCCAGCCCTGAGCGGAATGTCCGACAACGGGATGAGCGGGGGTAACAACGAGAGTTTTTTCAGACTGACTGTCCATGATGCGAACGCTCCGCACGCCTGAGGCATACCGAAATCGGCAACCCGCGAGGCGAGGTCATAGTGAAAGAGAACAGCATTCCCCGGCGTCGCTTGCCGGGGTTGCGTTCTATTTTTCAGATAAAGCGGCTCACGGACAGGTCCAGATAGCGAGATTTTCACTGTGCCGGTTGCCAAAGCGCATCGCTAACGCCGAAGAAGGGCGTTTTTCGGGCTGTCCTTGGCCGTTTGGCGCCGCCGCCTGCGGGGTATCATGGACTTTTATGCGTTTTTGCAGAACAGGACAAGGTGCGGTGCCGTGGTGAAACCCTTCTTACGCAGTGGCAGTTTGGATGATGTGCTCGCTTTAGGCGAGAACGGGCAACCGATCTACGCCTGCGCGCAGCAGCTGCGGGAAACCCTGCGTCTTCGCCGGCAGCCACAGGCCGCCGACTGTCTGGCGATCCCCCAGCCGAACGAAAGCGGCACCCGCATCGACTGGTATGCGCCCTTCCCGGGAAAAGTGACCTCCTGGCTGGCGGCAAGCGACGCCCAGCGCGCGCAGGCGGTGCGCCACCTGGAACACTGTCTGGCGACCTTCCGCAGCCTGACGGAACAGACCCGGGCGACCGATCATCCCAGCCACCGCCTGTTCGGCGCGCTGCTGGCCAAAGCGATGCATATTCCCGATCCCAACCACGTCTACCTGGTAGACGACCGACCGGTGCTGACCTTTTGGGGCTTTATCAAACCGCAGGCGCAGAGCCCGGACGATCCGTTAGCCTGCCTGCGCCCGCTCGAATCGGAAGTGGAAAAACCGGCGCCGATCGCCGCCGCACCACGCAAGCCAGCCGTTGTTGAACCGGCAAAACCAACACCGGCCGCCGAGCCTGAACCGGTGCTCGCTCCGGCGGCCCCCGTCGAATCCCCTGCCGTCGTGCGCCCGCGTCGGCGCCACGCGCTGTGGCTGTTACCGGTACTGCTGTTAGGCAGTGCGGCGCTGGCCGCCTGGCTGCACCGCTCACCGCCGCCGCAACCGGCGATGCCGGCTGAGGTGCACCCTCCGGCACCACCGGAAAAAACCGCCGCGCCATTGCCTAAGCTGCGCTTGCCGCTGGCGCACGCCACGCTGATGCCGCCGCCCCCGGCGCCGACCATCCCGCAACCGCTGGACAAAAATGCGCTGGTGCTGCCACCCGAGGCAGTGAAGGCTGGCTCCACCCGTTTCCTTAACGGCAAATGGCGCGCCACGGTGGCGCTGAAAGATCCGATCACCGGCAAGCGCCCCAGCCTGCAATACCGCCTGAACGCGGGCAAAGGCAACGCCATCATCGCCTACGGCGACGGCGTCACCTGTCGAGTCGCGGTCGAAGCCGGCCTGATGCAGTCCGGCAATCTGGTGATCAACAGCCGCACCAAGGCGCGCTGCAGCGACGGCAGCCGCTATCAGATCCCGGAAATCGTCTGCCGCCAGGGCGAGACCGGCGCGGCGGAGTGCACCGGCCGCTACGATGCGGACACCACCTATCCCATGACGTTCAAGCGCGAGAGTAAATGATGCTGGCCCCCCTTACTGACTACAAACACGGCGTTACGCTGATTCAGGACAGCGGCATTCAGTTTCTGGACTTTGCCCTGACGCCGCGGCTGGACGCCGAGTTTCCCGGCAAATTCGTGCGCAAGACCGCCAGCGGCCCGCTGCTGCGCCTGCAATGGGAGGCCGAGAGCGGCAAATACCAGTTGCCGGCCGTGGGCGACCAGGCCGCCGAAGTGGTGCGGCCGGAGTTCAGCTATCCGCTGCAGCAGTCGCTGCACCTGCTGGATAAGCTCTGGCTGCCGTTGCCGTTCCTGCGCTACACCACCTCGGGAATGTTTTTATCGGGCCCGGATAACTGGGCACGTCTGCAGGTGGTGCAGTTGGATGAGCCGGATCAGGACGGTAACCTGCTGCGCGTGGTGCTGGCCTTCGACACCCGCGCCGCCGCGCCCGGTCAGGAAGCATTGGCGCCGGGCGAAAGCGATCTCGGCACCGGGCTGAACTTCACGCTGGCGCACCGCAACCACGAGCTGGGCGAGTTCCTCGATCTGACCTGGGTGGACGGCTGGCTGCGCGAGGCGTTCAGCCAGCGCGCCGCCGAGCGGGAACAGCGCGCCGAAGCGGAGATCAACGCCGGGCTGAAAACCTTCGAGTATCAGGCGCACTACCTCAACCTGTTGCACATGCTCGGCCATCAGCTGACGGTGCCGCAGATAAAAATGGTGGCGGCGACGCTGCAACAACCGGCGATCGACGTCGATCTGGTGCTGGACGTCGGCAATTCTCACACCTGCGGCGTGCTGGTCGAGGACCATCCGGAAGAGAGCAACGGCCTGAAGCAAACCTATGAGCTGCAGCTGCGCTCGCTGTCCGAACCGCATCAGGTCTACAACGAACTGTTCGAGAGCCGGGTGGAGTTTTCTCGGGCCGCGTTCGGCAAGCCGCATCTGTCCTTCCAGAGCGGACGCGACGATGCCTTCCAATGGCCGTCCATCACCCGCGTCGGCCGTGAAGCCGCGCAATTGGCGCAGCGACGCGAAGGGCATGAAGGCACCACCGGCATCTCCAGCCCACGGCGTTATCTGTGGGACGAAGAGCGCTATGCGCCCGGCTGGCGCTTCAACGAGCGGCACGAGCCGATGGCCGCCGCCGCGCCGTTGACCACCCTGATCAACGATGAGGGCGTGCCGCTGTCCGCCCTGCCGACGGCCGAACGGCTGCCGGTGTTCGCCGCCCATTACAGCCGCAGTGCGGTGATGAGCCTGATGTTGAGCGAGCTGTTGGCGCAGGCGCTGATGCAGATCAACAGCATCGCCCAACGCAGCCGCATGCCGAACGCCGCCGCCCCGCGCCGTTTACGCGCCATCATCCTGACGCTGCCTTCGGCGATGCCGAAGCCGGAGCGCGAGATCTTCCGCCGCCGCATGCAGGAAGCGATTGGGCTGGTATGGAAAGCCCTCGGCTGGCACCCGCAGGATGCGCCGTTCAACGGCGAGCACACCCGCTTCCCGGCGCCGCAAGTGCAGATCGAGTGGGACGAAGCCACCTGCGGCCAGATGGTCTATCTGTACAACGAAACCCAGGTGAACTTCGCCGGCCGCACCGACGCCTTCTTCGCCGCCATGGCGCGGCCCGATCGGCCGCTGGCGCCGGGTGAACAGCCCGGCAAGACGTTGCGCATCGCCTCCATCGACATCGGCGGCGGCACCACCGATCTGGCGATCACGCACTACTCGCTCGATGACGGCGTAGGCAACAACATCAAAATCAACCCGCGCCTGCTGTTCCGCGAGGGCTTTAAGGTCGCCGGCGACGATATCTTGCTGGACATCATCCAGCAGTTTGTCCTGCCCGCCGTGCAACAGGCGTTCGAGGCCGCCGGCGTGAGCGCCGCCGCGGCACTGATGGACAAACTGTTCGGCAACGAAGGGCGCATGGACGGGCTTTCCACCCTGCGTCAGCAGGCCGCGCTGCAGATCTTCATGCCCGCCGGGCGCGCGCTGCTCGGTGCCTATGAGCAGTACGATCCGCTGGACAGCCGGGCGGAAATCGCCGCCAACCTCGGCGATCTGCTGCCGCAGCCGCCGACGCCGCAGGTGCTGGCGTTTATCAACGGCGAAGTGCAGCGCGAAGCCGATAGCGACGCCTTCAATATTCTGCACACCCCGCTGGTGACCCGCCTGGCCGATCTGCACGCCGCCTTCTTGTCCGATCGCATCGGCATCGGCCGCTGCCTGCGCCTGCTGGCCGAAGTGGTGGCGCTGTATACCTGCGACGTGCTGCTGCTGACCGGCCGCCCGGCGCGCTTCCCCGGCGTGCAGGCGCTGCTGCGCCACCTGCAGCCGCTGCCCGCCAGCCGCATTCTGCCGCTCGAGGGGTATCACACCCGCAACTGGTACCCGTTCAACAAACGCGGCCGCATCGACAACCCGAAATCCACCGCTGCCGTGGGCGCCATGCTGTGCCTGCTGGCGATCGATCTGCGGCTGGAGAGCTTTTACTTCAACGTCGGCGATTTCCAGCCCTACTCCACCATTCGCTATCTGGGCATGCTGGACGGCAACAACATGCTGGCGGACGATAACGTCTATTACCGCGATATCGATCTGGATCGCGCCGATTTCGCGCTCGATCCCGCCGTCAGCTTCCAGCTGCGCGGCCCACTGCGTCTGGGCTTCCGCCAGTTGGACAACGAACGTTGGCCGGCCTCCCCGCTCTATACGCTGACCATCAATGACGCCCAGCTGGCGCGCAAGCTGGCCGGCGACGCGGTGATCGGCCTGCGTCTGGCCATCACCGCCAGCGCCGAACAGGGCGCCGAAAGCGTCAAGATCGCGCAGGCGGTGCTGGCCGACGGCAGCCCCGTCCCGGCTCACCACCTGCAACTGAAACTCAATACCCTGGCTGCCAGCGCCTCCGGTGCGACCCACTACTGGATAGACAGCGGGAGCATTTACCCACGATGAAAACGCACACCTTTGCCCCAGCGGCTCCGAATAACGCGCTCAGCGCCGGCATTGTGCAGGCGATCGACTGGGTGGACGCCACACGCCGACAATCCGCCCGCCTGGAGCGGGAAGCCGATCGCCTGACGCTGCGTCTGCGCGGTTGCCATAACCGCGCCGTCCAGTTGGAAAACACCCGGCCTGCGCAGGTCGCCATCGGTTTGTATGGCCACAACGCCGCCGCCAAGGCCCATCTGCTGGCGGCGCTGGCGCCTGGCGCCAAACGCTTCAACGCGGACCTGTCGCTCGCGGTGCGCTACTGCACGGCGGCCGAAACGGGGCCCGCCGATTATCCGATCGCCCTCGCGCTGCTCAACGAAGCGCAGTGGTTGGCCATTACGATCGACGCCGCCGCGATGCGCGGCTTTCGCCCGGACTGGGACGCCCGCGCCATCGCCAGCCATTTGCAAGCGTTGGCGCGCCACCGCCAAGCCGTCGCCCTCGATGGCCTCGATGGCCTCGACAGCAACGCCGTGCTGGCGCTGTGGGACAATCAACGCCGCCACGGCGGCAAAGAGCAACCCACGCTCGACAGGCACTTCTGGCCGCAGGCCGTGGCGCTGGCGCCGCAGCTGAGCATCGACGATCGCGCGCGCCTGTTTGCACCGCTGTGGGGAGAGGAGGCGACGTTGACGGCGCGTTATCGCCAGTTGGCGCACGCGTTGCAGGCGCTCGACGGCAGCCGACAGGTTCATGCCCCGCGCCACGCGTTGGCGCTGCTGACCGCAAGCGCCGCACCGGAAAACGCCACGATCGCCGTCATGACCGAAAACGGCGATGAACGGGAGATCGCACTGAGCGATCTGGCCTGGCTGACCGCAGAAGTGACCACCCTGCTGCCGCAAACGGCGCAGGCAGGCTTGCCCGCCGACGTGGCGCTGATCGACCTACCCGGCAGCCGCAGCTGTCCGCAGGCGGAGCCGGCGCAGCGTCTGCAGCAGGCGAAGCGCGCCCATTTACTGGCCCGTTGCGCCGACGGCCAGCACGCCAGCCTGCTGCTGGTGACCGATGCCGCCGCCACGCCGCAGGACGCCGCGCGCGTCGGCCAGGCGCTCGGCGATTGGGTCAACCACACCCAGGGGGAAACCCCGGCGCTGCGCCAACGCCGCAAGCCCGGTTTAATCTGGGCGATCACGCCGTTCGACTCGCGTCAGGAAGGCAAAGCACGGCCCGACGACGCCGTCCAGCGTCAGGTCGGCGAGCCCGGCGACAGCTGGGCCACGCTGCTGGCGCTGGATGAACAGGACTGTCGCCGCATGGTGAACTACCTGGCCGCTCAGGCGCGCCCGGCCCACAAACAAGCGCGCCTGCTCGAACAGCGTGAGGAATTGCAGCGCGAGCTGACGGAAAGCCTGCTCGGTAACTGGCTCACCGCCGCCGATCCGCACGCGACGCAGCAACGCGCGCAACAGCTGCTGCGCGCACTGCAGGCACAGGCCGGACGCCACGGCGAACTGCTGGAGCGGTTGCTACCCCAGCGCGATACGCTGCGCCAGCTTTATCAGCAACAGCAGCACAGCGCACCACCCCCGACGATGGCGCCTTCACCGTTCGGGCTGGATATCGATCTGTTCGGCGAGCAAGACCCTGCGGCGCCCGGCGAGCAGCCCGCATCGCCTTTTGCCGCACGGATCTTCGCAGACTGGGTCAATCATCTGCGTGCGCTGCCGGACAGCCGCCGGTTGCTGGAGCTGCTCGGCGTCGAAAAGCCGCACCTGGAACTGCTGGTTGATGCGCTGATCGGCGCCGCCTGCCGCCTGCGGCTCGATGATGAGCTGGAGAACGCGCTGTGCGCCGGGGGCCTGCCGGAACAGAGCGAAGATCGGCAAATCAGCCAGGCGCTGGCGATACTGGGCGACTTTGTCGCCTGGCTCGGTTTCCAGCGGCGCGATGCGGCAACGCGCCCCGAGAGCCGCGTCAATCCCGGCCAGCCGATCTTTACCCCACCGCCGCAGCCGGCGGTGGACTGGAGCCGCCAGCAGCGGTTAACCCGGCTGGCGCCGACGCCGACCAAAAACACCGCGTTTTATATCTATGACTGGCTGATCGGCCTGCAAACCCTGCTGGCGGAGAATGCCGCGCAGGCGCAGCCCGCGCTGGCAGACGAGCAGCGCGCCGACCTGGCGGCGATCGTCGCCACCCTGCGCGCTGTGCCGTAGCGGGCGCAATCCGGGCCGGGCGCCGCCGGCGATCAGTGGCAGGCCGGCCCGGCCGACATCACTTCGCGAAAATGGGTGACCAGCGGGCGCAGGTTGGCCTTGTGCCACACTGCCCACAGCTGCGTGGTGTATTGCATCCAGGGCAGCTCGCGCAGCACCACGCCCTGCGGCGCGTTATGCCGCAGGCTGTGCTGGATCAGCGTCATCCCCAACCCGGCGGCGACCAGCCCCAGCGCGGTCAGCGGCTCGCCCGCTTCCAGCCGAATATCCGGATCAAACCCGGCCTTCACACAGGCCGCCACGAAGTCGTCGCGCGAATGGGCATCCTCTTTGTGGATCACCGAGATCCAGGCCTGATCGGTGAGATCCACCGGCTGCAGCGTCTCCCTTTCAGCCAGCGGATGCGTCTGCGGCAGGGCCAGCAGCATGCGATCGTCCAACACCTGCGTATAGTCCAAATCCTGATCGTCGCGATCCGGCGCCGTATTGACCAGCGCCACGTCCAGGCTACGCTGCCGCAGCCCTTCGAGCTGCATGGAAGAAGGCTGGCTGTAAAGCACGATGTGCACATCCGGCCGGGACACCCGCAGCGCCCGCAATGCGTTCGACAAAACGCCGGAGTGCATCGCATTTTCGATATAGCCGATGCACAGCCCGCCGTCTTCCCCCCGTCCCAGGCGGCGCCCGAGCGACTCAAGCCGGTTGGCGTGCGTCAATAGCGCGCGGGTTTCGGCCAGAAACGTCTGGCCGTCGGCCGTCAGGCGGATGCGCTGCTGATTGCGCTCAAACAGCATCAACCCGAGGCGCTCCTCAAGCTGGGAAATCTGCCTGCTCAGTGGGGACTGGGAAATGTGCAGCCGTTCGGCGGCGCGGCCGACGTGCTCCTCTTCCGCCACCGCGACAAAGTATTTCAACTGACGTAAATCGATCATGTGAGACCTCAAAGGACTTAACTTAGACGAATTATGTCCTATCAAGTCACAACTTGCCACGTTATCTTTAGCCTCGTGACGGGGCAGACAGGTATGAGCCCCATAAGTTTCCCTGAAAAGATAACGTATTGAGGATCGACTATGAGCATCAAAAATATTTTACCCGGCAAGATCGGTTTGGGCGGCGCGCCGCTTGGCAATATGTTCCGCAACATCCCGCAAGAGGACGTGCAAGCCACCGTCAGCGGCGCCTGGGATCTGGGCATCCGCTACTTCGACACCGCGCCGCTCTACGGTTCCGGCCTGTCGGAAATCCGCATGGGTGAAGTGCTGTCGCAATACCCACGCGACGAGTATGTGCTGAGCACCAAAGTGGGCCGCATCATGCTGGACGAAGAAGAAGACACCTCCGCCCGCGATCTGGGTGAGAAAGGCGGTTTGTTCGAACACGGTTTGAAGAACAAGATCGTCAACGACTACTCCGCCGACGCCACGCTGCGTTCCATTGAAGACAGCCTGAAGCGCCTGAAAACCGACCGTCTGGACATCGTCTGGATCCACGATCCGGCCCAGGACTTTTACGGCGACAACTGGATTGAGCAGTTCAACATCGCTCGCACCGGCGCTTTCCGCGCGCTGACCCGTCTGCGTGAAGAAGGGGTGATCAAGGCCTGGGGCCTCGGCGTCAACCGCGTCGAGCCTTGCGAATTGGCGCTGGGTCTGAGCGAAACGCAGCCGGACGCCTTCCTGCTGGCCGGCCGTTACAGCCTGCTGGATCATGAACGCGCGCTGCAGCGTTTGATGCCGGAAGCCCTGGCGAGCAACGTCGACATTGTCGTCGGCGGCCCTTACAACTCCGGCGTGCTGGCCGGTGGCGAGCACTACGAATACCAGAAAGCATCCCCGGCGGTGTTGGCGAAAGTGGCGCAAATCAAAGCGATCGCCGCTCGCTTCCAGGTCGACGTCAAAGCCGCCGCGCTGCAGTTCGCGCTGGCTAACCCGGCGGTCGCCGCCGTGATCCCCGGTTCGAGCCGCCCTGGCCGCATGGCCGAAGATCTGGCTGCGCTGGACGCCGTTATCCCGGCTGAATTCTGGGCCGAAATGCGCCGTCAGAAACTGGTGGCCGACAACGCGCCGCTGCCGATTCGTTAAGTTTTATGGGGCCGCATGGCCCCATTACCCCCATTAACTCGATGAGATACATGATGAAACTGGATCTATCAGGCAAAGTCGCCGTCGTCAGCGGCTCCACCTCCGGCATCGGCCTCGGCATCGCGCGCGGGCTCGCCAAAACGGGCGCCACCGTCGTGATCGTCGGCCGTCAGAAAACCGGGGTCGATAACGCTATCGCCGACATCAGCGCCAACGTGCCCGGCGCGCAGGTGCGCGGCGTGGTCGCGGATCTCGGGACGGAACAAGGGGCTGCTACCCTGTTCGCCGCGGAACCGAAAGCCGATGTGCTGATCAATAACCTGGGCATTTTCAACGATAAAGACTTCTTTACCGTGCCCGACAGCGAGTGGATGCACTTCTATAACGTTAACGTCCTCTCGGGCGTGCGTCTGGCGCGCCACTATGCGCAGTGCATGACTGAACAGGGTTGGGGACGCATTATTTTCGTGTCGTCCGAATCCGGCGTCGCCATCCCGGCGGACATGATCAACTACGGCGTCACCAAAAGCGCCAACCTGGCGGTGTCTCACGGCCTGGCGAAACGCCTCGCCGGCACCGGTGTGACGGTCAACGCCATTCTGCCGGGGCCAACCTTTACCGAAGGCCTGCAAGAAATGCTGGCGGATGCGGCGGCCAAATCCGGGCGCAGCGCACGCGATCAGGCCGACGAGTTCGTTAAAACCGAACGCCCAAGCTCCATTATTCAGCGCGCGGCGGACGTCGATGAAGTGGCCAACCTGGCCGTTTACCTCGCCTCTCCGCTGTCTTCGGCCACCACCGGCGCGGCGCTGCGCGTTGACGGCGGCGTCGTAGATACGCTGGCAATGTAACCCTGTATCCGAAACCGATATTAAGAGAGAAAGAAAATGGCTACTACATCCGTCTCTATGGACATCCCGGCATCTGCCGACACCGTATGGCAACTGATCGGCGGCTTCGACGCCTTGCCTGACTGGCTGCCGTTCATCCCAAAAAGCGTCGTTTCTGAAGGCGGCCGCGTGCGTACCTTAACCACCGCCGACGGCGGTATCGTCATCGAGCGGCTGGAAGCGTTCGACAACCGTCAACGCAGCTACAGCTACTCCATCATGCAAGCGCCGTTCCCGGTGGTGAATTACCTGTCCACCCTGTCAGTGCACGCCACCGACGACGCCAACGTGGCGCGCGTGGAATGGTCGGGCAGCTTCACGCCGGTCAACATCAGCGACGACGAGGCCATCGCCCTGTTCAGCGGCATCTACCAGGGCGGCCTGGATGCGCTGAGCGGCAACTTCCCTCGTTAACGCTTGAACGCTTAAGCCCCACGGTCGATGGCTGCACCCATCGGCCGTTTTTTTTTGGGGTTTGGGCGCACGAACGGGCACGCCGCGCAGCAGGATAAATCCGTCATCGCCGCTTATGCTGTAAAGGAGATGTTCATTTGAGGAGATGACCGTGCGCCCCTTCAACTTGCAACGGCTGGATCATGTGGTTCTGCGCGTGCGCGATATGCAGAACAGCCTGCGTTTTTATACCCAGGTCATCGGCTGTGATATCGCCAAACAGCGACCGGATTTGGGGCTGGTGCACCTGCGCGCCGGTGCCTCCATGATCGACCTGGTGGACATCAATGGCGTGCTGGGGAAAAAAGGCGGCGAAGCGCCCGATCCTCATAGGCAAAATGTCGATCACGTCTGCCTGCGCATCGATCCGTTCAACGAAGAGGCGTTGTTGACCTATCTGCGATCGCAGGGGATCGGCGTTGATCCCGCCGAATCGCGCTATGGGGCGGAAGGCGACGGGCCGTCCATTTATTTCAGCGATCCGGACGGTAATCGCGTGGAATTGAAAGGGCCGGCGGGATGAGATTAACGTGCCATAGATAATGGAGCCTTATCGGCCCCATCTGTTTGAACGCCACGGGTAGGTGTTCCACGCACCAACAATAAGCTGCTAGCTTATGGTTCTATCAATGTCATTGGCTATGAGAGGCGCTGCCCCATATGAGAAAACCGATCGCCTCGGTGATTTTTGTCCTGGTATTCGCTGTCTTGCCGAACATCATTCCCTCTCGGCTGCTGCTGACACCGGACATGGCGTTGGAAATGGTTCACAAGTCTAATGAATGGGGTCTCGGCGATCCGCAAGCGCTTTCGACAACCTGCCTGCTAATGCTTTATGCAGCTGTCGCGGGGTTGTGTCTGCGTTTTATGCCAAAAAAATCGGCCTAACCCGTCACTGCTGAACGTTAACGCCCCTGCGCCGCCAGCGCCTGGGCGCAGGCCCAGGCCGAGCTCCAGGCCCACTGGAAGTTGTAGCCGCCCAACCACCCGGTCACGTCCACCACTTCGCCGATAAAGTAGAGCCCCGGCGCCTTGTGGGCCTCCATCGTCTTGGAGGAAAGTTCATTGGTGTCGACGCCGCCAAGCGTCACTTCCGCCGTGCGGTAGCCTTCGGTACCGTTCGGCTGCACGCGCCAGTTCTGCAACAGATCCACCAGCGCCGCCTGCTGCGGCGCATTCAGCTGCTTCAGCGTCGCCTCCGGCAACTGTCCCAGGGTCTGCAAACACTCCACCAGCCGCTTCGGCAATTGCAGCGCCAGGGTGTTTTTCAGGCTTTGGTTCGGGTGCTCCCGGCGTTGATCATCCAGGAAGGCCGCCAAATCCAGCTCAGGAAGTAAGTTAACGCTCACATACTCACCCGGTTGCCAGTAGCTGGACAGCTGCAGCACCGCCGGGCCGGACAGGCCGCGATGGGTAAATAGAATGCTTTCACGGAAGCTGACGCCGTTCTCGGCGGTGATCACCGCCGGCACCGAGACGCCAGACAGCGTCTGCACATGCTCCAGCAGCGGCTTATGCAGGGTAAACGGCACCAGTCCGGCGCGCGTCGGCAGCACCTTGAGGCCGAACTGCTCCGCCAGTTTGTAACCGAACGGCGACGCGCCCAACCCCGGCATGGATAATCCGCCGCTGGCCACCACAAGTGAGCGAGCGCTCACTTTTTCACCATTCAGCGCCAGCGCGTAGCCATTCTCGGTTTTCTCTACGTCCAGCACTTCGCTGCGCAGGCGCATCGTCACCTGGCCCAGCTCGCACTCTTTGACCAGCAGATCCACCACCTGCTGCGCCGAATCGTCGCAGAACAGCTGCCCCAGCGTTTTTTCATGGTAGGCGATGCCGTAACGGTTGATCAGATCGATGAAGTCCCACTGGGTGTAGCGCGCCAGCGCCGACTTGCAGAAGTGCGGGTTGTTCGACAGATAGGCCGCCGGTTCGGCGTACATGTTGGTGAAGTTGCAGCGCCCACCGCCGGACATCAGGATCTTGCGGCCCGGTTTTTTGCCGTTGTCGAGCAGCAATACGCGGCAACCGAGTTGCCCCGCCTGCGCGGCGCAAAACATGCCGGCGGCGCCCGCCCCAATCACTACGACATCAAACTGTTCCACCTGAGCCTCACTTATCAAAACCACAATCGCTACAAAAGAGCGCCATATTACGCCGTTTCGCCGCCGGTCACCGCCAAATTCACGGCGGCAGATTGTAAAGCCCCGGCGCCGCCAACGCCATAGTAAGAAAATATTACAGAGGTCAGAGGAGATTAACGCGTTGATATTCCATATTTTTGTTATAGGCGCGTCATCGTTTCGTCATGTCCAAATCAAAAAAACGTCATATTTTCCTTTTCCCCGGCACCGGTTGTCACTGATAATGCGCGGCGTTCATGTCCACAAACTGGCGTAACGCTTATGCTGCATTTGTTCGCTGGCCTGGATTTCCATACCGGCCTGATGTTAATTCTCGCATTGTTGTTCGTGTTGTTTTATGAAGCCATCAACGGTTTTCATGATACGGCCAATGCGGTCGCTACAGTTATTTATACCCGCGCCATGCGCTCGCAACTTGCGGTCGTGATGGCAGGTTTGTTCAACTTTCTTGGCGTAATGCTCGGCGGTTTGAGTGTTGCTTACGCCATCGTCCACTTGCTGCCTACCGATCTGTTGTTGAACGTCAGTTCAGCACACGGATTAGCCATGGTCTTCTCCATGCTGCTGGCGGCAATCATCTGGAACCTCGGCACCTGGTATTTCGGTCTGCCGGCCTCCAGTTCCCATACGCTGATAGGCGCAATCATCGGTGTCGGTTTAACCAACGCCCTGATGACCCACACCTCGGTCGTGGATGCGCTTAACGTCCCGAAAATGATTGGCATTTTCCTTTCTCTGCTGTTCTCGCCGCTGGTCGGCATGATGGTGGCGGGAGTGATGGTGTTTGCCTTGCGCCGCTATTGGAGTGGCACCAAGAAACGCCAGCGTATCCACATGACCCCTGCGGAACGTGAAAAGGTCGACGGCAAACGCAAGCCGCCGTTCTGGACCCGTATCGCGCTGATCCTGTCGGCGATTGGCGTCAGCTTCTCGCACGGCGCCAACGACGGCCAGAAAGGTATCGGCCTTATCATGCTGGTGCTGATCGGCGTTGCGCCGGCCGGCTTCGTGGTCAATATGAATGCAACCGGTTATGACATCACCCGTACGCGTGATGCCGTGACTCACCTGCAGCAATATTACCAGCAGCACGGTGACGCACTGTCGCATGCGGTGTCGTTGACGCCGCTGGTGCCAAGCCCGGATGACGAAGCCGCGCCTGGCAAGCCTGCCGAGTTCCACTGCGACAGTTCGCGCGCCATGCCGGCGATCGAGCTGGCTCAGGGCATGCTGACCAACCTGCAAAGCTACGATCAGCTGACGGTTGACCAGCGCAGCCACCTGCGCCGCCTGCTGATGTGCGTGACCGACACGGCGGATAAAGTCGCCAAGCTGCCGGAAACCTCATCCGCCGACCAGCGTTTCCTGAAGAACCTGCGTCAGGATCTGCTGCAGACCGTCGAGTACGCGCCGATGTGGATCATCGTCGCCGTCGCGCTGGCGCTGTCGCTCGGTACCATGGTGGGTTGGAAACGCGTGGCCACCACCATCGGCGAGAAGATCGGCAAGAAAGGCATGACCTACGCCCAGGGCGTATCGGCCCAGATGACCGCGGCGCTGTCTATCGGCGTGGCGAGTTATACCGGCATGCCGGTCTCCACCACCCACGTCCTCTCTTCGGCGGTTGCCGGGACGATGATCGTGGACGGCGGCGGCGTGCAGAGCAAAACCGTGAAGAACATCCTGTTGGCCTGGGTACTGACCCTACCAATCTCGATCCTGCTTTCCGGTGCGCTGTATTGGGTTGCGTTGAAGCTGATCTAAGCGATAAGCATCATGAGGAAGGCGGCCCCAGGGCCGCCTTTTTTTTGCCTGCATCAAGGGAAACAGGAAGGCATTAATACCAGATCATCAGCGCTATCAGGCTGATGACCACCAGGCCGCACAGGGCCGAGGTCAGCATAAACTGCCCGCGCACCCGCTCGCAGCGGCGGATAAACTCCGGATCGTGATGCTCGACATAGCGCTGCGCGAAGATATAGCGCACCAGCCTCAGCTGCTTGCTGGGTTGCCCGTGGGCGGTGAAAAAACCGCCGCCGTCGACGTACTGGTACAGCAACGGGTCACAGCCGCGCAATACCACCAGCAGCGCGCGCAGAGAAGAGTAATACCGCACCATGTTTACCACACACACCACACATAAGGCCCAAAACAGCGCGACGGTACTGATCATGATTACCCCCTCAAGGCGTTGTTATCCGCGGCCTTCCGCCGGGTCCAACCGCCCTACCTCATTACCCGATACTCTGCTGGAGCTTACCGCTCTCATCCCCTTTTTTGCCTGCACGGGCCATGCCCATAACCCACCGCCTCCGGAGACGTTACCGCACCGCACAGAGAGATTTGCACGGCGTGGTTCCACTCAGAGGGGAAATGATGAGGCCCATATCCATCATTGTAGGTTAATGAAACGCAAACTGGCCTGAGCAGTGGATAAAATTTACCGCCCTGTGCCGAAAAGTCACCTGCCGGGACGTTATAAGCGATAACCGCCCGTTTTCGATTAGGCGGTTTTTATGGATAGTCTATCCCGCGCTACGCCGCTGATCTTTCCCCCCACGCTGGCTAGACTCAGGTTTCCGTTACGTTCATCCAAGGAAACTGTTATGGCAAACCATTCAATCAAGGGAAAAACCGTCCTCATCGCCGGCGGCGCCAAGAACCTCGGCGGGCTGATCGCGCGCGATTTGGCTGAGCAAGGCGCCAAAGCGGTGGTGATCCACTACAACAGCGCCGCCTCCAAAGCCGAAGCGGAGAAAACCGTCGCCGCCATTCAGGCCGCCGGTGCGCAAGGCGTCGCGCTGCAGGCCGATCTGACCACCGCGGGCGCGGTCGAGAAGCTGTTCGCCGATGCGGTCGCCGCCGTCGGCAAGCCGGATATCGCCATCAATACCGTCGGCAAGGTGCTGAAAAAGCCGATGGTCGACATCAGCGAAGCCGAGTACGACGAGATGACCGCGGTCAACGCCAAAACCGCGTTCTTCTTCCTGAAAGAGGCGGGCAAGCACCTTAACGACAACGGTAAAATCTGCACGCTGGTCACCTCGCTGCTCGGCGCCTTCACGCCGTTTTACGCCGCTTACGCCGGCACCAAAGCGCCGGTGGAGCACTTCACCCGCGCCGCCGCCAAGGAGTTCGGCGAGCGTGGCATCTCCGTGACGGCGGTCGGCCCCGGCCCGATGGACACCCCGTTCTTCTACCCGGCTGAGGGTGCGGACGCCGTGGCCTACCACAAGACGGCGGCGGCGCTGTCGCCGTTCAGCAAAACCGGCCTGACCGATATCGAAGACGTGGTGCCGTTCATCCGCCATCTGGTCAGCGACGGCTGGTGGGTAACCGGCCAAACCATCCTGATCAACGGCGGCTACACCACCAAATAAGTTCGACGGGGGGCGGAGATGCCCCCGCACCTGCTCGCGCGCAACCGCGTCATACGGCTACACTCTCTGTCAGAAACGGCGCCACGGAACAGCAGGTCACGAGATGGACAGATTTAATCAATACCGCGTATTCGTGCAGGTGGCGGAAATGGGCAGCTTTATCCGGGCTGCCCACGCGCTGGAGGTGCCGCGCGCCTCGGTGTCCGCCGCCGTGCAACAACTGGAAACGCAGCTGGGCGTGCGCCTGCTGCACCGCACCACGCGGCAAGTGCGCCTAACCGCCGACGGCGAACAGCTGCTCGAGCGGCTGCGCCCGCTGCTGGCCGAGGTGGAAGACATCGATCAGTCGTTTCAGGCCAGCCAGCGGCAGGCCTCCGGGCGGCTCAGCGTCGACGTGCCGAGCCGCATCGCTCGTCGGTTGATCGCCCCGGCGCTGCCTAGCCTGTTGCGGCGCCACCCTCATCTGCAACTGGTGCTCGGCTCCGCCGATCGCGCCATCGATCTGGTGCAGGAAGGGGTCGACTGCGCGGTGCGCGTCGGCGATCTGCACGACAGCAGCCTGGTAATGCGCCCGCTCGGCCATATCGCGCTGATCAACTGCGCCAGCCCTGCCTATCTGAGCGAATTCGGCCATCCGCGCCAGCCCGGCGATCTCATCGAGGGACACTGGAGCATCGGTTACGCCTCGCCCAAAACCGGCCGTGAATCCCCCTGGGAATACCTGACCGACGACGGCCATACGCAACGCCTCGAACTGCCCAGCCGGGTGGTGGTCAACAACGCCGAAAGCTATATCGCCTGCTGCCGCGCCGGGCTGGGGCTGATGCAAATCCCGCGCTATGACGTGCAACACCTGCTCGACGCCGGTGAACTGGTGGAAGTCCTGCCCGGCCACCGCGCCGCCTCCATGCCGATCGCCCTGATCTATCCCCATCGCCGCCAGCGATCGCGCCGCCTGGCGGTGTTTCATGAGTGGTTTGAAAGCCTGCTGCAGCCGCATCTGGAGCGCTGATTGCACATTTAGCGCTATACTTTGTTTAATAACGCTTATAATTCAAGCGGTCAGACCGTCAGCATCCGCATAATCCATAGGCTTTTGCGCCGCGCGGGTGTACAACGAAAGGTATCGGGCGGAGAGATTTTCGATGCGGCGCAGTGTGATCGCCCCAACATATCATTGCGTTATCCGAATGATACTATGGAACCAAAAGCGCCAGGCGGGTAAACGGAACGCCTGCTAACCCTTTTTAATCGGCATGTTTATGGAAGGAGTATTCTTATGGCTTACAAACACATACTGATCGCGGTGGACCTATCCCCGGAAAGCAAGATCCTGGTAGAAAAAGCCGTCTCGATGGCGCGGCCGTACAACGCTAAAGTTTCTCTGATCCACGTCGATGTCAACTATTCCGACCTCTATACTGGCCTGATCGACGTCAATCTCGGCGACATGCAAAAACGCATCTCCGAGGAAACCCATCAGGCGCTGACCGAGCTGTCGCAGAACGCCGGCTACCCGATCACCGAGACCCTGAGCGGCAGCGGCGATCTGGCGCAGGTATTGGTCGATGCCATCAAGAAATACGACATGGACCTGGTACTGTGCGGCCACCATCAGGACTTCTGGAGCAAGCTGATGTCTTCCGCTCGCCAGCTGATCAATACCGTGCACATCGATATGCTGATCGTGCCGCTGCGCGACGAAGAAGACGAATAAAGTAAGCGCTTGCTAACTTAACTACCCAACGCCCGCGCCCTGCGGGCGTTTTTCATGCCGCCACGCCGATTAATCGCTTGATAATCAACCGCCCTCCGATGATATAGTCGCTAAAGACACAACATCCTCCCCCGGGCATCATCGACACCCAAATCTATAAGAAATAGCGGGGGAAATTTAATGCGAAAAGGAGTTATCCATGGAATATGCCGTATCGGTAGAGTCTTTCCTGTCCTCGTTACAACGCCATAACCCCCACCAGCCGGAATATCTGCAGGCGGTGCGCGAAGTGTTCACCTCGCTGTGGCCGTTTATCGAGCGCAACCCGCGCTATCGCGAACAGGCGCTGCTGGAACGCCTGGTAGAGCCCGAGCGCATCATTCAGTTCCGCGTCAGCTGGGTGGACGATCGCGGCCAGGTGCAGGTCAACCGCGCCTTCCGCGTGCAGTTCAACTCGGCCATCGGCCCCTACAAGGGCGGCATGCGCTTCCACCCGTCGGTAAACCTGTCGATCCTGAAGTTCCTCGGCTTTGAGCAGACCTTCAAGAATGCGCTGACTACCCTGCCGATGGGCGGCGGCAAAGGCGGCTCCGATTTCGATCCGAAGGGCAAAAGCCAGGGCGAGATCATGCGTTTCTGCCAGGCGCTGATGACCGAGCTGTACCGCCATCTGGGGCCGGACACCGACGTGCCGGCCGGCGACATCGGCGTCGGCGGCCGTGAAGTCGGCTTTATGGCCGGCATGATGAAGAAACTGTCCAACAACACCGCCTGCGTGTTTACCGGCAAAGGGCTCTCCTTCGGCGGCAGCCTGATCCGCCCCGAGGCGACCGGCTACGGCCTGGTGTACTTTACCGACGCCATGCTGCAGCGCCACGGCCTGGGCTTTGAGGGGATGCGGGTGGCGGTGTCCGGTTCCGGCAACGTGGCGCAGTACACCATCGAGAAAGCGCTGGAGCTGGACGCGCGCGTGATCACCGTGTCGGATTCCGGTGGCACCCTGGTGGACGAAGACGGCTTCACTACCGAGAAGCTGGCACACCTGGCGGAGATCAAAAACCAGCGTTACGGCCGGGTGGCGGACTACGCCCGCGAACGCGGCCTGACCTATCTGGCGGGCCAGCAGCCGTGGAACGTGCCGGTGGATATCGCCCTGCCGTGCGCCACCCAGAACGAACTGGATCTCGAGGCGGCGCAGACGCTGATCCGCAACGGAGTGAAGGCGGTAGCGGAAGGCGCCAACATGCCGACCACCATCCAGGCCACCGACGCCTTCCTCGACGCCGGGGTGCTGTTCGCGCCCGGCAAGGCGGCCAACGCCGGCGGCGTGGCCACCTCGGGGCTGGAGATGGCGCAAAACGCCGCGCGCATCGGCTGGCGGGCGGAAAAAGTGGATGTACGTTTACAACATATCATGGCGGATATTCACCATGCCTGCGTGGAATACGGTGGCGAGGGCAAGCAAACCCACTATGTACACGGCGCGAATATCGCCGGTTTCGTCAAGGTCGCGGAGGCGATGCTGGCCCAAGGCGTGCTGTAATCCGTCGTAAAGGTGATCTTGTTCACACATCGATTAAATGCTTCAATGCCGGCCTCTGCGCCGGCATTATTTTATGCCTTCACGCCATCAGAATGATGCAAACTAGTTAAATAAAAGTTAATAAATAGTTATTTACTACCATTTAATTGGTAGTAAATTTACCACCATCAAATAATTAAACATTTATTTAACACTAAATACGCCAATATTTTACTTAAATGTGCGCAGATCACATTTCATTAACTTCAGCTACGCCCCCTCTTCCATTCCTTTGTAATCTGCAGCGGTGGAAAAACCGCCACCCCTACAGATAAAAAAAGGTACAGCTAATGAAATTTAACCTCGCATTATTAAATGCATGTGTGGTTTCTGCGTGCATGTTATCGACAACACCTGTGTTCGCCGCTGATAAGTATGAGATTGCCGTAGTCGCCAAAGTGACCGGCATCCCGTGGTTCAACCGCATGGAAGTGGGCGTCAACGAAGCGGCGAAAAAACTCGACGTCAACGCCTACCAGACCGGCCCGTCTACGCCGGATCCGGCCGCGCAGGTCAAGGTGATTGAGGATCTGATCGCCAAGAACGTCAACGCCATCATCGTGGTGCCGAACGACGCCAAGGTGCTGGAACCGGTGCTGAAAAAAGCGCGCGACAAAGGCATCGTGGTGCTGACCCATGAATCCCCGGACCAGCAGATCGGCCAGTGGGACATCGAGACCATCGACAGCGAGAAATACGCGCAGGCCAACGTCGATGAGCTGGCGAAAGACATGGGCGGCAAAGGCGGCTATGCGATCTACGTCGGTTCGCTGACCGTGCCGCTGCACAACGCCTGGGCCGACTTCGCCATCAAATACCAGAAAGAAAAATACCCGGACATGTTTGAAGTCACCTCGCGCTTGCCGGTGGCGGAAAGCATCGACAAATCCTACGCCACCACGCTGGATCTGATGAAAACCTATCCGCAGATGAAGGGCATCATCGGCTTCGGTTCGCTCGGCCCGATCGGCGCCGGCCAGGCGGTGGCCAAGAAACGCGCCAAGGACAAAATCGCAGTGGTGGGCATCGCCATGCCGGCGCAGGCCGCCCCTTACCTGATGCGCGGCGACATCAAGAAAGCGCTGCTGTGGGATCCGAAAGACGCCGGTTATGCGCTGGTGACGGTGGCCGACCAGCTGTTGCAGGGCAAGGAAGTGAATAAGGACCTGTCGATTGAGGGCCTCGGTAAGGCCGACGTCGATATGGAACACAAAGTGATTCGGTTTAATAAGATTTTGGAAGTGACCAAAGACAACGCCAAATCGCTCGGATTCTGATTTTTCGCGTAATTTCGCCACACCGGGAAAGAAGTTAAACCCTCGTAGGGGCGCAGCGTTGCTGCGCCCAGGGCTTCGGCCGCTACGCAAGCACAGGTTAACGTTATGACAGCCTCCCCCGCATTTATCACCCTGGAGAATATCAGCAAGCGATTCCCAGGCGTGCTGGCATTAGACCAGATCAACCTGACGCTGAATAAAGGCGAAGTGCACTGCCTGGCCGGGCAAAACGGCTGCGGCAAAAGCACCATTATTAAAATCATCTCCGGCGTCTATCAGCCGGAAAAAGGCGCCAACATTTCGCTGGAAGGCAAACTCTTCCACGCCCTGACGCCGCAGCTGTCCGGTTATTACGGCATACAGGTGATCTACCAGGACCTGTCGCTGTTCCCTAACCTGACGGTGGCGGAAAACATCGCTATCCACCGTTACCTGCCCGGCGGCCACTTCTGGGTGCGCAAGCGGGTGATGCGCCAGACGGCGCTGGACGCCATGGCACGGGTCGGCGTACACATCGATCCCGATAAAAAGGTGGAAAAATTGTCGATCGCCGATCGGCAGCTGGTGGCGATTTGCCGCGCCATCGCCGCCGAAGCGCGGTTGGTTATCATGGACGAACCGACCGCCTCGCTGACCCGCCAGGAAGTCGACGGCCTGCTGCGGGTGGTTAACGAACTGAAGGCGGCCGGCATCTGCGTGGTGTTCGTCAGCCACAGATTGGATGAAGTGATGGAAGTCGCCGATCGCATCAGCGTAATGCGCGACGGCAAGCTGGTGGGCACCTGGCCGGCCAGCGAACTGGACAGCCATGAACTGGCGTTCCTGATGACCGGCCAACGCTTCCATTACAGCCCGCTGCCCCCGCTGCCGCCGGCTGAACAAGCGCCGCTGCTCGAGGTGCGCAACCTCAGCCGCGGCGAAAAATACCGCAACGTCAATCTGGCGCTGCGCGGCGGCGAGATCGTCTCGATCGTCGGCCTGCTCGGCGCCGGCCGCACCGAACTGTGCCTCAGCCTGTTCGGCATGACGCGGCCGGACAGCGGCGAGATCCGCATCGAGGGCCGCACGGTGCAGCTGCACAACAACCGCGAAGCGGTGCGCCACGGCATCGGCTATGTGTCGGAAGATCGCCTGACGCAGGGGTTGATCATGGAGCAATCGATCTACGACAACACCATCGTCACCGTCTTCGATCGGCTGCATACCTCGCTCGGGCTGTTGGATCACGCCAAGGCGACCGAGCTGGTCAACCGGCTGATCCGCGATTTGAACATCAAGGTGTCCGACAGCGCATTGCCGGTGAAAACCCTGTCCGGCGGCAACGCCCAACGTATCGCCATCGCCAAATGGGTGGCGACCCAGCCGAAGATCCTGATCCTCGACTCGCCTACCGTCGGCGTGGACATCGCCAACAAAGAGGGGATCTACCAGATCGCCCGCGATCTGGCGCAGCTGGGCATGGCGGTGCTGATGATCTGCGACGAGATCCCGGAAGCCTATTACAACAGCCATCGGGTGATGGTGATGCGCAAGGGCGAACTGATCGCCGAATTCGCGCCGCACCAGAGTACCGAACAACAGATCGCCGAGGTGGTGAATGGATAAGTCATTATTGGCCCGCCTGGCCGGGCGGCACGAGTTTTATCTCGGCCTGTTGGTGCTGCTGCTGGCGATCGGCCTAAGCGCCGGCACCGATGAGTTTCTGACGCTCGGCAACCTGACCGACGTCGCCACCAGCTACGCCATTCTCGGCATTCTGGCCTGCGGGCTGTTCGTGGTGCTGATCGCCGGCGGCATCGACATTTCGTTCCCGGCGGTCACCGCCATCGCCCAGTATGTGATGGCCAGCTGGGTGATCCAGCACGGCGGCAGCTTCCCGCTGGCGTTCGCCCTGGCGATCGGCGTCGGCCTGCTGCTCGGGCTGGTGAACGGTTTCCTGGTGTACTGGCTGAAGGTGCCGGCGATCATCATCACCATCGCTACCCTTAACCTGTTCTACGGCCTGCTGGTATACGCCACCAACGGCACCTGGCTGTACGGCTTCCCGGACTGGTTCATGAACGGCATCAACTGGTTCTCGTTCCAGGGCGCCGACGGTTACGACTACGGCCTGACGCTGCCGCTGCTGTGCCTGCTGGCGACCATCGTCGTCACCGGCGTGCTGATGAACCGCACCCGGCTGGGGCGCCAGATCTACGCCATGGGCGGCAACCGCGACGCGGCGTCGCGCCTGGGGTTGAACCTGCTGCGGCTGCACTTCTGCGTCTACGGCTATATGGGCATTCTGGCCGGCGTCGCGGCGGTAGTGCAGGCGCAGATCACCCAGTCGGTGGCGCCCAACTCGCTGCTCGGCTTCGAGCTGACGGTATTGGCGGCGGTGGTGCTGGGCGGCACCAGCATGAGCGGCGGCCGCGGATCGTTGACCGGCACCCTGCTCGGCGTGGTGCTGCTGGCCTTCCTGCAAAACGGGCTGACGCTGCTCAGCGTCTCGGCCTATTGGCACCAGGTGTTCAGCGGCGCGATCATTTTGATCAGCATCAGCACCACCGCCTGGAACGAAAAACGCAAGCTGCTCAAGGAGATCTGACATGACGCAGTTAACTCGGTTGATCCCAAGCGATCGGATCATTCGTCTGCAGGGCGCGATCATCATCGCGGTGGCGCTGCTGTTCGCCGGTCTGCTCGGATCGCGCTTCTTCAGCCTTGGCAACTTCCAGTCGATCGCCTCGCAGCTGCCGATCCTCGGCCTGCTGGCGCTCGGCATGGGCATCACCATGCTGACCGGCGGCATCAATCTGTCGATCATCGCCGGCGCCAACGCCTGTTCGCTGGTGATGGCGGCGATCATCGTCAGCCATCCCGACCAGCCGCTGTTCCTGGCACTGGCGCTGTTGGCCGGCCTGCTGGTGGCGGTGGCAATCGGCGCACTGAACGGGGTGCTGGTGGCCTGGATCGGCGTCTCGCCGATCCTCGCCTCGCTCGGCACCATGACCCTGATCACCGGCCTGAATATCCTGCTGTCCAACGGCGCGGTGATCTCCGGCTTCCCGGCGGCGATTCAATTTCTTGGCAATGGTGCCGTGCTCGGCGTGCCGGTGGCGCTGATCCTGTTCCTGCTGGTAGCGGTCGGGCTGTGGCTGCTGCTGGAGCACACCACGCTGGGCCGCAGCCTGTACTTGATCGGCTCCAACGAGCAGGCCACCCGCTTCAGCGGCGTGAACACCGCGCGGGTGCAGATCGCGGTGTATATCCTGTCGGCGCTGCTCGGCTGGGGCGCCGCCCTGCTGATGATGGCCAAGTTCAACTCGGCCAAGGCCGGCTACGGCGAATCTTATCTGCTGGTGACCATTCTGGCCTCGGTGCTGGGCGGCATTAACCCGGACGGCGGTTTCGGCCGTATTCTGGGGCTGGTGCTGGCGCTGATCGTGCTGCAAATGTTGGAAAGCGGCCTCAATCTGCTGGGGGTCAGCAGCTACCTGACCATGGCCCTGTGGGGCGGCGTGCTGATCCTGTTTATCGCGTTACAGAATCGAAAAGCCTGAGGAGAAAATAATGGCGAGCTATTTTATTGGCGTAGATGTGGGCACCGGAAGCGCGCGCGCAGGCGTATTCGATCTTAATGGCCGCATGGTCGGCCAGGCCAGCCGGGCCATCGATCTGTACCGGCCGAAGGCGGATTTCGTCGAGCAGTCGTCGGATAACATCTGGCAGGCGGTGTGCAATGCGGTGCGCGACGCGGTCAACCAGGCCGACATCAACCCGATCCAGGTCAAGGGGTTGGGCTTCGACGCCACCTGTTCGCTGGTGGTGCTGGATAAAGAGGGCAAGCCGCTGACCGTCAGCCCCTCCGGCCGCACCGAACAGAACATCATCGTGTGGATGGATCACCGGGCGATCGCCCAGGCCGAGCGCATCAACGCCACCAAACACCGGGTGCTGGACTTCGTCGGCGGCATTATCTCGCCGGAGATGCAGACGCCGAAACTGCTGTGGCTGAAACAGCACATGCCCACCACCTGGGCCAACGCCGGCTACCTGTTCGATCTGCCGGACTTCCTCACCTGGCGCGCCACCCAGGACGCCACCCGTTCGCTGTGCTCGACGGTGTGCAAGTGGACCTATCTCGGCCACGAGCAGCGTTGGGACAAGAGCTACTTCCAGCAGATCGGGCTGGAAGACGTGCTGGAACACGACGCGGCCAAGATCGGCAGCGACGTTAAAATGATGGGCGAGCCGCTGGGCCACGGCCTGACTCAGCGCGCCGCCAGCGAGATGGGGCTGATCGCCGGCACGGCGGTGAGCGTATCGATCATCGACGCCCACGCCGGCACCCTCGGCACGCTGGGCGCCACCGGCGTCTCCGGCGAGGTGGCCGACTTCAACCGCCGCGTCGCGCTGATCGGCGGCACCTCCACCGGTCATATGGCGATGTCGCGCACCGCGCGCTTTATCGGCGGCGTCTGGGGGCCGTATTACTCGGCGATCCTGCCGGAATACTGGCTGAACGAGGGCGGCCAGTCTGCCACCGGCGCGCTGATCGACCACGTCATCCAGTCGCACCCGTGCTACCCGGAGCTGCTGGCGCAGGCGAAAACCCAGGGGCAGACCATCTATGAGGTGCTGAACGCCATTCTGCGCCGCATGGCCGGCGAGCCGGAGAATATCGCCTTCCTGACGCAGGACATTCACATGCTGCCGTACTTCCACGGCAACCGCTCGCCGCGCGCCAACCCGACGCTGACCGGCATCCTGACCGGGCTGAAGCTGTCGCGCACGCCGGAGGATATGGCGCTGCACTACCTGGCCACCATTCAGGCCATCGCGCTCGGCACCCGCCACATCATCGAAACCATGAACCACAGCGGCTACAGCATCGACACCATCATGGCCAGCGGCGGCGGCACCAAGAACCCGATCTTCGTGCAGGAGCACGCCAACGCCACCGGCTGCGCCATGCTGCTGCCGGAGGAAAGCGAAGCGATGCTGCTCGGCGGTGCGATGATGGGCACCGTGGCGGCGGGCGTGTTCGACACCTTGCCGGAGGCGATGAGCGCCATGAGCCGCATCGGCAAGACGGTGACGCCGCAGACCAATCAGATAAAAAGCTACTACGACCGCAAATACCGGGTGTTCCATGAGCTGTACAACGACCACATGAAATACCGCCGGCTGATGCAGGAGGAGGCGTGATGCAGCAGGAGTGGCGGCAGGCCGTGCAGGGTTGGCAAACCTACAGCCAGGAGCTGGCGCAGCTGGGCGAGCGCCTCGACGCGCGCACCTGGCAACGGCTGCTGGGGCTACTGGCCGACTGCCGCGGTAAAATCGCCGTCACCGGCGTCGGCACCTCGGGGATTGCGGCGCGCAAGATAGCCCACATGCTAGCCTGCGTGGAACGGCCGGCGATCTACCTCGACGCCACCGGCGCGGCGCACGGCGATCTGGGCTTTCTGCGCGCCGACGATCTGCTGATCCTGATCTCGCGCGGCGGCAATTCCGACGAGCTAACCCGCCTACTGCCGACGCTGCAGGCCAAGGGGGTGACGCTGATCGCGGTGACGGAAAACCTGCACTCCGCCATCGCGCAGGCGGCGCAGCTAACGATCGCCACCGGGGTGCAAAAGGAGATAGATCCGCTGAACATGCTGGCCACCACCTCAATTGTGCTGGTGCTGGCGATCTTCGACGCCGCTTGCGCCTGCCTGATGGCGCGCAGCGGTTACGACAAGGAGACCTTGCTGGCGGTGCATCCGGGCGGCGGCGTGGGGAAAAGTTTGCGGGAGGAAAACTGAGGGCCCGACACGGCGGGCCCGGCTGACATTACAGCGGCATGTAGATATCGAAACGGTGGCTTTTGGTCAGCGTGGCGGCGTGCGCCGGCACGTCGGCCAGCGGCGGCGCGTAGTCCGGGCGTTTCACCACCACGCGCTTGGTCGCCAGGCGGCGCGCCGGCTCCAGCAGGCCGTCGGCGTCATCGTCGCTGCCCACCAGCGATTGAAACACCCGCATCTCTTTCTTCACCAGCGCGCTTTTTTGCTTGTGCGGGAACATCGGATCGAGATACACCACCTCGGGGCGCGGGCTGAGATCCGCCAGCGCCGTCAGGCTGGAGGCGTGCAACAGCGTCAGGCGCTCGCGCAGCCACGGGCCGATTTCCGCATCCTGATAGCCGCGCTGCAGTCCGTCGTCCAGCAACGCCGCCACCACCGGATTGCGCTCCAGCATCCGCACCCGGCAGCCCAGCGCCGCCAGCACGAAGGCGTCGCGCCCCAGCCCGGCAGTAGCGTCCACCACGTCCGGCAGGTAGCTGCCCTTGATGCCGACCGCCTTGGCCACCGCCTCGCCGCGGCCGCCGCCGAAACGGCGCCGGTGCGCCATGGTGCCGGTGACGAAGTCGACATAGATCCCGCCGAGCTTCGGCTCGTCGCGCTTACGCAGCTCCAGCCGCTGCGGGGTCAGTACCAGCGCCATCGGCGCGTCGTCGTCGGACGTCAGCTGCCAGCGCTGCGCCAAAACAGACAAGGCGCCGGGATCGGCGCCTGCTTCACACAATAAACACACGCTCACGTGTCGGGTTATCCTTTAATGCCGTAATGGCGCAGCATAGCATCCAGCTGCGGCTCGCGGCCACGGAAGCGTTTGAACAGCGTCATCGGCTCTTCCGACCCGCCGCGCGACAGGATGTTGTCGAGGAAGGATTTGCCGGTTTCGGCGTTGAAAATCCCCTCTTCTTCGAAGCGCGAGTAGGCGTCGGCCGACAGCACTTCCGCCCACAGATAGCTGTAGTAACCCGCCGCGTAGCCGCCGGCGAAGATGTGGCTGAAGGCGTGCGGGAAGCGGCCCCAGCTCGGCGAAGGCACCACCGCCACCATTTTCTTCACTTCCGCCAGCGTCGGCAGGATCTGCGCGCCTTTTTCCGGGCTGTATTCGAAGTGCATGCGGAAATCGAACAGGCCGAACTCGAGCTGGCGCAGGATGAACAGCGCCGCCTGGTAATTCTTGGCCGCCAGCAGCTTGTCGAGCATGGCCTTCGGCAGCGGCTCGCCGCTCTGGTAATGGCCCGAGATAAACGCCAGCGCTTCCGGCTCCCAGCACCAGTTTTCCATAAACTGGCTCGGCAGTTCGACCGCATCCCACGGCACCCCGTTGATGCCTGAGACGCCGGCGGTATCGATCTGCGTCAGCATATGGTGCAGACCGTGGCCGAACTCGTGGAACAGCGTGGTCACTTCGTTATGGGTGAACAGCGCCGGCTGGTCGCCCAGCGGACGGTTGAAGTTGCAGGTCAGGTAAGCGACCGGTTTTTGCAGCGTGCCGTCGGCCTTGCGCAGACTGCCGACGCAGTCGTCCATCCAGGCGCCGCCGCGTTTGTTTTCGCGGGCGTACAGATCGAGGTAGAAACTGCCGCGCAGCTCGCCGTCGGCGTCGAACAGATCGAAGAAGCGCACGTCCGGATGCCAGGTCTCCACGTCTTTACGCTCTTTGGCGGTGATGCCGTAGATGCGTTTCACCACTTCGAACAGCCCTTCCACCACACGCTGTTCCGGGAAGTACGGGCGCAGCTGCTCGTCGCTGATGGAGAACAGGTGCTGCTTCTGTTTTTCGCCGTAATAGGTGATGTCCCAGGCGTCGAGCTCGTCCACGCCATAGTGCTGTTTGGCGAAGGCGCGCAGCTGTGCCAGCTCCTGCTCGGCCTGCGGGCGGGCGCGTTTGGCCAGATCGCTCAGGAAGCCGATCACCTGATCCGGGCTTTCCGCCATCTTGGTCGCCAGCGACTTGTCAGCATAGGTGTCAAAGCCCAGCAGCTGAGCCAGCTCATGGCGCAACGCCAGCGTTTCCGCCATCACTTCGCTGTTATCCCATTTGCCGGCATTCGGCCCCTGATCGGAGGCGCGGGTGGCGAAGGCGCGGTACATCTCTTCGCGCAGCGCGCGGTTGTCGGCGTAGGTCAGCACCGGTAGGTAGCTCGGCATGTCCAGCGTCAGCAGCCAGCCGTCTTGCTCTTTGGCCTGCGCCATCGCCTGGGCCTGCGCCAGCGCGCTTTCCGGCAGGCCGCTCAGCTCGGCTTCGTCGGTAATCAGTTTGCTCCAGCCCATGGTGGCGTCGAGCACGTTGTTGCTGTAGGTGGAACCCAGCTCGGACAGGCGCGCGACGATCTCGCCGTAGCGCTGCTGTTTGTCCGCCGACAGGCCGATGCCCGACAGCTCGAAGTCGCGCAGCGCGTTGTCCACCGCCTTGCGCTGCGGCACGCTCAGCGTCTCGAACGCCGCGCCCTCTTTCAGGCTGCGGTAGGCCTGGTACAGCCCTTCGTGCTGGCCGACCCAGGTGCCGTACTCGGACAGCAGCGGCAGCGCCTGCTCATAGGCGGCGCGCAGCTCCGGGCTGTTTTTCACCGAGTTCAGGTGCCCGATCGGCGACCAGATGCGCGACAGGCGATCGTCCGACTCCGCCAACGGCTGACACAAATTGTCCCAGGTGAACGGCCCCGGCTGCGCGACCACGCGTTCTACCGCGGCGCGGCAGTCCGCCAGCGCGGATTGCACCGCAGGCACGATATCTTCAGGGCGGATCGCCGAAAACGGCGGCAGGGAAAACGGGGTCAGCAACGGATTTGTCATAGGGCAGTCCTGATTAGCGTTGGGGCCCGCCACGGGGGCGAGCCTTAAAATGCGTATGAATCTCTAACATGGAGCCAGGCAACAGGAAAATCAATGCCCGGCGTTGATCGTTCGTGCCTTAAACGGCGCATTGGCGAATGCGGGCGGCCAGCGCCGCCAGCTGTTCGTCGTCGGCGCGCGCCGCATCGTGGGAGGAGATATAACCTTCGTAACGCGTGAAAAACTTCGGCGAGGTCGATTCGATCGGCCGCCACTGTTCCAGCGACGCGGTGCCATGCAGCGGGATCAGTTTGGCGTGCACATGGTCAACGCCGTAGCCCTCAAACACCATGCCGCAGCGGCCGACGTCGTCGAACGCGCGATCCAGCTGCTTTGCCACCCGCTGGGTCGCCAGCATCAACGCGCTCAGCACCTCGTCCGGCAGGTCAAAGGCGTAGCTCGGGTGGTGCGCCTTGGGGATCACCACGCTGAAGCCGTCGGTGTTGGGAAAGATGGACAGGAACGCCAGATGGTCGTCGTCTTCCCAGATTTTATGGCACGGCGCCTTGCCCGCCACGATGTCGCAAAAAATGCAACTCATCCTTTCTCCTTGTGATTCACAGCGTTTCAACCCGTTCGAATTCTTCGAACACCAGCCACATGTCCGGCGCAAAGCTCCCCTCGCGGGTAAAGAATGCCTGATGCCCCTCGCGCCAAAACGCCAGGCTTTTGTCGCCTTCGCCCTCTTTGGCCGCCATCTCGGCGGTCACCTGGTCGTAGCGCACCAGGCGCAGCGCCAGCGTTCTGATCACGCAGGCCGGTTCGCCGCGGCCATCGAGAACGATGCTGTAATCGCCGATGCTCGGGGTTTGTTCCCGACGATAGCTCGCATAGGAACTGCAGGTGGCGGTTTTATCCCCGCTCAGCACCAATTCCAGCAGTTCGTCGGCTAACGCGGGGCCGTCGCCGAACGCCCAGCGCGCCGCGTCGGGGTAATTCGCCAAAATCGCCTGTTTGCTCATCGTCCTGTCCCTTTCTGTTAACATCTGCGGCAACGGAGTCCGGTTTTTCCCGGCCAGACAGTTTATACTGTGCAGATTATAAGCCTTATTGCATTGAATGCTCCGTCTGCGGAGCACAAGGAACCGCCACCCGTCATGTTAAGTTATCGCCACAGTTTCCACGCCGGCAACCACGCCGACGTGCTCAAACACACCGTTCAGAGCCTGATCATCGAGTCGCTGAAGGAAAAAGAGAAGCCGTTCCTGTATCTGGATACCCACTCGGGCGCGGGCCGTTATCAGCTCAGCGGCGAACACGCCGAGCGCACCGGCGAATACCTGGAAGGCATCGGCTTGCTGTGGCAGCGCGACGATCTGCCGGAAGAGCTGGCGGCCTACATGAGCGTGGTGCACAACTTCAACCGTTCCGGCACGCTACGCTACTATCCCGGCTCGCCGCTGATCGCCCGCCAGCTGCTGCGCCCACAGGACAAAATTCACCTGACCGAGCTGCACCCGAGCGACTACCCGCTGCTGCGCAGCGAGTTCCAGAAAGACGAGCGCGCCAAAGTGCAGCGCGCCGACGGCTATCAGCAGCTGAAATCCCAGCTGCCGCCCCTGTCGCGCCGCGGCCTGATCCTGATGGATCCGCCGTATGAAATGAAGACCGATTACCAGGACGTGGTCAAAGGCATTCAGGAAGGCTACAAGCGTTTCGCCACCGGCACCTACGCGCTGTGGTACCCAGTGGTGATGCGCCAGCAGATCAAACGCATGTTGCGCGATCTGGAAGCCACCGGCATTCGCCGCATTCTGCAGATCGAGTTGGCGGTGAAACCCGACAGCGATCAGCGCGGCATGACCGCCTCCGGCATGATCGTCATCAACCCGCCGTGGAAGCTGGAACAGCAGATGAAAAACGTGCTGCCGTGGCTGCACAAGGTGCTGGTGCCGTCGGGCATCGGTCACCATCTGGTGAACTGGGTGGTACCAGAATAATCCCCATCAGGGCGCGGTTTGCCGCGCCCTGCGTCCACCTATCGCAGCCATCGACGCAATCTTTGCGACAAACCCCGGTCAGGCGTTAAACTCTTACCCTCTTCAAATTCACAATTCATGGAAATCCCAGATGACGAAACATTACGATTATCTAGCAATTGGCGGCGGCAGCGGCGGTATCGCATCGATCAACCGGGCAGCCATGTATGGCCAAAAGTGTGCGCTGATTGAAGCCAAAGAGCTGGGCGGCACCTGTGTAAACGTGGGTTGTGTACCGAAAAAAGTCATGTGGCACGCGGCGCAGATCGCCGAGGCCATCCATCAGTACGGCCCGGACTACGGCTTCGACACCACCGTCAACGCCTTCGACTGGAAGAAGCTGGTCGCCAACCGCACCGCCTATATCGATCGCATCCACAACTCCTACGATAACGTGCTGGGCAAGAACAAGGTCGACGTGATCAAAGGCTTCGCGCGCTTCGTGGATGCGCACACCGTGGAAGTGAACGGCGAGACCATCACCGCCGACCACATCCTGATCGCCACCGGCGGCCGCCCGAGCCATCCGGCTATTCCGGGTGCGGAATACGGCATCGACTCCGACGGCTTCTTTGAGCTGGACGCCATGCCGAAGCGCGTCGCCGTAGTCGGCGCCGGCTATATCGCCGTGGAGATCGCCGGCGTGCTGAACGCGCTGGGCGCGGAAACGCACCTGTTCGTGCGCAAGCACGCGCCGCTGCGCAGCTTCGATCCGATGATCGTCGAAACCCTGGTGGAAGTGATGAACACCGAAGGGCCGAGCCTGCACACCGAATCGGTGCCGAAAGCGATCGTCAAGAACGCCGACGGCAGCCTGACGCTGCAGTTGGAAAACGGCCAAGCATTCACCGTCGACTGCCTGATTTGGGCCATCGGCCGCGAACCGGCGACCGACAACCTGAACCTCGGCGTCACCGGGGTGAAAACCAACGAGCAAGGCTACATTGACGTCGATAAGTTCCAGAACACCAACGTCAAAGGCATCTACGCGGTGGGCGACAACACCGGCGCGGTAGAGCTGACCCCGGTCGCCGTGGCCGCCGGCCGCCGCCTGTCCGAGCGCCTGTTCAACAACAAGCCGGACGAGCACCTGGATTACAGCAACATCGCCACCGTGGTATTCAGCCACCCGCCGATCGGCACCGTCGGCCTGACCGAGCCGGAAGCCATCGAGAAATTCGGCGCGGACAACGTGAAGGTGTACAAATCCTCCTTCACCGCCATGTACAGCGCCGTGACGCAGCACCGCCAGCCGTGCCGCATGAAGCTGGTGTGCGCGGGTAAAGAAGAGAAGATCGTCGGCCTGCACGGCATCGGCTTCGGCATGGATGAAATCCTGCAGGGCTTCGCGGTGGCAGTGAAGATGGGCGCCACCAAGAAGGACTTCGACAACACCGTGGCGATCCACCCGACCGCGGCGGAAGAGTTCGTCACCATGCGCTGAGGCGCAACCTCGCCGGGTTTCGGCGCGTAACAGGCCAGGCGCGAAAGCGTCTGGCTTTTTTTATTTATCTCGCTCGCCTCACGGCGCCTGGCGGTAATGATCGCGAAGAAACACCGGCAAATCGTTCGCCGGCGAGGCGAAGGGTACTTGATAGAGCATATCGCCGACAAAACCGCGATGATAGGTAGCGTGGTTGACGACATGCAGCACGATTTCCTGGCGCGTCATCCGGCCTTCCCCCCCGCCGACGAACTCGAAATGTACCACCTGCGCCAGCGCCTCGGGTGACCAGTTGTCCACCTGTTCGATATACCAGCGGTCCATTTCCTCCACCGCACACCGCAAGTCGTCAAGCGCAGGCGTTTGCTCGGTGTTGCGCGCGAGGTAGCCATGTTTTCGACCTTGCAGATGGTGCCTGAAGATATCGTCCACCACGTACACATGATTTAAGGTATGCACCATATTGCCAAAACGGGTCGGCCGCTGCCGTAAGGCTTCACCGGCCGGCAAGGACATCACGGTGTCAAAGGTCAGCGCATTCGCCCACGCTTTGTAACGTACCAGCATTTTCAACGTTTCGGTGACCGTCGTCGGCTGCGTAATATCAGCTTCGACGGGGGTATCGTTTGGTGGCATCGCAGACATACTGTTCACTCCTTATCATCGGATGAAAATCGATATTCCGTTCAGCCGCACGCAGTGCGGCGACGCTTTCTACGCCGTGCCAATCCCTTGCAGCCGCCCTTCGACCTGAGTGCGCGTATTGCCGCCCACCCAAATCCGGCCGCTCTCGTCGCGGGTGATATGCACGCGCCCGTTGCGCCCACGGCAGCGGCCCTGGGCGGCGATATAGCCACCGCTGACCACGCCGCTTGCGAACAACCACTGGGCCAGCGAGGCATTGAGGCTGCCGGTGACCGGATCTTCGACGATAGCGCCAAGATGATCGCTCAAAAAGGCGCGAACTTCGAAGGCTGCGTCACCATCGGCATGTGGGCCGACGACGCCAATGTCCACTCTGCGCGGCCAGCTTCTCGCCGGCGTCAGGGAAAGTACCCGCTCAGCGCTGGCCAGCCGGATCCCCAGCCACCCCGGACCGTTATCGATCCAGGCGGCATCGAGCGCCTCCTCAGGCGCGATACCTAAAAACTGCAGCGCGTCGGCCAACGTCTCTTCTGAGGGCGCCCCGGAGCGAATCAACGGCGGCGCGGCAAAACACAGCCGTCCTGCCTCGCGGCGAATGCTCACCAAGCCCGCCCCACATTCCTGGATGATCTCCGCCCTATTGCGCGGCATCCCCTCCGCAGTGAGCCAGGCATGACAATTGCCCAGCGTCGGGTGTCCGGCAAACGGCATTTCACGATCCAGGGTGAATATCCGCACCCGGTAATCCGCCTGGGGGTGCGTCGGCGGCAGCAAAAAGGCCGTCTCCGACAGGTTGAACCAACGCGTCAAACACTGCATGTCTTCCGTCGACAACGCTCCGGCGCCCGTGATCACCGCCAACGGATTGCCGGCAAGCGGCCCGGCGCCAAAGACATCCACCATCTGCATGCCAAAAACCATCGCTTCTCTCCTCAGGTTAACGCCGGGCGTTCATTACCCCCGCGATATCAACAGCTCCAGGCCCGCCAAAGCGAACAGCAGCGCAAGCGTTCCTTCAATCCAGCGCCTCACCCGGGTGTAAAACGCGATCATCGGCGCCGTTGAGAACAGCAGGGCATACCCCCCGAAAATCGTCACGCCGAGCAGCGCGCAACCGCCAATAATTGCCGGTAAAACCTGCTCAGGCGCGCCTTGCCGCAATCCCAGCGACATGATCGCCATCCAGGACATGATGGCCTTGGGATTGCCGAGGTGCATCAGCACGCCCTGCCGATAAAGCGCCCGATAAGGCCGCGCATCGCGCCCTGCGGCCATGCCCGGCGCCGCGGCGGACGTCCGTAACGCGGACTTTCCAGCGCGCAGCGCCAGATACAGCATATACACGCCGCCAACGATTTTGATGGTCCACAGCGCCTGCGCATACGTGGCCAACACGGCGGAAAGGCCGGTCGCGGCCAACATCGCCCAGCACAGCGATCCGGTCATCACGCCGGCGGCCAGCACCAATGCGGGCCTGCGGCCGTCACGCATCGCCACGCCCATGATCGCCATGTTGCTGGGGCCGGGGCTGGCGGTAGCGAGGAGATAGGCGCCGTAAACCAATGCAAGCTGACTGACCATCATGGAAAAACTCCGCTGGCCCGCCTTACGGCCGAGCCGTTGTTGAAAACGCCGGGACTCCTCACCAACATAGTATGTGTTACACTTTTCGCCTATTTAAATAGTGTCACGTGACACTATATTCTTTCTCCGGAGAGCGACCATGCGGCTTCAATCCCCCTGGCAACCCCGCCTGGCCAACGTGGAAGCCACTACCGTCGAACGGCTGGTGCTGGCGTTGGCTGACGACATTATCGAGGGCAAGCTGCAAGGAGGCGATCGTTTGCCGGCACACCGCCCCCTCGCCTGGCAATTGGCGATCGGTCTGGGCACGGTGACCAAAGCCTACGCCATCCTGGAACGACGCGGGCTGGTCCGCAGCGTGAAGGGGCGCGGGATGTTCGTGGCGATCCGCCGCGCCCGTGAAGAACGTGAAATCGATCTCTCGTCCAATGCGCCGCCGGCGATGCTGACTGACCGTTTGCTGGCACGCACGCTGGCCGGCATCGCACGGAAAATGGATGCAGATCATCTGAACCTCTATTCCCCTCCGACCGGGCACTTGGAACATCGGCGTCTGTTGGCCCGCTGGCTGGAAAACGCCGGCGTCACGATCGAACCGTCGCACCTGGCGCTGACCAGCAATGCCCGTCAGGCGATTTCGTTGGCATTTGACCTGGCCTGCGGGCCACGCGGGACGATACTGACCGAGAGGCTGACCTACCCCGGCGCGATCGCGCTGGCCCGACGTAAAGGCCATCGCCTGATCGGCGTGGAGATCGATGCGCAAGGCATGGTGCCGCAGGCGCTGGCGAGCGCGCTCGAGCGTGTCTCCTCCGGCCATATTGCGGTCTATCTGACACCGACGCTGCATAACCCGACGACCGCCACCATGAGCGCCGAGCGCAGGCGGGCTATCGTCGAGATATGCCGGCAGGCGAATGTCTGGATCATCGAGGATGGCGTGTATGCCCTAGGGCATTCAGCAGTGCCTGCGCTCGCGACGTTGGCACCCGAGCGGGTGTTCCATGTCAATGGCCTGTCGAAAACGCTCGGCCCGGGGTTGCGGATCGGTATGCTGACTCTACCGCCCGACATGCAAACCGCGGCGGAAGAAGCCTTGCAAGATATTCCCTTCGCACCTTCGCCACTGTCTTGCGCCGTGGTGGGGGAGTGGTTGTCCAGCGGCGCAATCGAGGCGATACCGCAAGCGTTGCGCCATGAGGCTCAGCGAAGAGTGCATCTGGCTACCTCGATATTCGATGCCGACGAATGCGTATCGCATCCCGACGCTTACCATGTCTGGCTGCCGATGCCGCGCGAAACCGCCGAGTCTGTGGCCGCCGCCGCCGCGTTGGCGGGCGTTAAAGTCACGCCGCCGGCCGCGGTCATGGTCAATGACGGCGAAAGTGAATCGGGCATTCGCCTGTGCCTGGGTTCCCCCTCACTGGACGAGCTAACGGCAGGCCTGACGCAGCTGGCCCAGCTGTTGAAAGCACATCGGAACGGCTGACAAACGGAAGGGAAAGGTTACGCGCACGGGCCGACCGACCCAGACCTGTTCTTTTTGTGCGGTTTACTATTCCCTTCGCACCCGCCTGCTTTTTCTGCCATTATTCTGCCTGATAAATTAGCGGGACTGATACAACCTCCCCGCGCCTCTGGAGAACACCGATGCTGTTCAAACTATGCAAAACCCTTGCGATAGCCTGCGTGGCCCTGATTATCGCCCAGAGCAGCGCCCTCAGCTTTACCCTGGAAGTGGCGGGCAAGATCGACAACGTGACCGACCCGGTCAACAAAAGCTATCTGTTCACCGATAAACAACTGTTGGCGATGCCGGTGCGCAGCATCACCACCTCCACGTCCTGGACGCCGCAGAGAAAATTCGAAGGGATTTCGGTGGCCGATATCCTGGAGCGCGTCGGCGCCAAGGGCGAGACGCTGACCTTCTACGCGCTGAACGATTATTACATCGACGTGCCGCTGTCCGACGTCACGAAATACAACATGATCCTGGCCTACAAGATGGACGGGGAAATGCTGAAGCTCAGAAACTTCGGCCCGCTGTTCCTGGTGTACCCGCGTGACGCCGCCGGGCCTGAACTGAACTCGCCGTTGTACAATTCACGCTTTATCTGGCAAGTCGACAGGATCGTGATCAAATGAAGCTGACGACCTTTAAGAACGGCAGCAGGCTGGCGATCCCGGCCATCTTTGCCGCGCTGTTTTTAGTGGCTTCGACCGTCACGCTCTATTACTACAGCGCCACCCTGTCGAAGAAAGGGCTGTATGCCATCGCCGGCACGCAGGAGAACTACTCCTGGTCGATCGCCAAGTTCTCCATCAAGCTGGCGGAGTTCGACACGCTGGTCGAACAGCAAAGTCACGCGCCGCAGGTGGACAACGACAACCTGCGGCTGCGGTTCGAAATCCTCTATTCGCGTTTTTACGTGCTGGAAACCGTCTCCGAATCGACCCAGCCGCTGTACGCCGAGCCGGGCTACCCGGAAGTGGTCAAACAGATGCGCCTGCAGATGGATCGCATCGATAAGCTGCTGGACAGCCCGAAAATCGACTTCGACCAGGTTTTCGCAGCCATGAAGGCCATCAAGCCTTACTCCATCGAAATGGCCAACCTGACCGACCATGCCGAGGTGAAGCAGCGCACCGCCGCCTATGAGGACTACATCGAGAAGCGGCACATTATTTTCTATGGGCTGGTGATCGTCATGTTCTCGGTGATCGCGCTGATCGCCATCACCCTGATCGTGTTCCGCCAGCAGCGGCTGACCATTCGCCAACAGGCCAAGGCGATTGAGGCGGAGAAAGCGACGCGCACCAAAAACGCCTTCCTCGGCGCTATTGGCCACGAGCTGCGCACCTCATTGCAGAGCGTGATGTCGGCCATCGACGTGCTGGTGAATACCCGGGTGTCGGCAGAGCATGCGGACACCTTCCAGCGGCTGGAGACCGCCGCGCAGCAAATCGAAAGCCAGATGAAAGATCTGACCGACTACGCGCACCTCGACAGCGGCATGATGGAATTGCGCATCGTACCGTTCGACGCGCAGAAGCTGATCGCGGAGACCGCCAACGAAATCGCCACCCTGACCCGCAAAGAACAGGTCAAACTCAGCTGTGAAGTGGAATGCAGCCACCTGCTGGTGCACTCCGATCCGCTGCGCATCCGGCAGATTATCGTCAACCTGCTGACCAACGCCTACAAGTACACCGAAAGCGGCAGCATTACGCTGCACAGCTGCCTGCGCCGCCAACCGGGCGGCAGTTCGTTGATTATCGAAGTGACTGACACCGGCATCGGTATCGAAAAAGACCAGCTCGATCAGATCTTCAAGCCCTTTACCCAGTTGGATCAGTCGCATACCAAGCAGTATGCCGGCGTGGGGATGGGGTTGGCGATCGTGCACGGCCTGGTGACGTTGCTCAACGGCACCATCACGGTGTACAGCGAAATCAAGAAGGGCAGCACCTTTATCGTCAGCATTCCGGTGCAGATCAGTGAAGACGAACGTGCCGACGAGCCCGCCGCTGCCAATGCCTCTCTGCAGCATAAGCCGCAGCAGGTTCTGGTGGTGGATGACAACAAGTCGGTGGGTGACGCCTTTGCGGCGCTGCTGGACAAGCTGGGTTACCAGCACGAACTGTGCGACTCGCCGGAACGCGCGCTGCAGAAGCTGCTCAGACGTCCTTACGATGCGCTGTTGCTGGATTTGCAGATGCCGGGCATCGACGGCGCTGCTCTGGCCAGGCAGCTGCGCAACCGTCGCGGCCCCAACCGCCATGTGCCGATCATCGGCATCAGCGCCTACACGCCGGAGCAGTTAACGGCGGATCAGCGCGCCCTGTTCGATAACTACCTGATGAAGCCGGTTCGACTGGATGCGCTGTCGAGCGCGCTGGCCGAGGTGTTCCCCGCTAAAGATTAAAACAGCGTTGCAGTGCGGCTTCGATCACATGGAGCCGCACCGGTTTTTCATAAGGGCCGAGCACATCGTACTCGCGCATCGCCTGAGCGATTTCCGATTCGCGTCGGTCGGTGCCCAGTTCACCGGTCAGCACCAGTACCGGCGCGTCCGGATTGTCGGAGGCGCGGATGGTAGCGATACAGCGATCCGCCGTTTCCTCACCGATCAACCAGTCCACCACATAACCGTCGAACAGGCTTTGCTGCAACGCCTGACAGAAACTGTCGACGTCGTAAAACGCCACCGCGTTGAACCCGCAGCCACCCAGATACTTGGCCAGTTCATCGGCCGCCTGATGCGAATCGTCCAATACCGCGATGCTCAGCCGCTCGTCGTCGCCGAAGCCGGGCCGGATTTCGATCAGATCGACGCCGTAACGCGGGCCTGCCGGCGCCTCATCGGTGCGATAGATATGCCACTGCCCTTCCACGCGCAGCGCCACAAATTCCGCCGGCCGCCCGGCAGGAAGCTCGTCGCCGATGTGCCCGACGCAAGGTATCGCCACCCCCGCCACGACAAAGATGGCATCGCGCGCCATGTTTGGCTCGGGAGTCTCGTGTTCGGCGCTCAAATCGGCGATCGCCGCCGGCGTTTCTCCGAGCGCGGCCGCGACGCTGTTGATCTGTTCCAGCGTCCAGGGGCTTTGCCCTTTCAGTTTGCGGTGCGCATGTGAAAAACTCAGATCCAAGATGCGGCTGAGCTCGCGGGCATGCTGACGTTTTCCAATCCCGTAATGTAAAAACAGCTCCCTGACCCGATTGGCAATCGACTGTGAATCGAATTTTTGGTGATTGTTATCCATTTGTTCCTTCGATTTTTTTTACTGATTTATCAGTCGTTTTGATTATTTCTGCTGAAAAAGCCACATCTAAAACTAGCATCTCATGCAATTATGCGTTAAAAACGTTGCTTGACATACCATGTTGCATCGTCAAACATGGTATCAAAAGAGACATACAGCAATACACTATAAAAAATAACACCAGCACGTTTTTTAATAATAACCATAGTAACACCAGGGAAAATTTGTTCCGTTGCCGCTACTGAGACGATGTCCACATCGCTCGGACTGCGCAAATCAAACGGGGCTTGAGCCTTTAGCGCTAATCTGTTTTACCCACTTTTAAGCCGGGATCCGTCAGGGTCCCGGTTTTTTATTGCCCTGGCGCCGCGCCATCATACGGACTCACCCCACAGCCGCAAATAAAAACGGAGCCGGCATGCCGGCTCCGTTGTCCTTGAGATCGCTGCTGAACGTCAGAAGCGCCAGGTGAAGCCGGCGTTGACGCTGTTGTCCTGATGGTTTTGCGACAGCAGTCCGCCGTAGCCCAGCGACAGCGTGGCATTCTCGTTCACCGCCACTTCCGCCCCTGCCTTCAACACCATGCCGTCACGCGACACCGGCACGCTGTCCACCACGAACGGCGCATTGCCGCCGTTGAACCGCAGCCCGGTGCCACGGTCCAGACCGCCGTACTGGTGCTGCCACCCCAGCTCGCTGCGCAGCGCCACCGTCGTGCCCGGGCTCACCTGCCACGCGGTGTCTGCACGCAGCCCCAGCGTCGACACCGTCGCGTCGGTATGCTGCTTGTCGCCGCGCAGTGCCGCCGCGCCGCCGCTTTCCGCGATGCCGTTGTTTTCGAAGTTCACGTACGCCAGGTTGACGAACGGCTCCAGGTTCAGCCATTCACCCTGCACGCCGTAGCCCGCTTCCGCGAACAGCTGTTCGGTGCGCGCGCTGTACTTCGCCGTGTCACGGTCCGACTGCATCCCGTAGTTCACCGACCGCTTGGTGTCGATGCGGTGCCAGGTGTAGCCCGCCCCGCCGCGCAGCGCCAGCGCCCCGAACTGCTTGTCGCCGTACGCCGCCAGGTGGTAGTTGTCGCTGTCCGCCTTCGACCCGTAACCGCCGTGCAGCGAGGTGCGGGTGTAGCCGGTCGCCACCCCCAGCCGCCCGTCGCCCGCAACCGCCGAGTCCAGCCCCACCAGCACCCCGTAGGTCGAGGCCTGATAGCCGGTGGCGTTGGCGTCGCCCGACGCGTGGTCCCATGCCCCCAGCAGCTGCGCCCAGGCGCCGTCCTCGTCCGCCTTGATGGCCGACGAGCTCGCCAGCCCTTCCGCCTGACGCAGACGCCCGTTCAGCGCCTCACGCAGGTAGCGGCTGTCGTTCACCAGCGCCGAGGCGATATCCGCATGGATTTGCCCCGACAGCTGACGGAACGCCTGCCGCGCTTCGCCCGCCGTGCCGCTGTTGAGCAGGCTCTCGTACACCGGGTTGCCCGCCGCCAGCGCATCCGCCGCCGCCGCCACCGCCCGCTCGTTCGAAGTCTGCGCCACGCTGGCGAAGCTCGTGCCGTTGCGCCCGACGCTCAGCGTCACCCCGGTCGGCTGGTAGCTCAGCCCGGTACCGAGGAACAGGTAGTTCGGCGCCACCGCGTCAAACTGCCCGCTCACCCCCTGCTGCGCGCTCAGGATGGTGTACTGCTGGCCCAGCAGGCTGCGCACCTCGCTTTGCGTCAGCAGGTTGGGGCTGTTCTCCAGCGTCACCGCCACCTCGCCGCCGCCGATCGTCGCCGATCCGCTGCTCTGGATCCGATCGCTCTGGCCGTTCGGGCCCACCTCCACCGCGTAGCGCGACCCCGGTTCGAAGCTGACGTTGCCGGCCACGCTCAGGGTGCCGATCGAGTTGCCCGGCGCCACGGTGCCGCCCTGACGGGCGATCAGCGAACCGACCGTGCCGCTGCCGCCGACGATGCCGCCGTTCTGCACGCTGACGGCCGAGGTGACCGAGCCGTTGACGGCCAGCAGCCCCTGATTGACCAGCGTCGGGCCGGCATAGGTGTTGGTGCCGGTCAGCTCCAGGGTTCCCGCGCCCTCTTTGGTCAGGCCGCCGTGGCCGGAAATGTTGTTGGAGTAGATTTCCCATCCACAGTGGACATCATCACATTTCCTGGCGTGTAGCGTGCCGGCATCCACCTCGGCGCCCCTCCCCGGAATATTGGCGACAAACTGGGTCGGGCCATAGGCCACGCCCGTCGGATCCGGGATGCGGAACTCCGCAGGAATATCTTCGACGGTATAGAACATGCCCGGGCCGTTGATAGCCTTGCCCAGGTTGATCATCCCCCAACCGTAGAGCGCGTCGATGCCCGGCGCACCCATGTCGGTGGCGGTGGTTTTCAGCACGTCGGCAATCTGCGCCGAGCTCATGTACGGGAAGCGCTGCAGCAACACCGCCACCGCGCCGGTCACGTGCGGCGTCGCCATCGAGGTGCCGTTTTTATTGCCGTAGTCCGACACCAGGTTGGCCGGATCGGAACCGTTGGCCACGGTGCTGTAGATTTTGCTGCCCGGCGACGAGACGCAGAAGCTGGCGGTATAGCCGCAGCGGGAAGAGAAGCTGCTGATGGTATAAGGCACGCTGTTGGTCGATGCCGCATCCTGCGCCACGCTGGCGACCGACAGCCAGTTCGGCGCGATGTCCGGCACGAAGTAGGCCAGCCCGCTGATCACATCCGGCTGGTTGTAGTTGCCGTCGTTGCCGGCGGCGAACAGCACCAGAATGTTTTTGCGCGCCGCATCGATCGCGCCCTGATAGCCTGCGCCGGCCAGGCTGCCGAGCAGCGGTTTGACCTGATCGAATTGTTCCTGCGCATCCTTCAGCTCAAAGTGCAGCGCGTTAGGATCGCGGCCGCCGTCGGACAGGAAATCGGGAATACTGACGCCCCAGCTGTTGTTGATCACCCGTGCACCGCTGTTGATCATCGCCTGCCAGCCGGCATTGGTGACGGCGCCGTCCAGGCCGAGGAATTCGCCGTAGGCCGGGCCGTCGTTATCGTTATCGACGCTGATCACCTGCGAATCGAAGGCCACGCCGTGCATGCCGATGCCGTCGCGGTTCGCCGCGCTGATCCCCGCGACGTGCACCCCGTGATTGCTCAGCATGCCCTGCGAGCCGCTGTAGAAGTGGAAGGTGCCGTCGAAGTAAAAACGATCGCCGGCGTTAATCCCCGGCCGGTGTGGATCGGTATAGGCGCGGTAGCCCTCGGTGACGACGTTGATCAGTTTGCCGTCACCGGCGAACTCGGGATGACGGTTGACCGGAGTGTCGAAAATGCCCACCTTCTGCCCTTTGCCGGTGTAGCCGGCGGCGTAGGCCTCATCGGCGTGGATCGCCCCCAGCCCCCAGTTGGCGTTGAATTCGGCGCTGCGCCAGCTGGCCGGATCGCCGGGTTGGCCGTTCACCTCGTGCGGCGCCGCCTGTGCATACCCCGCCAGCGCCATGCAGCAGACCAACGCGTTCAGCCGCCACGGCGAGCGGCGAGCGTTTCCTTTGCTATCAAAACCCATTGTTGTTGTCATTTCCTTACCTTTTGCTTGTTATTGGCCGACGCCCCAGGTGCGCCGGGTTCTCATTAGCAGGATGTGAAAAAGGAACCGCCCGCAGACGGTTCCCGTACAAGGATTGAGTCGATGTTGCTTAGAAGCGCCAGGTGAAACCGGCGTTGACGCTGTTGTCCTGATGGTTTTGCGACAGCAGTCCGCCGTAGCCCAGCGACAGCGTGGCGTTTTCGTTCACCGCCACTTCCGCTCCCGCCTTCAGCACCATCCCGTCACGCGAGACCGGCACGCTGTCCACCACGAACGGCGCGTTGCCGCCGTTGAACCGCAGCCCGGTGCCTCGCTCCAGCCCGCCGTACTGGTGTTGCCACCCCAGCTCACTGCGCAGCGCCACCGTCGTGCCCGCGCTCACCTGCCATTCGGTGTCCGCACGCAGGCCCAGCGTCGACACCGTCGCGTCGGTATGCTGCTTGTCGCCGCGCAATGCCGCCGCGCCGCCGCTTTCCGCGATGCCGTTGTTCTCGAAGTTCACGTACGCCAGGTTCACGAACGGCTCCAGGTTCAGCCACTCGCCCTGCACGCTGTAGCCCGCTTCCGCGAACAGCTGCTCGGTGCGTGCGCTGTACTTCGCCGTGTCACGGTCCGACTGCATCCCGTAGTTCACCGACCGCTTGGTGTCGATGCGATGCCAGGTGTAGCCCGCCCCGCCACGCAGCGCCAGCGCCCCGAACTGCTTGTCGCCGTACGCCGCCAGGTGGTAGTTGTCGCTGTCCGCCTTCGACCCGTACCCGCCGTGCAGCGAGGTGCGGGTGTAGCCGGTCGCCACCCCCAGCCGCCCGTCGCCCGCGACCGCCGAGTCCAGCCCGACCAGCACCCCGTAGGTCGAGGCCTGGTAACCCGTGGCGTTGGCGTCGCCCGACGCGTGGTCCCACGCCCCCAGCAGCTGCGCCCAGGCACCGCCCTCGTCCGCCTTGATGGCCGACGAACTCGCCAGCCCTTCCGCCTGACGCAGACGCCCGTTCAGCGCCTCACGCAGGTAGCGGCTGTCGTTCACCAGCGCCGAGGCGATATCCGCATGGATTTGCCCCGACAGCTGACGGAACGCCTGCCGCGCTTCGCCCGCCGTGCCGCTGGTGAGCAGGCTCTCGTACAACGGGTTGCCCGCCGCCAGCGCATCCGCCGCCACCGCCACCGCCCGCTCGTTCGAGGTCTGCGCCACGCTGGCGAAGCTCGTGCCGTTGCGCCCGACGCTCAGCGTCACCCCGGTCGGCTGGTAGCTCAGCCCGGTGCCGAGGAACAGGTAGTTCGGCGCCACCGCGTCAAACTGCCCGCTCACCCCCTGCTGCGCGCTCAAAATGGTGTACTGCTGGCCCAGCAGGCTGCGCACCTCGCTTTGCGTCAGCAGGTTGGGGCTGTTCTCCAGCGTCACCGCCACCTCGCCGCCGCCGATCGTCGCCGATCCGCTGCTCTGGATCCGATCGCTCTGGCCGTTCGGGCCCACTTCCACCGCGTAGCGCGAGCCCGGCTCGAAGCTGACGTTGCCCGCCACGTTCAGGGTGCCGATCGAGTTGCCCGGCGCCACGGTGCCGCCATCACGGGCGGTCAGCGAACCGACCGTGCCACTGCCGCCGACAATACCGCCGCTCTGCACGCTGACGGCCGAGGTGACCGAACCGTTGACAGCCAGCCGCCCCTGATTGACCAGCGTCGGGCCGGCATAGGTGTTGTTACCGGTCAGCACCAGGGTGCCGATGCCCTGCTTGGTCAGGCCGCCGTGGCCGGAGATGTCGTTGCTCCAGAAGTCCAGGCCGCAAAGATCGCTGCTGCAGACGCGCTCGGTCGATTTACCCTGGTCCAGCACCGCGCCGACGCCCGGCAGATCGACCACGAACTGAGTCGGGCCATAAGCCACGCCCGTCGGATCCGGGATGCGGAACTCTTCGGGAATATCCTCAGCGGTCACCAACATGCCCGGGCCGTTGATGGCCTTGCCCAGGTTGATCATCCCCCAGCCGTAGAGCGCGTCGATGCCCGGCGCGCCCATGTCGGTGGCGGTGGTTTTCAGCACTTCCGCCACCTGTGCGCCATTCAAATACGGGAAACGCTCCATCAGCACCGCAACGCTGCCGGCCACGTGCGGCGCCGCCATCGAGGTACCGCTGTATTTGGCGTAGCCAGTCGTCAGATTCTCCACGCTGGTGCCTTCAATCACCGAGCTGTACACCCGGGTACCCGGTGCCGAGACGCACAAACTGGCGGTATAGCCGCAGCGGGAAGAGAAGGTGCTGATGCTGTAATCGCCGGTATTGGTGGGATCCTGCAGGCTGGCGACCGACAGCCAGTTCGGCGCGATATCCGGCACGAAATACGCCAGGCCGGCCATGGCGTCCGGGTTGTTCAGGTTGTAATCGTTACCGGCGGCGAAGATGGTGACCACGCCGCTGCGCGCCGCGTCGATCGCGCCCTGATAGGCGCCGCCGGGCTTGGTGCCCAAGATAACCTTGATCTGATCGAACTGCTTTTGCGCATCGTTCACCGTGAAATGAGGATAAGCGGGATCTTTGCCTCCCTTGGCGAATTTATCGGTAATGCCGATGCCCCAGCTGTTATTGATGATGCGCGCGCCGCTGGCCACCAGCGCCTCCCAGCCGGCCTGGTAAACCGCGCCGTCGTTACCGAGCACAATGCCGTCCTCCGGGCCGGGGTCGCCGTTTTCTGCGCTGATGATCTGCGCGTTGAATGCCACCCCATGCATGGCGCCACCGTCGCGGCTGCCGGCGGCGATGCCGCCCACGTGGGTGCCGTGCGAGCCTAATTTGCCACTGGAGTCGGTGCTTGGCGTACCGTCATAGCGGAAGTCATCGCCTTTTTTCACTGGAATATAGGGATCGGTGTATTCGCGAGTGCCATGGGTAACCAGATTGATCACCTTATCTGGGCCGGAAAATTCGGGGTGCTTGGCGTAGACTGGCTGATCGAAAATACCGAGTTTGATGCCTTTTCCGGTATAACCGGCGGCGTAGGCCTGGTCGGCGTGGATCGCTCCCAGCCCCCATTCCGCGTTGAACTCACTGCTGCGCCAACTGGCCGGATCGCCCGCTTTGCCGTTCTCTATATAGCTGGAGGCCTGCGCCCCGCCGATCGCCGTCAGGCAGATCAGCATCGCGCTCCATTGTGCGCGATGAACTCCGATTTCAGGCCAGCCGAAGGCCGCCCGAGCGGATTTGACTCCTCTAAGTTTCTTCTCCATCCCAGATACCGTCCGTTGTTGTTTGCAAATGTTTTATAAGATTTTTTGTGTAACAGTTTGGTAACACCAAATAAATAAAGCACAACAATCTCAAGTGCGCTTAATGTGTCACTCGGCAGTCCGGTAGAATGAGAGAACGTTTCAGGGGTGAATCAGGCCAACGCCAATAAGAAATAGCAATGACGTTTGCCGGTAGCGAAGCGGCGATAATAAGTGAGAGGAAAAACCTTAATACGCTGATAAATAAAAATATAAACAAAGTTCGAATGAAGGAGATGGCCGCCTGAAAAGTGCTTAACAGGCGTCTTTTATCACTTTTAATTATAAATTTTGCCAATATTCACTCAGTGAATTATGCTGGTTTTTCACTCGGTCATCGGCAAAAATTGGATTATCCTGCTGATGTTTTTTTGCGGTTCGTCGCGTCCTCTTCCGCCTGACGCAGGATGGCTTTGGCCATCCATTGCGTGACGTCCTGAATGCCCTCAAGTTCCAGCCCCCAGATATCTTTCAACACCAGGAATACCTCCGAGCCGTAAATCAGCGAGAAAGCATGAATCACTCTCTGTAGAGAATCCGGCGGCAGTTTGCCCTGCAACGGTTCTACCGCCAGCGCCAACAGACGCTTGCGGTTGCCGCGCACCAGCTTCTCACCCGGTTTATCGGTGTTGGACCGAGCCAGTGCCCACTGCTGCAACGAAAGCTGCAGGGCCGCTCGCAGCGCCCCCTCATGCTGTTCCATTTGCGGATAAGCAAAACTGAGCAGCTGCAGTATCCGCGCTTCGGCGCTGTCGTCTTTCGGCTGCCACTCCAAAATGGGCCCCAGACTTTCAGCCACAACGGCGGTGATCAAATCGCTTTGCGTAGGGAAGTAACGGTAAGCTGTCGCACGCGAAACTTGCGCATGTTGAGCCAACTCCGTTATCGAAGGAAAGGCACCGCCATCGAACAATTCCATCGCGCTGTCAAGCAACAGCTTACGAGTTCTGGCCCGGATATGAGTCAAGCGGGTAGATACGATTAATGGCACAGCAACCTCTTCTTTCTCTACGCCCGTCTAACATAGACTTGGCGAATAAAGTCCACTGTAACAAACTTGTCAGCTATTACGCCATGCAGCGTACGCAGGGCTCGCTTTCCCTCACGCCGAAAATGAGACTTTCATCTCATTCGATACGAATTAGACTTGCATAAATGATACTACCGTCTCATTATGATGAGGAATTCACCGACTACGCTCAGCTCTCTTAGTCAGCACCAGGGAATTCATTTTTACTAACATATTAAAATATAAATTATAAATCAGCGTGTCGGCCATCTGAACCCTACGTCAGGAAGAGGCTAATGAACGACAATCAGGCAGTGATTTACATTGCAACCACAGCGGATACCAAAGGACGGGAATTGGCTTATGTGCGCAGCCTGATCGCCGAAACCGGGTTACCCACGCTGACCGTCGATCTTTCCACCCAACCGTTAGCACCCGGCAGCTACCAGGCCGATATCTCTGCCGCTACTGTCGCTCACTGCCATCCTGATGGCGAACGCGCCGTCTTTTGTGGCGATCGAGGCAAGGCGATTGCCGCTATGGCGCAGGCGTTTGAAAGGTTCATGCTGTCGCGCCGTAACGTCGCTGCAATACTCGGATTAGGCGGTTCCGGCGGTACCGCATTGATCACCCCCGCTATGCAACAGCTGCCGATCGGTTTACCTAAATTGATGGTTTCCACCATGGCCTCCGGTGACGTCTCCGGGTATGTCGGAGCCAGCGATATCTGCATGATGTATTCCGTCACTGACGTTGCCGGATTGAACCGCATCTCCCGCACCGTGCTGGGCAACGCAGCGCATCAAATCGCCGGCGCCGTTCGCTTCGCCGCTCAAGCGACCGTCGACAGCAAACCGGCCGTCGGCCTCACGATGTTCGGTGTGACCACCCCCTGTATTCAAGCCGCCACGGCGGCGCTCGAAGAGAGCTTGGATTGCCTGGTGTTTCATGCCACCGGCAGCGGCGGCAGAGCGATGGAAAAACTGATCGATAGCCATTTGTTGGACGGCGTGCTGGATCTGACCACCACCGAAGTTTGTGACTACCTGTTCGGCGGCGTACTGGCGTGCAGCGAGGATCGTTTTGGCGCTCTCGCACGCACCGGCATTCCCTGCGTGATATCCTGTGGCGCCCTGGATATGGTGAACTTTTCCCACCCGGACAGCGTTCCAGCTCGATACGCTCAGCGCCAATTTTATCAGCACAATGCCCAAGTCACGCTGATGCGCACTACGCCGGAAGAGAATGCGCTGATGGGCCGTTGGATCGGCGACAAACTCAATGCTTGCGAAGGCGATGTGCGTTTCCTGATACCCGAGGGCGGCGTTTCCGCACTGGATGCGCCAGGGCAACCGTTTTGGGATCCGGAGGCGTTGGCCGCCTTTGCCGACGCGTTGGAAACTACATTGCGCGTCACGGAAAAACGCCGCCTGATCAAGACCCCTTATAACATTAACGATCCCCGCTTTGCCGCCTTCGCCGTGCAACAGTTCAGGGAGATCGCTCATTTTTGATTGGAGCTAAACATGGCTAAAAATACCCGTCAGGAACTGCTGACTCAATTCAGAGAAATGATTGCCCGTGGCGAGCCGATCATCGGCGGCGGAGCCGGAACCGGCCTCTCAGCAAAATGTGAGGAAGCCGGCGGTATCGATCTGATCGTCATTTATAACTCGGGCCGCTACCGCATGGCGGGCAGAGGTTCTCTGGCGGGTTTGCTAGCCTACGGTAATGCGAACGACATCGTTATGGATATGGCAAAAGAGGTGTTGCCGGTCGTCAAACACACGCCGGTTTTAGCCGGGGTCAATGGTACCGACCCGTTCTGTCAGTTCGATAAATTCCTTAATGACATCAAGGCGATCGGCTTTTCCGGCGTACAGAATTTTCCGACGGTTGGTTTGATCGACGGCAACTTCCGCGCCAATCTCGAAGAAACCGGCATGGGTTATGCGCTGGAAGTCGACATGATTCGCCTGGCGCATGAAAAGGATCTGCTGACCACACCTTATGTGTTCAGCGCAGAAGATGCCATCGCGATGACGCAGGCCGGTGCCGACATCATCGTACCGCATATGGGGCTGACCACCGGTGGCAATATCGGTGCGGAAACGGCGCTGACGCTGGCGGGTTGCGTTCCCCTGATCAACGAGTGGGCTCAAGCCGCGAAACGCGTGCGCGAAGAGGTGATCGTTCTGTGTCATGGCGGCCCTATCGCAACGCCAGAGGATGCAGCCTACATTATGCAACACTGCCCTTTAGTCAACGGATTCTATGGTGCCAGCTCCATGGAGCGCTTGCCCACCGAAGTGGCTTTGACGGAAACAACCCGACAATTCAAAAATATCAATAAAGGTTAACAGACTGTTTTACTCGCGCACAACACCAGGGAAAACCCGTTATTTAACGGGACGTGTAGTGAGGTAAGCAAAAGGGCCAGACAAATAGCCTGGCCCTTTTTTACTCACCGCGAGCGGATATTACTGACCGGAGGACATCTGCTCCTTCATTTTATTCATGTGGTCCATCATCTTTTGCTCGCGTTTCTGATAATTCTCATTGTATTGTTTTTTCTGCTCAGGTGTCAGCAGGTTATACATTTTATTTTCCGCTTTGGCGCGTTCCAGCATGCGTTCGGATTGTGCTTTGCCGATCGCGTCAATTTGCGCCTTCGCCTTCGCTTCGTCAAAGCTGTCGGAAGCGACCAGATTGTGCAGCGCCTGGCGTTCTTCTTTCATGCCCGGCCCGCGCTTCTGGTGCGACTCTTTCATAATATTGCGCATCTGCTGGCGCTGCTGCTCGGTCAGGTTCAACCCGGCGAACGGGCCGCCTTTACCTTCACCCTTGTGATGCATCATTTTCATCGGCGCCGCATCCGCCGCCGGGGCAGTCACCGTATCGGCGGCGAACGCCGCGGAAGCAGAACCCAGAGCCAGCGTGGAAGCAATAAATAAAGCCGTCAATTTACGCATAATCATTTCCTTAAAAGTTTTTCTTCATCAGGAGCGCTGTACGTTAACAGGCTCATTCGTCGTCGGAGATAATAATAGGCTGATAAAATTCAAGTAATGCGAGGGTGTGTAAACTTTTTAAAACCCGTCTCGGATTTATTCACCAATTATGAGAAAACTATGAAGATGGCGTTTATTTGATGGAAATTTTAATTTCTCGGCAAAAATCCCCCCGGTGGAGTTATTTTTCCGCTTTCCCCTCACCGCTATAATTTACTCGCCAACACGGCAATCTTGCCTCAACCGTTTTCCGATAGCAGGGGGAAGTCAGTACAAGCATCATAGGATCCGATGTTCTCCTACACTTTAAGGCAAGCGGCCGCCGGGCGACATTTACACCGCAAAACTAATCATTGCTTATATAATAGTTTCCATCACCCGTCCCGCCTGCAAAAACCTGTTATATGATGCACAGATGCGTACGGCGATCGCTTTCGGGCCAACAGGCTGCCCGGAGCTGCGCCGACCGGCCGCCCGTGCTCTTTTGAGGAATCATCATGCCCGCAGACCAAGGCCCTGAGCTTCTTAACGCCCACTTCGGCACCCAAAGCCCCCACTGGCGGCTGGCGTTTGACAGCAATGCCCTGGAGCTGTCCGCCGTTAAGGGCAAAGCCCACGTCGCGGTGGCACTCAGCGCCATGGACGCGGCGAAAATTCGCCGTCTAACCGGCGTAACCGCCAGCCTTGAGCTGACCATTACGCTGGCCGGCGAACCGCTGCATCTGCATCTGGTCGGGCGCCGCGTCAACAACCTCGAATGGGCGGGCACCGCTTCCGCCTTCAGCGACACCCCATCCGTGGCGCGCGATCTGGTGCACGGCCTCTCCTTTGCCGAGCAGGTGGTGTCCGAAGCCAACTCGGTGATCGTGATCGTCGATCAGCACGGCCGCATTCAGCGTTTCAACCGGCTGAGCGAGGAGTACACCGGGCTGCACGAACACGAAGTGATCGGCAAAAACGTTTTCCAGCTGTTTATGAGCCCGGAAGAAGCCGCCGCCTCGCGGCGCAACATCGCCGGCTTCTTCCGCAACGGATCGTCTTATGAGGTGGAGCGTTGGGTAAAGACGGTCAAGGGCGAACGGCTGTTTCTGTTCCGCAATAAGTTCGTGCACAGCGGCAGCGGCAAGAACGAGGTGTTTTTGATCTGCTCCGGCACCGACATCACCGAAGAACGCCGTGCGCAGGAACGGCTGCGGGTGCTGGCCAACACCGATCTTATCACCGGCCTGCCTAACCGTAACGCCATCCAGGATAAGATCAACCACGCCATCGCTACGCGCAGCGAAGAGAGCTTCGGCCTGGTGTACCTCGATCTCGACAACTTCAAAAAGGTCAACGACGCCTACGGCCATATGTTCGGCGATCGGCTGCTGGTCGAAGTCGCGCTGGCGATCCTCGGCTGCCTGAGCCCGGATCAGGTGCTCGCCCGCCTCGGCGGCGACGAATTTCTGGTGCTGGCGCCGCAAACCGATCGCGAGCGCCTGCAAACGCTGGCGCAGCGCATTATCGACAGGCTGAAAACCCCTTTCCGCATCGGCCTGATTGAGGTGTATACCGGCTGTTCGATCGGCATCGCGCTGTGCCCGGAGCACGGCAACGATCTCGACAGCCTGATCCGCAGCGCCGATACCGCCATGTACGTCGCCAAGGAGCACGGCAAACGCACCTATACCGTCTTCTCGCCGGAGATGAACAAACGCGTCGCCGAATACATGTGGCTGGACACCAATCTGCGTAAAGGGCTGGAGCAAAATCAGCTGGTGTTGTATTACCAGCCTAAAATCGACGCGCGCAGCGGCGAAGTGCACAGTGTGGAAGCGCTGGTGCGCTGGGATTCGCCGGAGCGCGGCCTGATCCCGCCGCTGCAGTTCATCTCCTACGCCGAGGAGTCCGGCCTGATCGGCCCGCTGGGCCAATGGGTGCTGCAGACCGCCGCCAGCCAGGCAGCGCAGTGGCAAGAACAGGGATTGAACCTGCGGGTAGCGGTCAACCTCTCCGCCCGGCAGTTGGCCGACGACGGCATCGTCAACGACCTGCTCGGGGTGCTGCGCCACCATCGCATGGCCCCCTGTCTGCTGGACTTCGAGCTGACCGAAAGCAGTCTGATTGAAGACGAGAACCGCGCGCGCGCGCTGATCACCCGGCTACGCGAACTGGGCGCGCAGGTGCATCTCGACGACTTCGGCACCGGCTATTCGTCACTGGCGCAGCTGGCGCGTATACCTCTGGACGCCATCAAGCTGGATAAAAGCTTCGTGCGCGGGGTGAATTTCAATCCGGTATCACAATCGCTGGTACGCGCGATCGTCGCGGCGGCGGAGGCGCTGGCCTTCCGGGTGATCGCCGAAGGGGTGGAGACCGAGAGCGAAAACCACTTCCTCGACGAGGTCGGCGTGGACGAAAAACAGGGCTTTCTGTTTGCGCGGCCAATGCTCCCGGAACAGCTGGAGCATTGGCTGCAGTCCTATCGCCCGCGCTCACCTTCCGCGTGAGGCGGGCGCGTTAACGTTAGCCGGCACGACGCAGGTTCAGGGTGTGGCGATCCTGCAACATCACCAGCCGCTCAATGTAGGCGCGATCTTTTTCCTCAATGGTAAAGGCCGAGTGGACCCAATCCTCGGTAATATCCATCAGCTCGGAACGCGTCAGTTGCAATACGCGCTGACGCGCCCGCAGCATGGCGCGCATGCCGTTGAGCTTCGGCCGGATGGTATCGATGAAAGTGCGCGTCGCCATATAGGCATCGCCGGGCTGGAACAGCTGATCCACCAGCCCGCGGCTCTCGAACCACTCTGCGGTGTGCGACTCGCCGCCCCAAATCAGCTCCTCAGCCAAGCGCATGCCCGCCTTGCGCGCCACCAGCGAGTAACCGCCCATGCCGGGAAACAGGTTGAACGCGATCTCCGGGAACCCCATGCGCGCATTGTTCTGCGCCAACACGAAATGGTGCGCCAGCGCTGCTTCAAAGCCACCGCCCAGCGCGCTACCTTCAACCATGGCAATGCTGACCGCGCCGGTGTCGAAACCGCGCGCAGCGGCATGCACACAGTCGATGCAGGCCCGTGCGTAGGCCATCATCGCCTCGCGCCTGCGGTTTTTGATCGCTTCGGCGAAGAACTGCAGATCGCCGCCGACGTTGAACATGTTCGGCACCAGCGAGCCGGTGACCCAGAAATCGAATCGCAGCGAAGACTCCTTCGCCGCCTGCGCCAGCGTCATGATGTCTTCGATCAGCGCCTGGTTGAAGCAGGGGCGGGGCGCAGCGCGCAGCAGCATCCACATGATATGCCTCTCCTCTTCATAGTAGGCGGAAAGCTGCGACAGATTGCCCGCTTCGGTAAACGGACGGCAGGTGGGGTGATTAAGCAATTTCATAAGACCTTCCAGTTTTTCTGTTGATGACGGATGAGACCGTTCCAGCCCCTACGGCTGCAGCGGAGCGGCGGTCGGTAAAGCGCGACGCCACATCATGAGTAAACGCTTTCTCGCCGACGAAACAGATAAAAATTGGAGGTAGGGAAGTGAAAAAAACCGAGGCGCCACGGGCTTTTCATAGGAATTTTACCTATCGCGCCATCGTCGGCATTTCATGCCAGGCGCTAACGCGTTAAGCTCGGAAATTGACCGTTTGCCGCCCCGGCGCTCAAAACGCCGCGAGGCTTTGGCTATAATCAATACGGATACATGCCGTTTAACGTTAAGGAAATCGTGAAGTAATGCCTACAGGACCAGACCAGGAACGCCGCCAGCCCGCACAAGATACGCCGCCGAAGCCGCTTATCGCCATCAAGACCGGCCATGAGACCCTCGACCGCCGCATTGGTGGTTTTTCACGTCTGATTGAACGCATCAAAGCCTGGCCGAGCGTTGCGCACCTGCTGCGCGCGGCCGAACGCTTTAACGATCGGCTGGGTAGCCAGTTCGGCGCCGCCATCACCTATTTTTCATTCCTCTCGCTGATCCCGATCCTGATGGTGTCATTCGCCGCCGCCGGTTTCGTGCTGGCCTCCAACCCGGATCTGCTGGCCCGATTGATCAACCGGATCGTCGGCAGCATCAGCGATCCGACGCTGGCCAGCACGCTGAAGAACACCGTCAACACCGCCATTCAGCAGCGTACCACCGTGGGGTTGACCGGTCTGGCGCTGGCGCTCTATTCCGGCATCAGTTGGATGGGCAACCTGCGCGAGGCGATCCGCGCACAGTCGCGTGACGTCTGGGAGCGCAATCCGCAGGATCAGGAGAAAATCTATTTCAAGTACACCCGCGACTTCATCTCGCTGACCGGCCTGGTGGTCGCGCTCATCATTACGCTGTCGCTGACCTCGGTCGCCGGATCGGCACAGGCGGCGATCGTCAACGCGCTGGGGTTGGACGGCATCGAATGGCTGCGGCCGGCGTTGACGACGATCGCGCTGTCGATCTCGATTTTCGCCAACTATCTGCTGTTCCTGTGGATTTTCTGGATGCTGCCGCGCCACAAACCGAAGAAAAAAGCGCTGCTGCGCGGTACCTTGCTCGCCGCCATCGGATTTGAGGTGATCAAGTTCGTGATGACGATGACGCTGCCGCAGGTGGCGAAATCGCCTTCCGGCGCGGCCTTTGGCTCGGTGATCGGGCTGATGGCGTTCTTCTACTTCTTCGCCCGTTTGACGCTGTTTTGTGCCGCCTGGATCGCTACCGCCGACTACAAAGGCGACAAAGCCTTGCCGGAACGCGAGCCACCGGCCCCCTGAAGCCACGCAATCGTGCCGGTGTTATCGCACACGCCGGCACTTTCCTCTGGTTAATAAGCAAAAACCCAGTCAATCCCTCTAAATCATGCGGCATGACATTCGGAAAACCAGCATAACAAACTACCCATTCACTTTTCTTTCCCGTTTTTACAGCCATTCCCTCTGTATGAAACCCATTTCTCAACGTTTAACGCTACAGAAAAGAAGCCCGGTAAAACATTAGTCTTTTTAACCGGTTAGCGGCGGCGCAGCCCAGAGTTACAGCGTTGAAAAGGCGGAATGCTGTCACTAAGATGGATTTTTACCCCCTCCAACAATAAGAAATAGATATGCAAGCCACCATCGCACCCCCACTCGACGCCGACGACGCGTCTACACCGGTGAATTCCCGCGGGAAAGTCATCGTCGCCTCGCTGGTCGGCACCGCCATCGAGTTCTTCGACTTTTACATCTATGCCACCGCCGCGGTGATCGTGTTCCCGCACATCTTCTTCCCGCAGGGCGACCCGACCACCGCGACGCTGCAGTCGCTGGCCACCTTCGCCGTCGCCTTTGTCGCGCGGCCTATCGGCTCTGCGCTGTTCGGCCACTTCGGCGATCGCGTGGGGCGCAAGGTGACGCTGGTCGCCTCGCTGCTGACCATGGGGATTTCCACCGTGCTGATCGGCCTGCTGCCGAGCTATGAAACCATCGGCATCTTCGCCCCTATCCTGCTGGCGCTGGCGCGCTTTGGCCAGGGTCTGGGGCTGGGCGGCGAATGGGGCGGCGCCGCCCTGTTGGCAACGGAGAACGCGCCGGCCAAAAAACGTGCGCTGTACGGCTCCTTCCCCCAGTTGGGCGCCCCGATCGGCTTCTTCTTCGCCAACGGCACCTTCCTGCTGCTCTCGTGGCTGCTGAGCGACCAGCAATTTATGGAATGGGGCTGGCGCGTGCCGTTCATCCTCTCCGCCGCATTGGTGCTGATTGGCCTGTACGTCCGGGTGTCATTGCATGAAACGCCGGTGTTCGCCAAAGCGGCCAAGGCCGGCAAACAGGTGAAAGTGCCGCTCGGCACGCTGCTGAGCAAGCATCTGAAAGCCACCATCCTCGGCACCTTCATCATGCTGGCGACCTACACGCTGTTTTATCTGATGACGGTCTATTCGATGACCTACGGCACTGCGCCGCAGCCGCTGGGGCTCGGTTACTCCCGCAACAGCTTCCTGTGGATGCTGATGGTGGCGGTGATCGGTTTCGGCGTGATGGTGCCCATCGCCGGCCTGCTGGCGGACGCGTTCGGCCGTCGCAAGACCATGATCGCCATTACCCTGCTGATGATCGGCTTCGCGTTCCTGTTCCCGACCCTGCTGGGTTCCGGCAACCAGGCGCTGGTGATGGGCTTCCTGCTGTGCGGCCTGAGCATCATGGGGCTGACCTTTGGCCCGATGGGCGCGCTGCTGCCGGAGCTGTTCCCGACCGAAGTGCGCTATACCGGCGCGTCGTTCTCCTACAACGTCGCGTCTATTCTCGGCGCGTCCGTGGCGCCTTATATCGCCACCTGGCTAGCGGCCCACTACGGGCTGTTCTACGTCGGCATGTACCTGGCGGCAATGGCCGGGTTGACGCTACTGGCTCTGCTGTTGATGAAAGAAACCCGCCACCAGTCGCTGTGATCCCCTGCGGCCCCCTCACTGCGGGGGCCGCACGCGTTGTTCGTTTCCTGTCATAAAACCGGGCTATGCTGGATGTTTATCTCGGTAACAGGATCGGCCGATGTCTCTGCGTCGTGGGGTATTTGTCTGCGTTGCGCTGCTGGCGGCTCTCGCCATCGCGCTCTATTACGGGTTGAAGCCCGACCATCCCGATGCGCTGTGGCGCATCGTCAGCCAGCAATGTCTGCCCAATCAGCAAGCGCATGACAACCCGGCGCCCTGCAAGCAGGTGGATGTGCAGGCCGGCTTCGTGGTGTTTAAAGATCGCAACGGACCGCTGCAATACCTGCTGATGCCCAGCGCCAAAATCACCGGGATAGAAAGCCCGGCGGTGCTGGATGCCGCCACGCCGAATTTCTTCGCCCAGGCCTGGCGCGCGCGCCACGTGATGGCGGAACGCTATGGCAAACCCATCGACGACGGTGATATTTCACTGGCCATCAATTCGGAATATGGCCGCACGCAAAACCAGCTGCACATTCATATCTCCTGCCTGTTGCCGGCGGTAAAACAGCGCTTGGCGCAGATCGGCCCCGATTTCATCGAGCAATGGCAACCGCTGCCCGGCGGCCTGTTGGGACATGACTATCTGGGGCGGCGGGTAACCCCTGCCGAGCTGGAGCAACAGGGCGCCTTCCGCCTGTTGGCTGCCGACCTGCCGCGCGCCGACGGGCGCATGGGCAGCTTCGGCCTGGCGATGACCGCGCTGCCGGACGGCGATTTCCTGCTGCTGGCGACCGAGCGCAGCCTGCTGCCGTTCACCCTGGCCTCGGCGGAAGAGATCCAGGATCACGACTGCCGGCTGCTTACGCCACCGCCGCGCGCCTGATTATTTTTTGCCTTTCATCTCCCGCAGGATCTGCCCGCACTGGTTCTCCTCGCCGCCTTCACTGGGCGAGACCAGCGCCAGCAGCGCCGCCGCCGGCGTCAGCACCGCCCCCAACGCCACCGCCGCCGCGCCGCGCGCGATCAGCGGCCCGGCTTTCACCCCGGCGTCCGGGTGCTTGAAGGTGCCTTTCACGTACAGCGGCGATCGCAGGGTCAGCACGCGCATCCCCTTGCTTTCCGGATCGATGGATAAATCCAGCCGCTCTGTGGCGAGGTTAGTGTTACCGGTGATGTTGATCACCGCGTTCTCGGTGTCGAACACGAACAGCCGCGGCGCGGCGACGCCGCTGCGGATGCCGACGTCCGCCGCCGCGCAGTTGATGCCTACCACGTCGTCACCGAACAATTGCGCCACCAGATAGTTGCCGACGTTCAGACCGAGGATCTCCATCAGGCTACGGCTGATCACCCCGTTATTGATCAGCAGGCGCAGATCGCCGTTGCTGGTCGCCAGCAGCTCGGCCACCGAATTACCGCTGCCCGTCAGCCTGGCGTCGCCGTTCATCTGCCCGAGGCTGCGCTTCATCGCCTCCACATTCGGCAACAGCTGTTTAAGCTGAAGTTTGCGTGCATGCATATCCACCTGCCCGCGCATCGGCTTTTTGCCGCCGTCGAGGCGCACCACGGCGTTCAGGCTGCCGCCCGCCATGCCGAAGCGCAGCGGATCCAGGCGCAATTCGCCATTGTTCAGCTTCAGGTGCGTGGCCAGATCGCTCAGCGGCAAATCGCTGCCGCGTTCAATGCGCGCGGCGGCAAACTTCACGTCCGCATCCATCTTGCTCCAGCTTTGCGTATCGAACTGTTCAACCGGCAGCACCTTATCCGCCGGCTGGCGGCTCTTCTCGCCGCGGCCGGCTTTGGCAGCGTTGGAATCCGCGCCGATCAGCGGCGCCAGATCCGCCAGCCTCAGCTGCCGGGAGCTCACCGCGCCACTCAGCGTCGGCCGCGGTTTAGCGGCAACGTATTTCAAGTCGCCATGAATGTCGCTGTCGCCGATTTTGCCGTCGAATTTCTGATATTCGAACACGGCGCCGCCCGGCTGGTGCAGGCGGGCAATCAGATGGCCATCGGTCGCATACGGCGGCGTGTTCGGCAGCAGCACGCCGGTCAGGCCATAGAGATTCCCCAGGCTTTCACCGGAAAATTTCAGCTGCACGTCCAGGCCGCCGAGGTTCAGCGGATCGGACAAGGTGCCCGCCACCGCCACCCGGGTGCTGCCGGAGCGCACGTCGGCCTGCAGCGGGAACGGCAGATCGGCGCTCTGCAGTGACAGCATGCCGCCGATCTTGCCGCTGCCGCTCAGCGGTTCGCCGTTATATTTGCCTTTCACTTGCCAGCCGAAAACATAATCGGGTGTAGCGACCTTGCCGCCGCTCTGTTTGCCGGTCACTTCACTGAACGGCAGCGGTTTGCCGAGCGGATCGATAACGGCGCGGAAATCCGCCTTCAGCGTGGCGTCTTTAAAGGCGATCTGTCCCTTGTCGAACACGATATCGTGCACAGTGAACGACCAGGCGGAAGGCGGCTGCTTGGGATCCTGGCCGCCGGCCAGGTCAAACGTCCAGTTGTTGTCGCCGTTGGCCAGGCGTTGCAACGACGCATTCGGCTGCTTGAGCCAGATGCGCGGGATCAGCAGTTCTTTCCTCAGCAGCGCCAGCGGTGCGATGCTGGCGTCGACGCGCTGCAGCGTCACCATGCTGTCGCCGGGGATGTTTTTCGGATTACCCAACCACACGTCTTCGGCGTGAATATGCGGCCAGGGCACCCAGGCGCGCCAGCCGCCCTCCTCAGGGTTACGCGACCAGTCGACGCCCAGATCGCCGCGGATAGCGAAGGGCCGCCGCAGTTCGGCCGACACCTTGTCGTTGATGGTAGGCTTGAGTCGATTCCAGTCGAAGGTGGCGATGAAGATCGCCAGCGCGGCGAGCACCAGCAGCACAATGCCGCCCAGCCAGCTGAAAACCTTTCCTGTTCTTGTCATAGGGCTCCCTCAGCACATAAACCGGGCTGCCGAATGAAAGGAAAAGGAATGAGCAGCCCCGTTTAAGCCTAGCTGAGGATAGGCCGGAGTTCACGCCGGCGCGCCGGGCGCGGCAAACAGCGTCGGTACGCTGTGTAAAGTTTCAAAGCACGCCGGGCGGGAAAGATAGTAACCCTGCGCGGCCAACGCGCCGGAACGCTGCACCAGCCGCCACTCCTGTTCGGTTTCCACGCCTTCGACGATCACCCCGTCGCTGTGCTGATTCATCATCTTGATCAGGGTGCCGAGCAGCTGTACGCCCTCTTCCGACTGTTTGAGCAAGGTGAACAATTCGCGCGCCACCTTGATGTATTGATAGCGCCAGGCGCCGACGGCGGAGAAGTTGGCCAGCCCGCTGCCGAAATCGTCCAGCCACAACCGTTCGCCGCCGACGATCTGCTGTAACGGGCGGTTTGACGCCGTTGCGGCTTGCTCCACCAGCTCGAAGCGCAGGTAGGGCATCTCGGCGATCTGCCGTTGCAACGCGTCATGGCGCTGCAACGCTTGCAGCGCCATACCATCGATATTGACCGACACCATCACCGCGTGGCGAATGAACAACGCCTGCCAGCGCTGCAACAGCGCCAACTGCTCCTGGATCACCCGCAAACGCTGGGCGACGCCGAGCGAGGCAAAATACTGTTCCGGGGATTGCCGTTTGCCCGGCTCATTTGGGTGATACACCGCCGTCAGCAGTTCCACCGCCAGCAACGCGCCGCTGGTGCGATAAATCGGCTGGAAGGTATACAAGCGCCGGCATTGCCGCCAGTAGCGCCGCGATTTGGCGCAGGCATAGAGGGCAAAACAGGGCGCCAGCAGACCCGAGATCAGGTTGGTTATCATCGGTACTATCGCCGTGGCGGGGAAGTGAGAGCGCTGCCGCTGTTTCTTTACCCAGCTTATCGGCCGCGCCGCGTAAAACTTTAAGCACGAATTACCGCAGGCTTTCCTCTTCACCCTGTTGGCGTTGGTCGATCGCGATCATAAAAAATTAAAACACTGTTTTAATTTATTGACTCCCTGACCGCCTTACGTGGAGACTGGCGGCTGTTGCTTCTTCTTTAGCCAGGGCTTATTGACGATGACTATCCGAAATCTCGCCGTGATCGGCGAATGCATGATCGAGCTGTCACAGCAGGGCGCACAGCTGACGCGCGGCTTTGGCGGCGATACCCTCAACACCGCCGTCTACCTTGCCCGCCAAATGCCGGAACAGACGCTGCAGGTGCATTACGTCACCGCACTCGGCACCGACAGCTTCAGCGGCGAGATGCTGCAGGCCTGGCGGCAGGAGAACATCGAAACCGGGTTGATTCAGCAGTTGGACAACAAACTGCCGGGCCTGTACGTGATCGAAACCGACGCCGCCGGCGAACGCACCTTTTACTACTGGCGCAACGACGCAGCCGCCCGGTATTGGCTTGCGGGCCCACAGGCCGACGCACTGTGCGACCGATTGGCGCAATTCGATTACCTGTACCTCAGCGGCATTAGCCTGGCGATCCTCGCGCCTGCCGACCGCACGAAGCTGCTAGCGCTGCTGCGCCGCTGCCGTGCCAACGGTGGTCTAGTCATCTTCGACAACAACTACCGTCCGCGCCTGTGGCCAAGCCGTGAGGAAACGCAGCAGGCCTACCGTGAGGTGCTGGCCTGCACCGACATCGCCTTCCTGACGCTGGATGACGAAGCGTTGCTGTGGGGCGCGCAGCCGGTTGAACAGGTGGTGGCACGCACGCAGGCGCTCGGCGTCGGCGAGATCGTTATCAAACGCGGCGCAGAGGCCTGCCTGGTGTTCAGCGTGGAGGGAGAGCGGCTTGAGGTACCGGCGATCGCAATGCCGCCGGAGCGCGTGGTGGATACCACCGCAGCAGGCGACGCTTTCAGCGCCGGTTACCTGGCGGTACGCCTGAACGGCGGCAGCGCCCAGCAGGCGGCGCAGCGCGGCCATCTGCTCGCCGCATCGGTGATCCAACATCGCGGCGCCATCATTCCCGCAGCAGCGATGCCCAACCAATAAGACGACGGCGAGGTGACCTCGCCGCCGGCGCAATGGCTCCCAGACGTATTGATGAGAGGATGATTGAAGAATTTCCCTGGCGTTGGCTTATTGATACCCAGAACTGCTAAGCTCAGGTCTTGGCATTGCCGACTTTTTGAATTTATTAGCCGAGTATAAATTTCAATCCGCCGCACTGACTAGCTGGACTTTGGTGCAGGTCGGGCTGAATCGCCGAACGACAGGGAGGTTACCGATGGCCGTCACATTCGCCAACGCCGTCGCCGCAAGACTGCATCTGGACAGCCGGCTGCACGCCTTCGGCAGATTCAAATATGCTTATTTGACCTTCAACAAACACCATCCCGATCGCCATCTGTTGGTATCGAGCTACCCGCAAGAATGGCTGAACATCTACAGCGACAATCGCTATCAACGCATCGACCCCGTCGTGCGCGCCGCCCATAGTCGCTGCGCGCCCTTTATGTGGCACGACACCCCAATCACCACCGAGGATCGGCATTACCGGAAGATCTTCAGCCAGGCACGGGAGTACGACATCGTGCACGGCTGCAGCTTTGTTTTGCACGATCACGACAACAACCTGGCGATCTTGTCGATCAGCGCGACGGCGGCCGATGACGCCGAACTGCGGCAGCTGATGGAAGACGAAAGGGCCAACCTGCAGATGGTCTTGGTCGATACCCACCAGCACGCGCTGACATTGGCCAATGCCGAGGCGAACCGGACGGATCGACTCTCGCCGCGCGAAGGGGAAATTCTCTATTGGGCCAGCCAGGGCAAAACCTACCACGAGATCGCACTGATCCTGGGGATCAAAACCCGTACGGTGAAGTTTCACATCGGCAATGCGGTGCGTAAGCTGGGGGTCACGAACGCCAAACACGCGATCCGGCGCTGTCTCGAGCGGCAGCTTATCGCACCGCCGGAAGCATAAAAAAGCCGGCATCGCTGCCGGCTCTTTGTGCTTTGCCTTGCGGAAAATCAGCCCGCGACGGCGATGCGTTTCATGTCTGTCATGTAGCCACGCAGTTTACGGCCAACGGTTTCGATAGGGTGGCTGCGCACCGCTTCATTCACGTCGCGCAGTTGCGCGTTATCCACCGCCGTACCCGCCACGGCTTTGCCCAAATCGCCCGCCTGCAGGGTAGTCATGAAGTCTTTCAGCAACGGCACCGCCGCGTTGGCGAACAGGTAGTTGCCGTACTCCGCGGTATCGGAGATGACCACGTTCATTTCATACAGACGCTTACGCGCAATGGTGTTGGCGATCAACGGCAGCTCGTGCAGTGACTCGTAGTAAGCCGACTCTTCGATGATACCGGCATCGACCATGGTTTCGAACGCCAGCTCGACGCCTGCTTTCACCATCGCCACCATCAGCACGCCATGATCGAAGTACTCTTGTTCACCGATCTTGCCTTCAAACTGCGGCGCATTCTCGAACGCGGTTTTGCCGGTCTCTTCGCGCCAGGTCAGCAGTTTCACGTCGTCTTCCGCCCAGTCGGCCATCATGCCGCTGGAGAAAGCGCCGGAGATGATGTCGTCCATGTGCTTCTGGAACAGCGGTGCCATGATGGTTTTCAGCTGTTCGGACAGCGCATAGGCACGCAGCTTGGCCGGGTTGGACAGGCGATCCATCATCAGCGTGATGCCGCCCTGCTTCAGCGCTTCGGTGATGGTTTCCCAGCCGAACTGGATCAGTTTCTCGGCGTAAGCCGGATCGGTGCCCTCAGCAACCAGCTTGTCGAAGCACAGCAGCGAACCCGCCTGCAGCATGCCGCACAGAATGGTCTGCTCGCCCATCAAATCGGATTTCACTTCGGCCACGAAGGAAGATTCCAGCACGCCGGCGCGGTGGCCGCCGGTCGCCGCCGCCCAGGCCTTGGCGATCGCCATGCCTTCGCCTTTCGGATCGTTTTCCGGGTGAACCGCAATCAGGGTCGGCACCCCGAAGCCGCGCTTGTACTCTTCACGCACTTCGGTGCCCGGGCACTTCGGCGCGACCATCACCACGGTGATGTCTTTGCGCACCTGCTCACCCACTTCAACGATGTTGAAGCCGTGGGAGTAACCCAGCGCCGCGCCGTCTTTCATCAGCGGCTGCACCGCACGCACTACGGAAGAGTGCTGCTTGTCCGGCGTCAGGTTGACCACCAGATCCGCCTGCGGGATCAGGTCTTCGTAGGTGCCGACCTTAAAGCCGTTTTCGGTCGCCTTGCGCCAGGAAGCGCGCTTCTCGTCGATCGCTTCTTTGCGCAGGGCATAGGCGACATCCAGACCGGAATCGCGCATGTTCAGCCCCTGGTTCAGGCCCTGGGCGCCACAGCCGACAATCACCACTTTTTTACCTTTCAGGTAGCCGGCTTCGTCAGCAAATTCGTCGCGCGCCATAAAGCGGCATTTACCCAATTGCGCCAACTGCTGACGCAGGTTCAATGTGTTGAAATAGTTAGCCATGGTGGTACTCCGGTTTGATGTTGTCTTGCATTGTTATTTTCATTCCCCGCCCTGTCTGTGCGGAGATTCGTTAAACTCAATGTATAACAGGAAATGCGTTGCTTAAATTGATATATTGAGAACGTGACATTGCAATTTTTGCAACACTCTCACTGCGAGCGTATCGATATGGATTTACGTGATTTAAAGCTGTTCCTGCATCTGGCCGAAAGCCATCACTTCGGGCGCACCGCCAAGGCGATGCACGTCAGCCCGTCGACGCTCTCCCGCCAGATCCAGCGGCTGGAAGAGATCCTCGGGCAGCCGCTGTTCCTGCGCGACAACCGCACCGTGCAGCTCACCGACGCCGGCGAACAGCTGAAAGAATTCGCCCAACAGACGCTGCTGCAGTATCAGCAGCTGAAGCACTCGCTCGGCCAGCACGGCCCTTCGCTGAGCGGCGAACTGCGGCTGTTCTGCTCGGTGACCGCGGCGTACAGCCACCTGCCGCCAATCCTCGATCGCTTCCGCGCGCAGCACCCGCTGGTAGAGATCAAGCTGACCACCGGCGACGCCGCCGACGCGGTCGACAAGGTGCAGTCCAACGAGGCCGATCTCGGCATCGCCGGCCGGCCGGAAACGCTGCCCGCCAGCGTGGCGTTCACCAAAATCGGCGAAATTCCGCTAGTGCTGATCGCGCCGGCGCTGCCCTGTGCGGTGCGCAGCCAGGCGTTCGCCGACAAGCCCGACTGGGCCGAGATCCCGTTCATCCTGCCGGAGCACGGCCCCTCGCGAAAACGCATCGAGCTGTGGTTCCGCCGCCATCGCATCAGCAATCCGCTGATTTACGCTACCGTCGGCGGCCACGAGGCCATCGTGTCGATGGTGGCCCTGGGCTGCGGCATCGCGCTGATCCCAAGCGTGGTGGTGGACAACAGCCCGGAGCCGGTACGTAACCGCATCTCGCAGCTGGATAACATCTCGATGGTCGAACCGTTTGAACTGGGGGTCTGCGTTCAGAAAAAGCGCCTCAGCGATCCGTTGATCGACGCCTTTTGGCGGTTGCTGCATCCCCGCTGACGCGGGGTTTCAAAGGTCTGCCGGATCGATCTGCTTCATCGTCTCTACCTGCATCAACCAGTGGTAGAGCGGCTCAAGCTGCAAAAATGCCCCGGCCAGCAGCGGCGCCAGATCGGCGTTGAACAGCTTTTCCACTTCGCTGTCCGTCACCATCACCGCAAACGACTTGCGGTTGTACCAGGTGGCGATCTCCGCCGCCTGGTCCTTCACCAGCGGGCGCTTGTAGCTCTCACCCACCAGCTCGAACGGCGGCCGGCAGCAGGCGGCTACCTCCAGGAAAGACTGCGGCCGCTGCCTCAGCGTATGGCGGAACAGATCCATGGTCGGCTTGTTGGCGCTGTAGTAGCCGAGCCCATAGCGCAGCATGTCCGGCCCCAGTTCGAAAAAGTAGACCGGCGCGTCTTTCCAGTCTTTACTCGGGCGCTTGAACGTCAGCCACATGCGGCTGCGGTAGCGCGATTTATCGTGAGAAAACCGCGTATCGCGATGAATGCGCGACAGCGTTTTGCCGATCGCCGGGCGGGTCTCGAACTGCGGGTCGATCGCCAGCATGCCGGGAGCCAGTTGCTCCACCAGCGCGCGAAACGGCGCCAGCAGCTCGCGATCGTAGATGTCGCGATTGCCGTCGAACCAGGCCTTATCGTTCTCGATCCGCACCTGCTGCAGGAAATTCAGGCCCTGCTGGCTAAAGCCGGAGAAAGGTTGCGTCATAAGTTTTTCCGTTCTGACGGTTTATCGGGTGTTGCGCAGATCTTCCCTCTGCCAACGGCGTTTGATAAACACACGCCGACGCGTGCGGAAATAGGCGACATACAGGTAGAACGCCCCCCGGTTGCTGAACAGCGCACCGCCAACCACGCCCCCCAGCAGCAGGGCGCCGGTGGCGATGCCGGTCATGCCCGCCGCCCACGCCGCCGCGGCGCCGAGGCAACACAGACCGAGCATGCCAAGGTAATATTGCAACAATACCACCCCGCTGTTTTTACCCTGCACCAGTTGGAACAGGATCAACGTCATCCACACCGCCACGATCGCGCCGCTGCCCATCAACACGGCGGCGGAGGTCTTGCCGCTCCAGGCGGCCGCCACATCCGTGACCAGACCCATCACGCCCGCCAGCCCCAGCGTCAGGCACACCATCAACAACATGACGTTGCCGACGCCCGGCGGCGACAACCGCTGGCCCGGCGTCATGAAATGCTGCTCGAGCTGCGCATCCACACCGGCGAAAAGAGCGCGATCGCGCGCCGCGATTTGGCTTTCCATCTCCCGACCCTGCACGATCAGGCGTTTAATCATCCACTCCGCCATTACCTCACCATCTGCGGCAATTTCTGCATAATGCCCACAAAATACTGCCCGGTGGTTTTCACATTCACCGGCGCCGACAGGGTGCCGCTGATGCCGCTGCCGACAAACGTCAACGCGTTATTGAGCGCCGAGTGCAATTGCTGGCGCAGCCCGTTTTGGATCGCTTCCGTCGGGTAGCGTTTCGGGTACAGGCCGTTCTTCACCATCTCTTTCAAGACGTTGTTGGAAATTCCCGGATTTTCCGCCCGAATGATGTTTTCGGTCAGTCGCTTCCTTTCGCTGCGGGGCATGCTTTTCAGCCACTCCGTCGCCTTGCGCGCCGAAATGCGGCGCATGGCGCGATAGGTCATCGTCGCTTCCTTCAGGGCAGCCCCGGCGCTGGCCAGCGAGATCACATCGAGCACGGTACTGGTGGCGATATACCACTGCTCTGAATCGAGCTGAGCCAATTCATCGCCTTTCCCGTCATAAAGCTTGTTGACGCGGTACAGCCCATTACCGCACTGCAACGCGCTGGCGGCCATGCCGGCATAGCCCAGATAAGCCACCGCTGAGCTGGTACCGCCGGTAAATGGCACGGCGACGCTGCCCGACGCCAGTAAAAAGACCGATACCAGCAGCGTTCCACACGACAGCGCGGCCGAGGCCAGCTCTTTGCTGACGCTGGGTTTGCTCAACGCTTCCGACAGCGTATTGGTCGCGGCAACGCGCGAGGTATGAGCCACCGTTTTGCTGATGACCACGTGGGTAACCTGCGAAGCGTTCGAGTAACCGGTGTGCTGCGTCGGGCGGACTAAAAATGAGTTTTGCCCGTCGGAAAAAATAATTCCCACGCCATGAAAGGCGAGGCTGCAGTCCAGCGAGTCCTGCAAGGCTTGCAGATTAATATCGCGATAGAATTCTTGTACGCCGGTATTGCCCAACAGGCGGGCAAACTCGGCGTTGGTCAAATCGTCTTCGGGAGAACCGAACGGCGTAGAAAAAGCAGTTTTCATTGTCGTGCATCCCTATACGTCAGAAGTTTTGGCAGTATAAAAATGCACGACAAAATCACAACCGCGCAACCCATAAACTGACTCATGCGTCACGGTTACTTATCAATCCGACTCACCCCTGCAAAAAGAAGCGGAACGCCGGGTTGTCGGTTTCATCGTGGCAATCGTAGCCCAGCGCCTGCAGGTGCCGCTCGAATTCCGGCTCGGATTGCGCCAGTTCGAAGGCCGCCAGCACCCGGCCGAAGTCGGTACCGTGGCTGCGATAGTGGAACAGCGAAATGTTCCAGTGCGTGCCCAGCGTTTGCAGGAACTTCAGCAGCGCGCCCGGCGACTCCGGAAACTCAAAGCTGTACAGCCGTTCGCGCAGCGGCTTCGACGGACGCCCGCCCACCATGTAGCGCACGTGCAGTTTAGCCATCTCGTCGTCCGACAGATCCACCACCTGATAACCGTCGGCGTTGAGTTCGTCGATGATCTCCCGCCGTTCGGCGTGGCCGCGCGTCAGCCGCACGCCGACGAAAATGCAGGCGTTGTCAGCATCGGCGTAGCGGTAGTTGAATTCGGTCACCGAGCGCCCGCCCAGCAGTTGGCAGAACTTGAGGAAGCTGCCCTGCCGTTCCGGAATGGTCACCGCCAGCAGCGCTTCGCGCTGTTCGCCCAATTCGCAACGCTCGGAAACGTAGCGCAGCCCGTGGAAGTTGAGATTGGCGCCGGACAGCACGTGCGCCAGCCGCTCGCCCTGAATGTTGTGCTGCTGGACGTACTTTTTCAGCCCCGCCAAAGCCAGCGCGCCGGAAGGTTCGGCAATGGCGCGCACATCCTCGAACAGATCTTTGACCGCCGCGCAGATGGCGTCGCTGTCCACGGTGATCACGTCGTCCAGATACTCACGGCACAGGCGGAACGTTTCGTCGCCGATGCGCTTCACCGCCACGCCTTCGGCGAACAGCCCGACGCGCGCCAGATCCACCGGATGGCCGGCATCCAGCGCCGCGCGCAGACAGGCGGAGTCTTCCGCTTCGACGCCGATCACTTTGATCTGCGGCATCAGCTGTTTGATCAGCACGGCCACCCCGGCGGCCAAGCCGCCGCCGCCGACCGGTACGAAGACCCGATCCAAATGCGCGTCTTGCTGCAACAGCTCCATCGCCAGCGTGCCCTGCCCGGCGATCACCGTCGGGTGATCGAACGGCGGCACGAAAGTCATGCCTTGCTGATGGGAAAGCTCGATTGCCTTCGCTTTGGCCTCGTCGAAATTGGCGCCGTGCAGCAACACTTCGCCGCCGAAGCCGCGCACCGCATCCACCTTGATGTCCGCGGTGGACACCGGCATCACGATCAGCGTTTTGATCCCCAGCCGTTTACCGGAGAAGGAGACGCCCTGCGCGTGGTTGCCGGCCGAAGCCGTCACGACGCCGCGCGCCTTCTGCTCTTCGTCCAGCCCGGCGATCATCGCATAGGCCCCGCGCAGCTTGAAGCTGTGCACCGGCTGGCGATCTTCGCGCTTCACCAAAATGGTGTTGCCGAGGCGCGAAGAGATTTTGCTCATGGCCTGCAACGGGGTGACCTGCGCCACCTCGTAAACCGGCGAGCGCAGTACCGCTCGCAGATATTCCGCGCCGCAGGGGGCGCTGGGTAGGGGTTGAGAGACCGCCATGCTGCTTATCCCCCCAGTTTGCTCTTGTCGCGCACCGCGCCTTTGTCGGCGCTGGTGGCCAACGAGGCGTAGGCGCGCAGCGCGAAGGACACCTGACGTTCACGGTTTTTCGGCGTCCAGGCCGCGTCACCGCGCGCCAGTTCCGCCTCATGCCGCGCCGCCAACTCCTGCTCGCTGACATCCAGCTGGATGCCGCGATGAGGAATGTCGATCGCGATCATGTCGCCGTCCTGCACCAGGGCGATCAGGCCGCCGTTGGCCGCTTCCGGCGAAGCGTGGCCGATGGACAACCCGGAGGTGCCGCCGGAGAAACGCCCGTCGGTGATCAGCGCACACGCCTTGCCCAGCCCCATCGATTTCAGGTAGGTGGTTGGGTAAAGCATTTCCTGCATGCCCGGCCCGCCTTTCGGCCCTTCGTAGCGAATCACCACTACGTCGCCCGCCACCACTTTGCCGCCGAGGATCGCTTCTACCGCGTCGTCCTGGCTTTCATACACTTTGGCCGGGCCGCGGAAGGTGAGGATTTCTTTGTCCACGCCGGCGGTTTTGACGATGCAGCCGTTTTCCGCCAGGTTGCCGTACAGCACCGCCAATCCGCCGTCCTGACTGTAAGCGTGCTCACGGGTGCGGATGCAACCTTCCTTGCGGTCGGTGTCCAGCGAATCCCAACGGCAATCCTGGGAGAATGCCTGCGTGGTGCGGATACCGGCCGGCCCGGCGGAGTACATTTTCTTGACGCTTTCGTCGCGGGTCAGCATCACGTCGTAGGCTTCCAGCGTCTGCGGCAGGGTCAGCCCCAATACGTTGTTCACCTCGCGGTTCAGCAAGCCGGCGCGGTCCAGCTCGCCGAGGATGCCGATCACGCCGCCGGCGCGGTGCACGTCTTCCATGTGATATTTCTGCGTGCTCGGCGCCACCTTGCACAGGTGCGGCACTTTGCGCGACAGGCGATCGATGTCTTCCATGGTGAAGTCCACCTCGCCTTCCTGCGCCGAAGCCAGCAGGTGCAGCACGGTGTTGGTCGAGCCGCCCATGGCGATGTCCAGCGTCATGGCGTTTTCAAACGCCGCCTTGTTGGCGATATTGCGCGGCAGCGCGCTTTCGTCATCCTGCTCGTAATAGCGTTTGGTCAGCTCGACGATGCGCTTGCCGGCGTTGAGGAACAGTTCCTTGCGATCGGCGTGGGTGGCCAGCAGCGAGCCGTTGCCCGGCTGCGACAGGCCCAGCGCTTCGGTCAGGCAGTTCATCGAGTTGGCGGTAAACATGCCGGAGCAGGAGCCGCAGGTCGGGCAGGCGGAACGCTCGATCTGCTCGCTGTCGGCGTCGCTGACGTTCGGGTTCGCGCCCTGGATCATCGCATCCACCAGATCCAGCTTGATGATCTGGTTGGAGAGTTTGGTCTTGCCGGCTTCCATCGGGCCGCCGGAGACGAAGATCACCGGAATATTCAGGCGCAACGCCGCCATCAGCATGCCCGGGGTGATCTTGTCGCAGTTGGAGATGCACACCATCGCGTCGGCGCAGTGGGCGTTCACCATGTATTCGACCGAGTCGGCGATCAGCTCGCGCGACGGCAGGGAATAGAGCATGCCGCCGTGGCCCATGGCGATGCCGTCATCCACCGCGATGGTGTTGAACTCTTTGGCCACGCCGCCGGAGGCTTCGATCTGTTCGGCGACCAGTTTGCCCAGATCGCGCAGATGCACGTGGCCCGGCACGAACTGGGTAAAGGAGTTGACCACGGCGATAATCGGCTTGCCGAAATCGGCGTCGGTCATCCCGGTCGCGCGCCACAATGCGCGGGCACCCGCCATATTGCGGCCGTGGGTGGTGGTGGCGGAACGGTACTTAGGCATGCTCTTTTCACTCCAAATGTATTTATGGCAGGCGGCGAACGAACCGCCTGGATATTCTTATCTTGTCTGTCTTGTCGTCCGCGTTGAGGCGAACCTTTTTGTTACGGATTTACCGGATCCAGCCAACCGTATTTGTCTTCTGTCTTGCCGCTGAACAGGCCGAAGAACGCCTGTTGGATCTGTTTGGTCACCGGGCCGCATTTGCCGATCCCGACCTGAATGCCGTCCACGCTGCGTACCGGCGTAATCTCCGCCGCAGTGCCGGACATGAACACTTCGTCGGCCAGGTACAGCGATTCGCGAGACAGCACCTGCTCACGCACTTCGAAGCCCATGTCTTTCGCCAGCTTGATGATCGCGTCACGGGTGATGCCCGGCAATGCCGAAGAGGTGAACGGCGGGGTGTAAATCACGCCGTCTTTCACTTCAAACAGGTTCTCGCCCGCCCCTTCGGAAATGTAGCCGTGCACGTCGAGCGCGATGCCTTCCTGATAGCCGTGGCGACGCGCTTCGCTGCCCACCAGCAGGGAGGAAAGATAGTTACCGCCGGCCTTGGCCGCAGTGGGGATCGTGTTTGGTGCGACGCGGTGCCAGGAGGAGACCATCGCATCGATGCCTTGATCCAGCGCTTCTTCACCCAGATAAGCGCCCCAAGGAAACGCCGCGATAATCACGTCCGTTTTGTAACCGGCCGGCGGGTTGACGCCCATGCCGACATCGCCGACGAACACCAGCGGGCGAATGTACGCGCTGACCAGGTTGTTCTTGCGCAGCGTGGCGCGGCAGGCTTCCATCAGCTCGTCAACGCTTTGCGAAACCGGCATGCGGTAGATTTTCGCCGAGTCATGCAGGCGCTGCATATGCTCGCGATGACGGAATACCACCGGCCCCAAATGCGAGTCGTAGCAGCGTACGCCTTCAAATACCGACGTGCCGTAATGCAGCGCGTGCGACATCACGTGCACTTTGGCCTCGGCCCAAGGAACCATCTCACCATTGAACCAAATGTAATCGGCTTTCTTTGTCATTGTTATTTATCCTTCTCGGCGCCTCAGGCGCGTATTTGTTGTGATGTTGGCTGCTGGATCTCGACGCAGGAGACGTCCAGCAGTTTGCTTAACTGAGATGACAACAGGGCGACCGGGCGCGGGCTGGCAACGGTCAATTCGATATTGATGCTGTCGGCGTTGGTCGGGGAAACCATATTCATAGCACAAACCTGAAAGCCGCGATGACGCACGACCCGCAATACGCGCTCTAACATTTCGGGGCGAAAACGCGCCTGGATCGAGAGTTGATGCTGCATCATGATATTTCCTCCAACATGGTTTCGTTGCCGGCGCCCGGCGGTACCAGCGGCCAGACGTTTTCGAGTTCGTCGATAGAGACCTGCAGCAGATAAGGGCCTTCGGTGTTGAACAGCGCCTCGAGCGCGCCCTCCACCTGATCCTTGCGGCTGATGCGCTGGCCGGGAATGCCGAAGGCGGCGGCCAGCATCAGGAAGTCGGGGTTATCGGACAGGTTGGTTTCGCTGTAGCGGCCGTCGAAGAACAGCTGCTGCCATTGGCGCACCATTCCGAGACGCTGGTTGTCCAGCAGCACGATCTTCAGCGGCAGCCGTTTGCGCTTGATGGTGCCCAGCTCCTGCACGTTCATCATGAAGGAGCCATCGCCCGAGACGCAGATCACCGTATCTTGCGGGCGCGCGATCTGGGCCCCCACCGCCGCCGGCACGCCGAACCCCATGGTGCCGAGGCCGCTGGAGGTGATGAAATTCTCCGGGCGTTCGAACGTCATGTGCTGCGCGCTCCACATCTGGTGCTGGCCCACGTCGGTGGTCACCACGCTGTTGGCCGGCTTGCGGGCGGACAGCTGGCGCAAGAACAGCGGCGCGTAGATCGGCTGGCCGGGGTGATCGTAGCGGCAGACGTGCTCGGCTTTCAGCGCTATCACCTGCTGCTGCCAGGCGGCGATGTTCAGCGGGCGCTGCAACGCCGGCAGCAACGTTTTCAGATCGCCTTGCAGGGCGACATGCGCCTGGCGCAGCTTGCTCATCTCCGCCGGGTCGATATCCATGTGGATCACTTTGGCGTGCGGCGCGAAGGCGTTCAGCTTGCCGGTCACGCGGTCATCGAAACGCGCGCCGACGGCGATCAACAGATCGCACTCCTGCACCGCCAGGTTGGCAGCCTTGGTGCCGTGCATGCCCAGCATACCGAGGTACAGCGGATCTTGCGCATCCGGCGCGCCCAGCCCCTTCAGGGTGGCGACGTTCGGCATGCGGGTCACGGCGATGAACTCGCGCAGCGCCGGCACCGCCTGGGCCATGCCCACGCCGCCGCCGACGTACAGCATCGGTTTGTGCGCCTGCGCCAGCAGCTCGGCCGCCTCTGCCAACACCGCCGCCGGGAACGCCGGCGCTTCATCGACCGGCATCAGGTGCGGATGCAGGTCGCCCTGCGCCAGCTGGATGTCTTTCGGGATATCGATCAGCACCGGGCCGGGACGGCCGCCGGCGGCGATGGCGAACGCTTCCGCCATGATGCCCGGCAAGGCGTCCAGCGATTCCACCAGGAAGCTGTGCTTGGTGCAGGCCAGAGACAGGCCGAGAACATCGATCTCCTGAAAGGCATCGGTGCCGATCAGCGCGGACCCCACCTGACCGGTGATGGCGACAACGGGAACGGAATCGAGCAGCGCATCAGCCAGGCCGGTGATCAGGTTGGTGGCGCCGGGGCCGGAAGTGGCGATACAGACACCGACTTTGCCGGTGGCGCGGGCGTAGCCGATGGCGGCCATGGCGGCGCCCTGTTCATGGCGGCACAGCAGGTGTTCCACGCCGCCGTCGTACAGCGCATCATACACCGGCATGATTGCCCCGCCCGGATAGCCGAATACGGTATCCACCCCCTGCGTACGCAACGCTTGAACTACCCACTGAGCGCCATTCATGGTTATTTCCCCGCCTTACTTCGACAACTGCAGGATTTTGTTCTGTTTTTCATGTTCTGCCCCTTGCTCCACTTTTCTCTTGCCAATAAAAAACCCCCGGACCTGACGGTGCGGGGGTTCTCTTGCGATTCCGGCTTGTTTGCTAAGCCTTTCTTCGTCCAAGTGCAGCCCCGCACGGTGGGATAATAATCACCACCACGCTAATCACGACTAGGCTAATCACTTGGGCAAAGGCTTTCATAATGGGTTTGTTCACTGTGCTCATTCAGAACTAATGCTTACAGAGGTACCACAGCCGCGCGCGACATGACAACACTTTTTTTGCGTTATTATTCGGCGCAATCTGGTCATACCTCACGCGAATCGCCTCTCTTTCACACGTTGGCGCGCACGCCCGGATTTCTCACCGCGTCGGTGATCGCCTTGCCGCGCGTATCCTTGCCGAAGAACACCAACAGGGCGATCGCCACCGCCACCGTACCGGCAACGATCGCCATCGCCAAGCCGTAATTATGCCCATGATGCTCGGCGATGGTGGCTTGCAGCGTAGCGTTGACCGAGGCGATCAGATTGCCCAGCTGGTACACGAACCCCGGCAGCACCGCACGGGTGTTGGCCGGCACCAGTTCGGTCAGGTAGGTCGGTATCACGCCCCAGGCACCCTGCACCATGAACTGCATCAGGAAAGCGCCGATCCCCAACATTAGCGAACCGCTGGAAAATGCCCACAATGGGATCACCGGTAAGGCCAGCAACACGGCGATAATGATCGCTTTTTTACGACCGATTTTTTCCGATAATGAACCGAAGAAAACGCCACCGATAATTGACGCAATATTGTAGCTAATGGCAATGATACTGACGGTTTTAGGGTCGAAACCGTGCTGAACTTTCAGAAACACCGGATACAGATCCTGCGTGCCGTGAGAGAAGAAATTGAACGCCGCCATCAGCAGCACCAGATAGCAGCATAGCTTCCAGTGGCTCTTCAACACCGGCAATAAAGCCGTACTTTCTTTGCGCTCACGTGCCGCCAGCCACACCGGCGACTCCTGCACGCAATAATAAATAAACGGCAGCAGCAGGATCGGCGCCGCGCCGATAACGAACATTCCGCGCCAGCCGACCGTTTCGAACAGCAGGCCGTACACCACCGCCGCCAGCAGATAACCGAACGGATAGCCGGCCTGGAAAATGCCCGACATCAGGCCGCGCGAGCGGTCCGGTATGGTTTCCATCGCCAATGACGACGCCACACCCCAGATACCGCCCATCGCAACGCCGTACAACACTCGTAACAGCAAGAAGACCGTCAACGAGGGCGCGGCGGCGGAGAGCAGCTCAAACACCGAGAAGAAGACGATATTCAGCATCAAGATCGGTTTGCGGCCATATTTTTCCGCCGCACGCCCGAAGATCAGCGCGCCGATCGGGCGCACCGCCAGCGTGAGCAGAATCGCCAACGTGACCTGTTCCAGGCCGACGTGAAAGGATTGTGCGATGTCGCTGAGTAAAAATACCAGCACGAAAAAATCGAAAGCGTCGAGCGTCCAGCTTGAAAAACTGGCGATTGCCGCATTGCGTTGCAGCGGGGTCCAACCAAACATAGTGTTATCCCTACCGTAGAGTACGAAGTCAGGAGGTTTAGCGGCTGCCGGGCAGACTGCGGCGGCGGTCGGAGTGTGTTAAAGAAGTGATTTTTCTTTTAATCAATTGTTAAATACACCCGTTAACCCTATGGTTGCAATGCGTATGGGCCGCTAATGTGTTGCAGCCTTCAGCGAATTGTTAATGGGTATTGCCGCAGGTTGCGAGGCGGTTCGCACAATCTCGTTCAATTCGATGAAAATCAGTGATTATGCTGCGAGTTTCATGGAAAAAATGCCAAGAACGCCGCGCGGTACCTGGATAAATCGCGCATCATGCCGCCCTCAGCAAGGAGAGCGATATGTCACTGGCGGTAATCTATAGCCGCGCCATCATCGGCGTTCAGGCCCCTTCCGTGACGGTGGAGGTGCATATCAGCAATGGCCTGCCCGGCCTGACGCTGGTCGGTCTGCCGGAAACCACGGTAAAAGAGGCGCGCGATCGGGTGCGCAGCGCCCTGATCAACAACGGTTTCACCTTTCCCGCCCGGCGCATCACCGTCAATTTGGCACCGGCCGATCTGCCGAAAGAAGGCGGGCGTTACGATCTGCCGATAGCGCTGGCGATCCTCGCCGCCTCCGAGCAACTGCCCCTCGCACCGTTGGCACGCTACGAGTTTCTTGGCGAGCTCGCGCTGTCCGGCGCACTGCGTGCGGTCAGAGGCGCCATCCCGGCGGCGCTGGCGGCGGCTGACGCCGGGCGACAATTGATCCTGTCGACGGACAACGCCGCCGAGGTCGGCCTGATCGCACAGTCACAATCCCATACCGCCCAACACCTGTTGGAGGTCTGTGCTTTTTTACTCGGCCAGGGCGAACTGCCGGTGGCCATCACACCCCCCGCAGCCGGCAATGCGTACGAAAACGCCGATCTGCGCGACATCATCGGCCAGGAGCAGGCCAAGCGGGCGCTGGAGATCGCCGCCGCCGGCGGGCATAACCTGCTGCTGATTGGGCCGCCGGGCACAGGCAAAACCATGCTGGCCAGCCGACTGACGGGCTTACTGCCGCCGCTGACGGAGCCTGAGGCGCTGGAAAGCCTGGCGATCGCCAGCTTGCAACACCCTGTTCTGAGCGCTCTGCCATGGCGCCAGAGGCCGTTTCGCGCGCCGCATCACAGCGCATCGATGGCGGCATTGGTCGGCGGCGGCTCACTGCCGCGTCCGGGCGAGATCTCGATGGCGCATAACGGCGTGCTGTTTCTGGATGAGCTACCGGAATTCGAGCGTAAGGTCCTGGATGCGCTGCGCGAGCCGTTGGAATCCGGCGAGATCGTGATTTCACGCGCCAACGCCAAGGTCTGTTTCCCTGCCAGAGTACAGTTGATCGCGGCAATGAACCCCAGCCCGACAGGGCATTATCAGGGGTTGCACAACCGCGCCTCGCCGCAGCAGGTGTTGCGCTATCTGGCTCGGCTGTCAGGGCCTTTTCTCGACCGTTTCGATCTGTCTATCGAAGTGCCGCTGTTGCCGCCGGGTACGCTCAGTAAGCGGCAAACGCAGGGAGAAAGCAGTGAGCTGGTTCAGGAAAGAGTGCAACTGGCACGCGCCCGCCAGCTCGAACGCGCCGGTAAAGTCAATGCGCTGTTGAGCAACCGCGAAGTAGAACGGGATTGCGTGTTGCAGCCGGCAGACGCCGAGTTTCTGGAAGCGACATTAAACGCGTTAGGGCTATCGGTACGCGCCTGGCAGCGCATCCTGAAAGTGGCTCGCACGCTGGCGGATTTGGCGGGAGATACTGAGCTCGACAGGCGCCACCTCAGCGAAGCGCTGGGCTATCGCAGTATGGACCGTCTGTTGTTACAGCTGCATCGTAGTCTGGAATGAAAATGGGGCCCGCAGGCCCCATCGTCTTTAGTCTTCGCTGTCGCTGTAATCTTCCACTGCGTCAGCCTGCGGTTTACCGCCGGACAGAGTATGGAATTTCTTCGGGCGACGTGTGCGCGCCAGATATTTAGCCCATACTTTTTCCTGCTCGGTAGCCGCTTCGCGCTCACCTCGGCACACTGCGACGAACAGCTGTTCTTCTTCAGTCGCTGGCTGGCGTTTACCCGAGTCCAGCTCGTTAAACGCGTAGCCGAAACGCTCTAGCAATTGCGCCTCTTTAATGGTGAAATCGCCGTGACGGGAGAACCCGCGAGGGTAATGTTTATTATCAAAAAAACGATTGGTCGTGGTGAAGCTATCCGCCATCTGACACGCTCCTAATTCTCTTATGGCCGTGCTGTTTATGGCGCGGAGTATTAGATAGGCTTGACAGCGTGTAAAACAAAACATTTAAATCTTAACGACAAATTTTTTTGGAGATAGGTGTGGATACCGAATTACTGAAAACCTTTTTGGAGGTCAGTAGAACGCGTCACTTTGGCAGAGCCGCAGAATCTTTGTACTTAACGCAGTCCGCGGTCAGTTTCCGCATCCGTCAGTTAGAAAACCAGCTGGGCGCAAATTTATTTACCCGTCATCGCAATAATATCCGCCTGACGCCTGCCGGTGAGCGGCTTCTGCCCTATGCCGAAAGCCTGATGAACACCTGGCAGTTGGCGAAGAAGGAGGTCGTGCGTTCGCTGCAACACACCGAGTTGTCGATCGGCGCTACCGCTTCGCTGTGGGAGGCCTATCTGACCCCTTGGTTGCAGGCGCTCTATCAACAACGCGAGGCGCTGCAGCTCGAAGCCAGGGTGGCATTAAGGCACTCTTTGGTAAAACAACTGCATGAAAGGCAGCTCGATTTACTGATCACCACCGAACCGCCGAAGATGGACGAATTGGCCAGCCAACAGCTAAGCAATTTCTCATTACGCCTGTTCTCATCCGCGTATCGTGACAAACAGGCCCCAATGCCCTACATCAAGCTGGAATGGGGAGCCGACTTCCACCAACAGGAAAGCCGCATGTTGGAAGGTGATAACGTGCCGGTCCTCACGACTACCTCCGCTCATCTGACGCGTCAGTTGCTGGAAACCACGGGCGGATGCGCTTTCCTGCCCAGCCAGTGGGAAAAGGAGTATCCGCAGCTGGTGGCCACTACTGAGATCCCGCCGATTATCCGCCCACTGTATGCCGTCTGGTTGCAAAACAGCGATCAACAGCCTTTGATTCGGCAATTACTTAAAATACCTTTAAATACCGCAGCCTAAAGCATTATGGCGGCCTTAAATGCCGTCATCGTGGTAATGACTGTCTATCATGCCAAAAGCCGCCCATCGCCTTCTGAGAGAAGATAATGCAAAACGATAAGAGAATCCGGAGGCGTGCAGGGTAAAGCTCGGAAGAACATGAAGCAGCCAGGATCGAGCAAACCTCGGCATATGCGTCAAAAGCGCTCTTTTCCAAAGCGGGAATGCACTAAGGGAAGGGATAATAGGTAAAAAAAAACCCTTTGCTTTCGCAAAGGGTTCTTAATATGGCAGGGGCGGAGAGACTCGAACTCGCGACACCCGGTTTTGGAGACCGGTGCTCTACCAACTGAGCTACGCCCCTAAATCTCGCTTAACATTATGCCTGCTAATAAAGCAGGCATAATTAAATAAGTGGCGGAACGGACGGGGCTCGAACCCGCGACCCCCTGCGTGACAGGCAGGTATTCTAACCAACTGAACTACCGCTCCACCGATTCTTTTACGTTGCATCTCTCGATGCCGGCAAATTCGCGCTTTGCGATTTGCGCATTACCAGTCGTCACACTGATAACGTTTATTTGATGCCTGGCAGTGTCCTACTCTCGCATGGGGAGACCCCACACTACCATCGGCGCTACGGCGTTTCACTTCTGAGTTCGGCATGGGGTCAGGTGGGACCACCGCGCTATTGCCGCCAGGCAAATTCTGTTTCATCCCAACCGCCTCACTTCCGTGAAGCCATCAGAACCAATCTCGGAACTTCGCTGAAAATCTCTCTAAAAACACCTTCGGTGTTGTAAGGTTAAGCCTCACGGATCATTAGTACTGGTTAGCTCAATGCATCGCTGCACTTACACACCCAGCCTATCAACGTCTTAGT